>JAAUQD010000109.1 GCA_012032815.1 Flammeovirgaceae bacterium
TCACTGACATTGAATTTGGCAACGGCTGCGGCTGAATCGCCACCACCGATTAATGAAAATGCGCCATGGGAAGTTGCCTCAACCACAGCTTCCGCCACGCGTTTTGTACCTCCCTCAAATTTTTCCATTTCAAAAACGCCCATGGGTCCGTTCCACAGAATAGTTTTAGACTCAAGAATAACCTTGGCAAACACTTCGCGGGCCTGCGGCCCGATGTCAAGGCCCATCCATCCATCAGGGATGCTGTTGTTCATCGCGATGTTCGTATTGGCCTGTGCATCAAATTGATCAGCAATGACCGAATCGATCGGGAGGTGGAGTTCCACATTTTTCTCTTTAGCCTTCCGGATTAACTCTTTGGCAAGTTCAAGTTTGTCCGCTTCCACTAACGAGTTGCCAATGTTACCCCCCAATGCTTTGAAAAAGTATACGACATGCCGCCACCAATGATGAGATGATCAATGTTGTCCAACAGCTTTTCGATGATCAGTATTTTGTCTGAGATTTTGGCACCACCCATAATGGCCACAAAAGGTTTTTGAGCATGCAGCAAAACCTTCTTCGCATTCTCCAGTTCAGCTGCCATCACGAGTCCCGCGCATTTTTCAGCCATGAATTGAGCTACAACAGTTGTCGAAGCATGTGCCCGATGCGCGGTACCAAAAGCATCATTGACATAAACATCTCCATGCTTCGCCAGCTTTTTAGAAAAACCCTCATCACCTTTTTCTTCTTCTTTATAGAAGCGCAGGTTTTCCAAGAGCAACACTTCTCCGGGCTTGAGCGATTTAGAAAGTTCAAAAGCATCATCACTGACGCAGTCCGCGGCAAATTTTATTTTTACACCAATCAGTTCTTCAGCTGTGGCGATCGTATGCTTTAAAGAAAATTTATCCTCAGGGCCGGTCTTAGGGCGCCCCAGGTGTGACATCAGTACACAACTACCACCATCTGCAAGTATTTTTTTAACGGTGGGCACGGTAGCCCGAATGCGGTTGTCATCCGTTACATTAAATGATTTATCTAACGGCACATTAAAGTCCACTCGAATGAGTGCGCGCTTGTTTTTGAAGTTGATATCATTAATAGTAGTCATGAGAGATTAGTCAATAGTCATTAGTAATAAGTCATTAGGGAAGGTTATTTCTCCGATCATGTAGGTGACTGCTTTTCCGGAAATGAGTGTGCGGTCGTTCTTCCATTCACAATTAAGTTGCCCACCTCGCTTAGAAACCTGGCGAGCAGAAAGTTTGTTTTTATTCAACACGTTTCCCCAGTAGGGTGTAAGCGTAGTGTGTGCCGACCCGGTAACCGGATCTTCATCCACACCGCATTGAGGAGCAAAGAAGCGGGAAACAAAATCTACATCTTTTCCCTTGGCGGTGATAATTACGCCTCGGGCGTCCAGTGAATTGATCAATCGCATATCAGGACTCGCACTATATACATCCTTATCACTATCAAACACCAGCATGAAATCCGTTTTGCCTTTCCAGCATTCTGTTGGTTTTGTAGAGAATGCTCTTGAAAGTGCTTCCGGGGCTTCAACTTGTTTTATGGAATCGGTAGGAAAATCCAGCGTCAGTAAATCTTTTTCTTTCGTAACAGTTAGGATTCCACTTCTGGATTGGAATTGAATGACTGAGCTCTCGAAGGAAAGGTGATTAAAGATTACGTAGGCAGTGGCCAGTGTGGCATGACCACACAAATCAACTTCGGACAACGGTGTAAACCACCGAAGGTGGAAATGATCTTTTTCTTTTACAAAGAAGGCGGTTTCTGACAAATTATTCTCCATACCTATTTTCTGCATGGTTTCATCAGGCAACCAGTGATCGAGCGGGATTACAGCGGCCGGGTTTCCTCCAAAGACAGAATCAGAGAAGGCATCGATTTGAAATAACTTTAGGTTCATGTGTCGCCAAAATTAATACCTAGTCCTTTGGCAGCCCTTACAAGGAAGGATTTTTTGTCAACGAAATTATATTCACGTACCGCTTCATTCAAGGGTACAGATGCTATTGAATTGTTTCTGAAGGTTACCATTCTCCCTAATTTCTTTTCAAGGACAAGTTCAAAAGCTTTGACGCCAAAAAGAGAGGCTAGCACACGATCAAAGGCAATCGGACTTCCTCCACGCTGCACATGCCCCAGCACCGTTTCGCGAATTTCCTCTTTACATCCTGCTTCTTTCAGTTCTTTCGATAACTGAAATGCAATGCCTCTCAGTCTGGAGTGTTCCGATTCTTTTTCTCCCGTGACGGTTGAGACCTGACCCCCCTTTGCGTGAGCGCCTTCCGCAACAACAATATTCACAAAACCCTTTCCTTTGTTATACCGCGAGTTAATCCGTTTTACGATTTTATGGATGTCGTACGGTATTTCAGGGATCAGGCATATTTCCGCTCCACCGGCAATAGCCGTATGCAACGCGATCCACCCGGCATCGCGTCCCATCACTTCCATGATCATCACCCGGTGGTGACTCTCTGCAGTGGTTACCAGTTTATCAAAACTGTCGGTGGCAATCTGAACTGCCGTCTGAAAACCAAAGGTGAAGTCGGTTGATGACAGGTCGTTGTCAATCGTTTTTGGAACACCGATCATTGGAACCCCTTTCTTAAATAAAATTTCAGATATTTTCTGAGAACCATCACCTCCGATATTAATCACGGCATCGAACTTCAGTGCTTTTAGCTTCGAAGCAAGTTCATCTGTCCGGTCAATAAATTTTACCGTACCGTCTTTTTGTGCTACAGGAAATTTCAGGGGGTTGGATTTATTGGTGGTCTTTATAATCGTTCCACCTTTAATATGGATTCCTCCAGTACGTTTGGAAGTCAGCTTAATGATTTCCTGGGGCTCATTAAAAACACCATTGAAAGCTTCCATGCTTCCATAGACTTCCCAGTCTTTTTCTTTTTTAGCGCGTTTGTAAACCGCGCGGATGACGGCATTCAACCCCGGGCAATCACCTCCTCCGGTAACAATTAGTACTTTTTTCATGGAACTGTTTTAATCGAAGTTCAAGTTAATACATAAATACAATCAGGCAGATGCTCTTCGCAACCGATCGTTAATAGCCTTTCCAATTCCTTGGTCGGGAACTTCTTCCGCCACGATAACCTTAATATCCATTTGCTCCAGCGAATGCAATGCCTGGAAAAAATTCTGAGCGGCTTCCTGCAGGTTGCCAGATGAAGAAAGTATAATCTGGTGGGGAGCGTTATAGTCGGTCCGAAAAGAAAGGATGCCTGTAGAATGCTCAGGATTGGAACGCAAAAGGATCTGGAATATGACCCAAAATTATATTTTGCTTGGGGGCATAATGACTTTCTAACTGACCGGGTGCCTTTGGTTTTGACGTTGAATTGGTAAGCGAGTAAATTTTTCCAACTACGGATTCTATTTCTTCCTGTCCAAGACTTCCCCATCGGTAGATGACTGGTTTTTTATCTTCAAATCCAATGATTGTGGATTCTATACCCAATGTGCATGGGCCTCCATCGAGAATATATTCAATCTGCTCACCAAGCTGCTGCTGAACGTGTTCTGGTTTTGTAGGGCTCACCTTGCCAAAAAAATTGGCGCTGGGAGCTGCCAAAGGAAAATCAAGTTGCGTAAGTAATTTGTGAGTCATTTCATGATCCGGACACCGAATGCCCACCGTATCAAGCCCACTCGTGGTGACATAAGGTATCACGTCTTGTTTTTTTAGCACCACGGTCAATGGCCCCGGCCAAAATTTTTCTATAAGAAGGTTCGCAGCGTCCGGAACTTCGGTTGTATAGGTTTCTAATTTATCTTTTCCCGAGATATGAACAATCAACGGATTAAACTCTGGGGCGTTTTTTTCGTTTTGATAAATCGAGGTGACTACATTAACATCCAACGCGTTCCCGGCAAGACCGTACACCGTCTCTGTAGGAATGGCAACCAAACCACCCCGTTTAAGAATGGTTGAAGCTTTTGAGATATCCTCGCTGATGACGGCCATTCAGCAAAAGTATCATTTTCGCAATCACGATTTTTTCTGATGGCATCAAAAAGATTTATTTTTGCCCAATGAGCAATCGATCAAGATCAATTATACGTGGTGTGGCTGTTTTTATCGTGCTGATTGCGGTGCTAATGGAATTAGGCATATTGGAAACACCGGTAACGGAATCATTTAAGTTCTGGCTGGCCGTAATCGCAATTGGTCTCTTACTTTTCAGTACTAAACGCGATAAATAGCGATCGTTTTATCCAGCATTCTTTCTATTGATCTATTTGAGCTAGTGTACCTGCCTACATCGCCCCAGCTTATCCATCGCAGCTCTTTTGATTCACTGGAGATTACCAATCCGCTTGATGAATCCGCCTCAATCAGGAAGCGAACATCATAATGATCGTGTAAGGGAAAATCATTTCGCGCGGGGATTGGGTGTATGTCGATATCAAAAAATGAAACCGGGTTTTTAAATAAAGAAATTCCTGTTTCCTCTTTCATTTCATTGATCGCTACGGTCAGGATATCTTCTTCACCATCGGCATGACCTCCGGGCTGCAGCCACTTATCGAGTTTGGCATGGTGAGTCAATAGTGCAACTTTTTCTATGGGATCGATAATCCAGGCGGAACCCGTCACATGACCCGGCAGGTGGTCGCGGAGATAGCAACGAGGGTGTTTCAACAAATCTAAAAAGAGGCTGACGAAATTTGCTTCCTCTTTGTATGCAGTCAGGTAGGAGTGAAGCGACTTTACAAGATTTCCACGATCCAAGATTATTGGATCACTATCGTCACTTTATTGATTTTCTTTTCTTCCAGTTTTCCTATCACTTCACCACCTCCGGAATTGTCTTTGTCATCTTTACGCACAATAACATAATATGAAATGGCTTTAAGTTCTTTGAATTTAGCAACACCTTTGGCATCGGTTGTACCCTCAGCCACCACATTTTTTTCGGCTAAGTAATCGTCTTCCGTTTCGAATAATTGAATGGAAGCTTCTTCAACCAGGTTTCCAAGTTCATCGCGCACAGTTACCGTTATTTGAGTTTTAATGATTTGAAAACTCATTAAGACGAGTACAAAAACAGAAATAAAAATTGGAATTAATTTTTTCATAATCATTTATTATATGGCAAAAATAACGAAAACCCTTAACATCTTGGATGTTATTATCATTCAATCAATACTTTGAAGGATTGAATTTTTTTCTTCCCCTGAACCCTTATGATGTAGTAGCCGGAGGTATCAAAACCTGGTTGAATAATCAGTGTGTTGGTTCCTGATTTGGTTTCAAAAGTTTTCCACTGAATAATTTTATAAAGGAGGTCATACACCTGAATGGTAATGAATTCATCCTCTGTGCCATCGTACACTACCGTGATGGATGAATTATTGTAAACAGGATTTGGGTACAATGAGATTACGCCACCATCGGTAATAATTTCCACAACAACTACTTCAGAGTAAGAAGAGGTGCCATCAAAATCTGTTTGTTTAAGGCGGTAGTATGACTTGCCATTGTATGGAAAGGGATCTTCAGCAGAGTATTCTCTCCTGTCAACCGAAGTTCCCGCTCCATTAATTTCAAATACACTCTCAAAGCTTTCTCCATTTGTGGATTTCTCAACAGTGAAAAATCATTATTATGCTCTGAAGCGGTAACCCAGTGTAGATGAACTGCCTGATCAACAATAGAAGCGGTAAAGCTAACCAGCTCAATGGGAACAGCGAACCCATCACTGATTCCCCCGAAGAAGGCAGGACAATTTGACCCTGTTACCGCCAATACAGCTTGAGCCGTTGTACAACCGTTGGAGACATCAACAGTCACATTTCCATTTGAATTTACAATATTTATTAAGGCTGTGCTTGATGTGAGCGAGCTCACTTGTGCCGGTGAGTTCGAACCCGGAGGCCCTGTCCAACTGTAAACACTTGCGTTTCCGGTTGCCAACGTCACTGAAAAATTTTGCCCCAGGTTAAAAAAAACATTACCTCCTCCCGTAATAGGGTTTAATGTAATAGGGGCAAGGGCACCACCGTTTAGACTGTTAGAGCAAAAAATTGAAGTTGAGAAGCCGTCATTATTTCCTCCAACGAAGTTATTGCAATTGACAGAGGTTACCGGCAGCGTAGCTGTGGCAACAGAGCATGTATTGCTTACCTCAACGGCAACGTTTCCATTTGAAGCACCAAACAACAACGTAGCAATACTGGATGTCAGTGTGTGTTGTTGTGTTACCAATGTTGCGCCTGATGGGCCTGTCCAGTAGTATGTGGAGCCAATTCCAGATGACAAACTCACATTGTACCCTTCGGAGGAAAGACTGCAAAATGAGCCCGGCCCATTGATAGCATTAAGTGTGATGGCAGGCGCAGAACCACCGTTTAAGTCGCTTCCGCAAAACGAACTGAATGAAAATCCATCCTCACTTCCACCAAAAGATAATCCGCAATCCAACGCAGTGAGAACCAGATTTTCAATAGCCGAAGTACATCCATTGCTAGCCTCCACAGTAACAGTTCCATTTGCGGCACCCATTAAAAAATTTACACTACTGGCGGTAAGAGTCGGAACGGTTTGGGTAGTTACTGTTCCTGCAGAATTAGTCCAATAGAAACTGTTCGCATATCCTGCTGCCAAACTGATGGAATAATTCTCAGGAGAATTGCTGCAAAAAATGGCAGGACCTGAAATCAGATTTAGCGCAATCGCGGGCGAAGCGCTTCCGTTCAAGTCGCTCGCGCAAAAATTTGAAAAAGAAAAGCCATCGTCACTGCCTCCAAATGTTAAGCCACAAACTGTGGCTGTTACGGGCAACGTTTCCATTGCCGATGTACAGCCATTTGAAACTTCAACCGTAATCGATCCATTCACCGCACCCATTTCAATATTGACACTGCTGGATGTTAATGTCGGGATGGTTTGAGCGGTTTGTGTGCCGACTGTATTTGTCCAGTAATATGTATTTGCATTTCCGGCCGACAATGTTATTGTATATTTTTCAGGAGCATCACTACAAAACGTTCCAGGTCCTGTAATAGCATTTAATGCAATTGCCGGTGCAACACCACTATTCAAGTTACTTGCGCAAAAAGAATTAATGCTGGTGCCATCATCAATTCCTCCTAAGTAATTGTTACACGAAATTGCCGTCATTGCCACCGGTGGAGAAGTTCCTGTAAAACATGTGTTGTCTGCAGTCACTGAAATGTTCCCATTCGCATTACCAAATTCTATAACCACTGTACTTGAATTACTTGTGTTTATGGATGAGATGATGGTTGATCCGGGAGGCAGAGACCATGTAAACGTATTGGCAAATCCTGTGGCCAGTGAAATACTGTAAAGCTCGGAGTTAAAGGAACAAAAAGAAGTTGAACCAACCAGTGCATTAAAAGTAATCGCTGGAGATACGCCACCATTCAGATTGCTTCCGCAAAAGGATGCATGAGAACTTCCGTCATCTGATCCACCGGTGTATTGAGCAAGAGCAAACCCAGGCAACAATAAGATTGCCAGCAATAGAAATTTGTATTTGGCCAAAGCCCGGGTGCCCAAAAGCTATGAAATAATTAAGGTGCTGTTCTTACACCGCGACCACCATTTCTATTATCTCGGCCGGTTAATCCATTCCACCCTGTTTTATATTGACGATCTGAAACTTGAAGATAGTTGCCTTCACGCCAACTGCCACCCATAAAACCGATACCGGCATAGCCTGTACATCCAGTTGTTCCACCAAAGACAGCGTTTGCGGTTGTAAGCGTATTATTTCCATTAATACCAGGCCAAAAATCAACATCAGCAAATCCTGCAGCTAACAATGTTCCATTTCCGTGGAGGCCAGTATATGACCTTCCTGCCACTGAACCTAATCCAACACCATCTTCCCAAACATTACCTGTTAATTCCATAATGCCATAATATGATGAACCTGCCTGTGCTCTCGTAGAAGTAGCTGTTGCAAAACA
>JAAUQD010000110.1 GCA_012032815.1 Flammeovirgaceae bacterium
CCCCACTTCAGGGTGAAAATGGATGCGGTGCCTGGCATGACCACTCATTTTAAATTCACAGCAACGAAGTCCACAGCGGATATGCGCAATGAAACCGGGAATCCTAATTTCAATTATGAATTGGCATGCACAGAGATATGCGGTAAAGGTCACTTTTCTATGCGTTTATTGGTGGTGGTAGATGAACTTGAAGATTATGAGAAGTGGAAGGCGAGTCAGGAATCCTGGTTAAAGCAAAACCCGGAATACCTAAAACGCGTTCCGGCAGGATTACGTGAATCGGCAATGATTAAAGCTGGTATCCCTTTGGATCAGGCAAGCAATGAAGAGGCCGTTCGAACAGTTTCAATTTCTAATTAAAAACAATGGCAACAGCAACAGATATTCAGGCACATGATGTTCAACACGATGAACATGAGCATGAGCATCACGGCAATTTTTGGACGAATTACATTTTTTGTCAGGATCACAAGATAATTGCAAAACAATTTTTAATTACGGGTATGTTCTGGGCATTAATCGGAGGATTGATGTCTGTAGTGTTTCGATTGCAATTAGGTTTTCCGGAGGCCAGTTTAGAATGGTTGCGTCCAATTCTTCATGGATGGATTACTCCCGAAGGAAAGATTGATACCGAATTTTATCTTGCTTTGGTAACCATGCACGGTACGATCATGGTGTTCTTCGTACTTACGGCCGGATTAAGCGGAACGTTTAGCAATTTTCTGATTCCACTTCAGGTTGGGGCCAGGGATATGGCCAGTGGTTTTATGAACATGTTGTCCTACTGGTTTTTCTTTCTTTCCAGCGTAGTCATGTTTTCGTCTCTCTTTTTGAGCATGGGACCCGCCAGTGGGGGATGGACGATATATCCTCCATTGAGTGCATTACCTCAGGCTATGGAAGGATCAGGAATGGGAATGACGCTTTGGCTGGTAGCTATGGCCTTGTTTATTGTCAGCACACTCCTTGGTGGTATCAACTATGTGACTACTATTATTAACATGCGGACTAAAGGCATGTCATTTTCCAGATTGCCTCTAACGATTTGGGCATTTTTCTTTACTGCCATTATTGGGATACTTTCATTTCCTGTATTATTTGGAGCTGCGTTACTATTGATATTTGATCGCAGCTTTGGAACCAGTTTTTATCTTTCTGATATTTTTATTGGCGGTGAAGCGTTGCCCAATCAGGGTGGTAGCCCCATACTATTCCAGCACTTATTCTGGTTCCTGGGTCACCCGGAAGTATACATTGTTTTGCTTCCTGCTTTGGGGATCACATCAGAAATTATTGCGACAAATTCACGTAAACCTATTTTTGGATACAAAGCGATGGTTGGTTCGATGCTATTTATCGCCATTCTGTCCTTCGTTGTTTGGGCTCATCACATGTTTGTTACAGGAATGAATCCGTTTTTAGGTTCCATCTTTACACTATTAACATTAATTATTGCTGTACCTTCTGCGGTTAAGATATTTAATTACGTGACCACATTGTATCGCGGAAATATCTTATTCACTCCGGCTATGTTATTTTCGATAGGTCTTGTTTCATTCTTCTTAACAGGTGGTATTACCGGGTTGTTTTTAGGAAACTCTGCCGTAGATATTCAATTGCATGATACATATTTTGTGGTAGCACACTTTCACCTGGTGATGGGATCAGCTTCATTCTTTGGGATGATTGCTGGGGTGTATCACTGGTTTCCAAAAATGTTTGGTCGCATGATGGACGATAGGCTGGGATATATTCACTTCTGGGTAACGTTTGTAGGAGTTTATATGGTCTTCTTTCCGTTACATTATATAGGTATTGCAGGCTTTCCTCGCAGATATTATACATGGACAAGTTTCGAGACCTTCAATTCGTTTGCTGATCTTAATATGCTCGTAAGTGTTGCTGCAATGCTGACGATGTCTGCCCAGTTCGTTTTCTTATTTAACTTTATTTATAGCATTTTCCGTGGTAAAAAAGCTCCAGCTAATCCCTGGAATGCTACAACTTTGGAATGGACAACGCCACGAAATCCTAAACATGGAAATTGGCCAGGTGAGATTCCAACTGTGTACCGCTGGCCTTATGATTACAGTAAGCCAGGGGCTAAAGAAGATTTTATTCCGCAAACAGTTCCGTACTCTGAAACTCCAGAATCCAATCTTCCTCAAGAGAATGAGTTGATAAAACTTGAAGTTGGAGATTCAGATTCCATTGTGGTGGGGGATAAGCAACACTAACCTAAGTTACGTTCGGTTATTTTGAATAGAACGGCAATCCGTAAGTTTTACAACATTTGTTTAACTACGTTGGTTGCCGTTTACTTTTTGATATTTGTCGGGGGAGTAGTTCGAAGTTCAGGTTCTGGTATGGGTTGTCCTGACTGGCCAACTTGCTTCGGATCCTGGATTCCGCCCACATCGGTTTCAGAACTCCCTGCCGATTACAAAGAGACTTATACTCTTTACCGTCAGAAAAAAAATGAAAAATTTGCCCGATACCTGGGTTATATTGGTCTTGATGAAATTGGCCAACGAATAGTTAACGATCCTGATGTTAGGATTGAGTCAGACTTTAATGTAGTTAAAACCTGGACAGAGTATATCAACAGACTGGTTGGAGTAGTTATTGGATTGCTCATCATTGGTATGTTTCTGAGGGCTTTGCCACTTTATGGGCAGTCACCGGAAATTACAATCATCGCAGGACTTACTTTGATCTTGGTAATCATTCAGGGGTGGTTTGGTTCTATAGTTGTTTCTTCAAACCTTACCCATTGGACGATTACCGTTCATATGCTACTGGCAATTGTGATGGTGTTGATGATTGTTTATCTGTTGCATATCAGCAATCCAAAAGAGGATAATACAGTTCAGACGAGCAAGATTACTTTAGGGTTATTGATTGGCAGCGGCCTGACATTGCTGCTGCAAACTCTATTAGGAACGGAAATAAGGGGCTCTATTGATGAACTGTACCAGTCAGCCATAGGCAGAAACGACTGGATAGCTAACCTGGGTTTGGATTTTGTGATCCATAGATCGTTCTCCTGGGTAGTTCTCCTTATTCATATTGGATTTTGGTACAAAATCAGGAAAACGAAGCAACTAAAATCTTCGGCCCTTGCACTTATATTGATAATTTTGGGGGCTGTTATGTCAGGAGCTGGAATGGCGTATTTCAATGTTCCGTCTTTCTTGCAGCCTGTACATTTGCTATTGGCAACACTTGCATTCGGAATCCAATATATGATGTATCTGCGCTTGAAAGTTGATAAAGAAGTTGTTAAAATAATTTGATGTCCTTGTTACCTGTAAATAATATAGTTGTCTTTAGTTACCTCGATAAACTTCGTGCCTTTCTGGAGTTACTGAAGTTTAGACTTTCACTTCTGGTAGCCTTTTCCTGTGCTTTTGGTTATGGATTAGCCACCAATGGCCAGGTGGGGTGGGTTACCCTCGCTATGTTAACATTTGGTGGATTTCTGTTGTCAGGAGCCTCAGTAACCATCAATCAAATTCTTGAGAAGGATTTAGATAAGATCATGAAACGCACAATGAACAGACCCATTCCTACCGGTCGGATTTCTATTGCTGAGGCATGGTTCTTTTCAATCCTATTATTTCTTACAAGCATTTGGATACTTTGGGTGTACACTAATCCGCTGACGGTAATATTATCAATTGTATCCATGCTCCTGTACTGCTTTGCCTACACACCACTAAAGCGGGTAGGTCCTTTTGCGGTATTTGTTGGTGCAATACCGGGAGCCCTTCCACCGCTATTGGGATGGGTAGCTGCCACTAATACCATTTCTCATGAAGCACTTATTATTTTCGGTATTCAATTTATATGGCAGTTTCCGCACTTTTGGGCTATTGCCTGGATTGCAGATGACGACTATACGAAAGCCGGATTTAAATTATTGCCATCAAGAGAAGGAAAGAGCATAAACACAGCAATTCAAATCATGGTGTACACGATGTTTCTTATACCGTTGGGATTACTGCCGGCAAAGTTTGGGATCACGGGAATTGATTCGGCTATTGTTGCTACCGTTTGCGGTGTTGCTTTTTTGCTCAGACTTTTTCATTGTTAAAAACAGGAAGCCGCAAATCAGCCTTACGAATTATGTTTGGTTCCTTTTTGTATTTACCTATTGTTCAGATTGCATACTTATTAGATAAAGTGAATTAGCGATGACTACCGAGATAAAGATTGTAGAAGAACCCAAAAAGCCACTGGCTATGCATCCCAGAAAATTCGGGATGTGGTTATTTCTGGCCAGCGTAGCCATGCTGTTTGCCTCACTTACAAGTGCTTATATTGTAAGGCGTGCCGAAGGCAATTGGTTGTATTTCGAACTACCCGATTTATTCTATACAACCTCTCTGGTTATTGTCCTGAGCAGTATCACGTTGCAATGGGCTTACTGGGCGGCTAAAAACGACAATCTGGAGCGTGTAAGGCTGCTGGTTAGCATTACAGCAGTTTTGGGATTGGCCTTTCTTATCGGGCAATTTATGGCCTGGTCTGACCTAGTCAATCAACAGGTTTATTTTGTTGGAAATCCCTCAGGATCATTCATTTATGTATTAACTGGCTTGCATGGCATTCATTTAGTGAGCGCGGTGGTTTTTCTACTGATTGTTCTCCGCTCAGCGTATAAATTTAAGATCCATTCCAGGCGCCTGGCTCAACTGGAAATGTGCCTCACCTATTGGCATTTTTTGGGTGGACTTTGGCTATATTTGTTTGTCTTTCTAATATTGAACCGATAACTATTATTTGATAATGGCACATACTGCAGTAGCATCTTCAGCATCAGAAAAAGATCTTTGGGGAGGTGGCGTATCGCCCATGGGCGCGAGCTATGGCAAGCTCATGATGTGGTTTTTCCTTCTTTCTGATGCGTTCACCTTTTCCGGATTATTGATTACCTATGGACTGATTCGTTCTTCTCATTCGGCCTTTGTGGGTGATCATGCCAGCTTTGTATTTTCTCACGATTATTGGCCAGTACCGGAGAAAGTGTTTGAAGCGGTACCATTTCTTCATGGCGTAGAATTACCACTTGTGTTCGTTGGTCTAATGACATTTATACTCATCATGAGTAGCGTTACCATGGTACTAGCCGTGGAAGCAGGTCATCGAATGGATCGCAAAGCAGTTGAAAAATGGATGCTTTGGACTATTCTTGGTGGAATCACCTTTTTAGGCTGTCAGGCTTGGGAGTGGACACACTTTATTGTAGGCACGGATGTTCCAACTATGATGAACGTATTTAATCACGAGACTGGAATATGGGATCAGGTGCCAGTGTTTGGCGCAAATCTTCATGTTAATCAGTATGGACCACAAGATTTCGCTGATTTCTTTTTCTTTATCACTGGCTTTCATGGTTTCCACGTGTTCAGCGGTGTACTTTTAAATTTTCTTATTTATTACAATACATTTACTGGTGTCTATGATCGCAGGGGTCATTATGAAATGGTTGAGAAGGTTGGTTTGTACTGGCACTTCGTAGACCTGGTCTGGGTATTTGTATTTACATTCTTTTATCTAGTTTAAACCGAAATAGAACAGTCATGGCTCACGCTTCTCACGAACCCCAGGTAGTTGTACTACCACCCAATAAAGAAAAAATTAAGAAACTGTGGACGGTTGCCGGTATCCTGCTTTTTGTCACAGTTATTGAATTTATCATTGCCTTTACAATGGATTCTGGTGTACTAAAAACCACAACATTTGTATTGTTGACTATAGTTAAAGCCGGATATATTGTTGGTGAATTTATGCACCTAAAATATGAAGCTAAAATATTGTTCTGGTCTATTCTTATACCGATGGTGTTTGTGATATGGATGTTAGTGGCGTTTGTGTATGAGGGTCTAAAAATCGGAGAAGTCAATTTTCTATAACCCCTAAATCGAACTGGTAGAAAGGCTAAAGTGGATAAACTTTAGCCTTCTTTTTTGTAACATGGTTAAAAGCAAAAAGTATTTCTTTTTATTTCTTGCACTACTCCTTCCTGTTGTGCTTTTTGTTTTTCTAAAATATTTTGGTGAAAACGAATTCAGTATTCCCATCTACTATGAACATTCAACTCTTGGAAGGGAGTCTCTTTGCCATGAATCCATTTCGCTTCCCTATGCAGTTCCATCCGAAAGTCCTGTTCCTATTAGGGGAGTGTCTGTATTATCTTTCCATGATCCCAATGAACAAACATTAGTCCAATTGAATCGGGTGAAAAACTCTTTTGAAGGACAAGTACAAGTGAAGTCAATTATTTGGGGAAAGGATCCTTTTATGGATGATCAGATCATTCTCGATTCCTTAACGTATGCAATTGCTAAATGTCAATTTTTAATCACCCACGATAGCACCACGGTATTGATCGATAATGAAAGGCGGATTCGAGGTTATTATGATGGACAAAGCATGAAAGATATGGATAGACTGATCATGGAAGTGAAAATTTTGTTAGAAAAGTACTAATGAAACCTGAGCCATATAAGAAACTGATCATTACTATTTCGGTAGTAGTACCGATGGTTGTGGCTATACTATTCAGTGTTAAGATTCCGGGATATGATTTTTCTTTTTTACCGCCAATCTATGCATCTATCAATGCTATGACAGCAGTACTATTGATTGTGGCGGTGGGCTTCATTAAAAATGGAAACAGGATTGTTCACGAACGCATTATGAAGCTTTGTATCGGATTATCAGCTACATTTTTGATGATGTATGTAACGTACCACATGACGAGTGAATCAACATCATTTGGGGGTACGGGTATTATCAGGTATTTCTATTTCTTTATCCTGATTACCCATATTGTACTTTCCATTGGTATTACTCCGCTAATTTTATTCACGTTTTCACGCGCCCTGTCAGGCAATTTTGAAAGGCATAAAGCATTAGCTAGATTTACATTCCCGATTTGGTTGTATGTGGCTGTGACGGGGGTGATTGTCTATTTGATGATAAGTCCATATTATGTACGATAAGTGAAAAAGGCATTTATAATTATAATACTCTTAATCTTTAATTGGCAGCAAAGCCTTGCTCAATGTGCCATGTGCCGTACTACATTGGAGAATAATTTTAGCAACGGAAATCCAGGTATTGCTGCCGGAATCAATTTTGGTATTTTGTATTTGTTTGTTGCTCCTTATCTGGCCGTGGCATTAATCGCTTACTTTTGGTATAGAACCAGTAGAACAAATGCGCAAAAAGAGTTGGCCAAGAGGGCTGCTTTCAGGTAGCTGTCCCCGTTGCGGAGAGGGTAAAATTTTCAGGTACCCCGCTCAAAAGATACAATGCTTTTATAAAATGAATGATACATGCTCGCATTGCGAGGCTAGCTTTGAACCAGAACCCGGATTCTATTTTGGTGCCATGTTTGTAAGTTATGCCATAAATGTGGGGCTTATTCTAGCCATAGGATTTATCATCTATCTAACCTACTCACCAGAAGACTGGGTGTATATTATTTCTGTTTCTGTTACGATTATCCTTTTCTCACCATTTACATACAGGGTTTCACGGATTTTATATTTATACGCCTTTGGAGGGTTAAGAGAAGACTAGAACGCATTAAATCAATTTATTTACTAATTTTAATTGAAACGACTTTAGCTTAATGCGAAGGAATATTCATTTCATTTTTATTTCTCTTTCAATTGCTCTTGCGATACTTGTTTCTTTCTTAAAGTCGGGCACTTCGCCTGAGTCGTTCAATCGGCTGGCCAGGCAACTTGAACAAAATGTTCGAGTTGAGGTATCAACTATTCAAAAAGATCATGAGCTTCTGAAGCAGACGGGAGAATTTAACTCAACACGCTATACAACATATAAGCTGAAGGGGGATTCTATTGTAAGCGTCTCAGACAATGGCTACTTCCCGGATATCCGCTTGATAACTGATGACA
>JAAUQD010000111.1 GCA_012032815.1 Flammeovirgaceae bacterium
CCCACCTGTTGCCAACCCGTAAGATTGTATCCAAGCTATGGCTTGATATTCAAAACCTATTCGTATCAATAAAAATGTAAAAGAGGTTTGGCTGGCCACACGGGCCGAGGGAATCACCGGAAGTTTTATTGATGCCGGAAAAGAGCATGTGGCTATACATATTATGCTTAACTCCCGATCACAATTTCGGATTCAGGGACAAAAGATGCCCACAGTAAATAAACGACTGCCGGATTTTAAGCGTAAAGTAATCGCACATGACAGTGTGATGATCGTTTCACGCGGACGGATACCATTTAAAATGATCAACTCTATTTTAAAAAATGAGCTTGTCGACAAGGAATTGTCTGCCAATGGATTCTCAACGACTATTAAAGATATTGAGGTGTACGCATCGGCAGATGGTGGGATCGCAATGAAAATCAAAGTGGAAGGGGATGTTGATGGTTTATTATATGTTACGGGGAAGCTTCATTTCGATCAAACAACGGGAGTTTTGCGAGTAAATGACTTTACGTATGACATTGATTCCGAAAATTCACTGATTCATTCTGCCAATTGGTTGATGCATGATTCGGTATTGGAGATGGTGCGCGAAAAACTTGAACTTCCGCTCGGTCAGCTTTTTGAAAAAATTCCATCCATAATTGATCAGGCCGTGAGTAAGGGAAAACTGGGCGAGAAGATTGACGTAGAGTTATACGACATGAAGATAGGGCTTGATAATTTCTTAATAACGAAAAACGACATTCAGGTAATTGCAGTGGCCCATGGCCGTGCAGGAATTGAACTGCAAAAGAAAATATTCGCTAAAAAGAAGAAATAACCGTCTTTGTAATTGACCCACGTTGATCCGAAGATTTAAAATAGATTCACTATTAAATTATTTACGCCCATGAAAAAATACCTGGTCTTTTTATTAGTCGCAGCAACACTCTCGGTTTCCGGTCAAAAAACAAAAGATGAGGTTGCAAAAAGCATTGATGCACGATCTTCCGACTATTCAGCGATCGCACAAAAAATCTGGGAGTTTGCCGAAGTGGGTTTTCAGGAAACGAAAAGCTCAGCACTTCTTCAGGAAACGTTAAAGAAAGAAGGATTCACGATTCAACAAGGTGTAGCCGATATGCCTACCGCATTTGTAGCGACCTATGGTTCGGGGAAGCCGGTGATTGGTATCTTAGGTGAGTTTGATGCATTACCGGGTGTTTCCCAGGATGCAGTACCTGAAAAGAAGGAAGTGGAGGGTAGACCTGCCGGTCATGCTTGTGGGCACAATCTGTTTGGCACCGCTTCCTCTGCCGCAGCCATCGGAGTAAAGAACTGGCTGGCGGCCAATAAGAAAGAAGGGACAATCCGTTTTTACGGAACACCTGCGGAAGAGGGTGGATCAGGTAAAGTGTATATGGTTCGGGCCGGGTTGTTTAAAGATGTTGATGCGGTGTTTCATTGGCACCCTGGCTCAGGAAACGGTGCCAGCCCGGGCACAACACTGGCCAATAAAACCGGAAAGTTCAGATTTTATGGAGTGGCCGCGCATGCTGCTGCATCCCCTGATCGGGGCCGGTCAGCTTTGGATGCTGTGGAAGCCATGAACGATATGGTAAACATGATGCGGGAACACGTAACTCAGGAAACCCGGATTCATTATGTAATTACTCGTGGAGGTGAGGCGCCCAATGTGGTTCCTGCTTTCGCGGAAGTCTATTATTATGTGCGTCATCCAAAGCGCGATGAAGTTAAAAGTGTGTGGGAGCGTATTGAAAGAGCAGCACAAGGAGCAGCTTTAGGAACAGATACAAAAGTGGAAGTTGAAATAACCGGAGGGGTGTATGATGTGCTGCCCAACGAAACGCTTTCAAAAATCATGGATGCTAATTTGCGTAAAGTGGGTGGGTTCACGTATTCTGATTCCGAAAAGGATTTTGCAATGAAGATTCAAAAAACATTTCAAGGTACACCTCCCGCACTGGAGACTACCAATCAGATAGGTCCTTTTCAACTTCGGTTCGGAACAGCAAGTACCGATGTGGGGGATGTTAGTTATGTTGTACCCACAGCCGGCATGAGCGCTGCTACTTTTGTGCCCGGAACAGCCGGCCACAGCTGGCAGGCGGTAGCTGCCGGAGGCACTTCCATCGGCCACAAGGGAATGATGATTGCTGCCAAGACGATTGCACTTTCAGTTATAGATGCTTTTACCAATCCTGCTGCCTTGGTGGAAGCGAAAAAGGAATTACAGGGCAAGTTGGGAAGCGGGTTCATCTATGAGGCCATGATAGGCGATCGCAAACCGGCACTGGATTACAGAAAATAAGTTATTTCTTAATCAGAGGAAGAGTGAACTTGCCGATTTCCTGAATGACTCTATCGGGATTCTGCCAATAGTTTCGACTATAGGTCATCAGAAATTTCCATTTCTTTTGTTCCAACAGCACGGGTACCACAGCATGAGGATCTTTTGCAGATAAACTTTGCCGATACAACTCATCATCAGTGAGGACAAGACCTAATGGTCGGTTATTTTGAAATACAGCAACATCTGAAAAGGGAAGTTTGTTTTCTGTAAATTCCAATTCAGGAAGACGTTTGCCCGCATTTTGAACCAGTTCTTGCCGAAGGTAAACGTTCGTTTTGCTTAACGGATCAACAGCTCTGTAGGGTGTAAATTTATGTTGTGAAATCTGTCGCGAATAAATCAGATATTCTCGCAATAATTTTGGTCCTGGATTTTTGGTGTCATCAACTTTAAGGTCTTCGGGCTGAATGCTGGCTACAACAATAATTTTATAGCGCGCACGAGTTACCGCTACATTCAACCGGTTTTCACCCCCGGCAGCATTTAAACTTCCGAATTGCACGTTTATTTTGCCTTTGTGGTCGCGGGCATACCCAATCGAAAAAATAATGATGTCTTTTTCATCACCCTGAACATTCTCAATGTTCTTCACAAACAACGAGATGGGAAGTGGTTGCTGCTCAGCCGAAAAGAGTTCTTCGATTTTATCCAGAAGCAGCATTTGTTGAGGAGCATTAAACGAAATCACACCAATGCTTTTATCCGGCTGGGAAATGGTAAGATCATAAACCAGTTGGGCGACATAGATGGCTTCTGCTTCATTGGTTTGGTTTGACCAGATACCATCAACTGTTCGGTATTCGATAGGGGTGCTGTCCTCAAGAAGTTGACTAAAATCGGGAAGCAAATTTAGTTTGCCATGATAAAAATGTTCGTTTGAAAAATCAATCAGTTCAAGATGCTGACTTCGGTAGTGAGCCCGGAGCTGCACTTGAGGCAGATAACGAGCCGATAGTTCAAGCAGCGAGTCTATTTCCAGTTCGGGCTCATCAGTTTCATCTTCCATCCACCGAACCTGGTAGATATCGCTGGGTCGCAATTGTTTTTCATCACCCGCTACGACCACCTGTTTGCCGCGCAAGATGGCTGGGATGCCTTTTTCGGCAAAGCATTGCGATGCCTCATCAAACACCACAACGTCAAACAATTCTTTCAGGGGCATCATCGCTGATACTGATTCCGGGGAGGCCAGCCAGCAGGGAGTTAATCGAAAAACCTCCTCGCCCAATTCAACAATCAGTTTCCGTACTGGCCATATTTTTTTCTTCTTCGTAACCTGATGCAACAGATCACGATACGTAACTCGGTTATTTAACCGGTTGTATTCGAGATCGTCACAAACCCCTTCACGAGCTCTCATCAACAGTATATCGTTGGCCAGGGTTTGTTTTTCAGAGATCAAATTCTTCAGTTCGTTTTCCAAAAGCTGCAATTTTTCGGAAGACACCATGCGCAACACAGGATGTTTAGTTTCTATGTGGTCGATCCAGGCCAGGGCGAGACTATTAAAAAATAGTTGAAATAATTCTTGACCAGACCATTCACCGTGCGCTTCGAAAAGTTTTTTTAAGACGGTCTTTTCCGAATCGGAGAAATTTTCTGAGAGTTTATCAAACTCACACAATGAATCGAAGTCTTGTGTTACAATGGGTTTTAGCTCTTTCACTTTTTCCGGGTGATTAGCCAATAGGGAAATTTGTGAAGTAGTGAGCAGGGTATTCCATTGTGTTTTCTTTTGTGGTATGGTGGTCAGGAGTTCCAGAAGATTTTTAAGCTTTTGTAAAAAGTCCGGGCCGGAATGACTTTCGGGATCGAGGATATTTTTTACTCCGCGAAGCGACCGGTATTTGGATGACGCCTGGATTGCTTTCTTTTGGTATTCAAACCATTCATTGATTTCGGCTGGATTAATTTTCGAAGGTATGCCCAGGAGCCATTTCTTTTTCCTCAACTTGGAAAGATTGTGCTCCAAGTTAAGACGAGAGTCAAGACGCTTTTCCAAAGCTCGGTAGCCGTGCTTTGTATTGGGCAGTCCATTGGCTACCAGCACCCTGCGCAAAAGAATTTTGTCTTTCGAAAAAAGCTCCCATCGGACAAGACCATACAAGCTCTTTCGGGCCCGCATGCGTTGGTATAATGCCTTTTGAAACGCGCCAAGTTGATGAGACGGTAAACTTACTTCAGGACCTTCATCGAGGAAACAATCCTTGATCATTCGGTTCAGGTTTCCCAACCAAAGTTCGGACACTTCATCATCCGCTTCTTTTAACATTGCTACGAAATACCTGTGCACCACCGTGTCTTTCAGCAGCGCTATGACTTCTCTGATTTCATTTTCGTTTTCAAGCCATTCATTACACTGGTTCCAACTAAGAGGCACAATCACCCATTGACGCATTTGCTCCGTCAACGACTCGATGAACACCGGGATTTCTCCGATAAATTTTTGGATCTCCTTTAAATCACTGACACCAAGCTGAGCAAAAGATTTTCTGTCGCGGAGGATATAATCTTCGCGCAGGAATTGCTTTGCATAATGAGTGTATTGGAGCATCCGCTGCTTGAATTCATGGATGGATGAGAAGTTAAACTGCTGATAATCCTGTACCAGGTTAATGGTGGGTTGTTCTGGCGAGGAGCGGAGATACAGTTGCTTGATACTGATATCGCACTCGGTTTCGTCAAAAAGATATTTCTTAAACTCCTCCAGCTCTTCGACAATCTTATCGATACGGTGACTGGTTTGCAGAAATTTTCGTTCCATCTGAATACTGTCCAGGCTGTTATTTTTTTGCTTGTATTCATCGATTCGCTCAATTTGACGCGCCAGCTTTTGGTAAATGGTCTTGCGGTCATTTTTGAAATCATGGATCAATGCCAAAAAATCGGAGAGATGATGTTCTTTTAATCGCTGGTAAACAACATCAAGAGCAACGCGCTTTTGGCATACCACCAGGATTTTCTTTTTGTTGGCGAGTGCATCAGCAATGAGGTTACAGATTAATTGCGACTTACCGGTGCCTGGTGGCCCCTGCACCACCAGGGAATGACCAAGTTTCACTGCCTTCAAGGCATTTTCCTGCCACGCATCCATGGGCAGAACCGGGTACATATTCTTTTCCGGAATTTTATGAATGTAATCGCCCGATCCGGTTTCTTTTTCTAAAGCCGTTGATCGCAATGAAAAAAGTTCTTCGAGATTCGGAATATTTTCCTGCTTCAAAAGGGTTACATAGTCGGGTACAAGGTATGAGCCTGACTGAGGGAAGATACCCATCACCGCCTCGGGGAACAATTTCAATTTTCCATTCGCCTGTTGCTTTTCGAAATCTTCCTTTCGGTAGTCGGTAAAATGTATTAATTCATCCCGGTAAGTATCCGGTTAATGTATTTCTAATTTACTTTTTGAAGCAGTTGATATAGTTGTGTACGAAACACAGTACTATCGGGGTTGACCTCATCAAAATTTTCTTCAAGCAGGTCTTCGTCAGCACCTACCTGATTATAGTGAGCGTAGGCGAGTAAGAATGATTTATTAAAACTAAGATTGGTATCGGTACGCTGTCGCACAGACCACTGGCCGTTGTGCTCGACTATTTCTATGGGAAAATACAAAAGGGGACAACGGACTATAGTACCATCTATAAATTTTCCATGGACAAAGGGCCAACCCAGGTGAAGATCCTTGGACCCCCGTTCTTCATAGATGAGCCGGTCCAGCCGAAGAAGTCTTTTTATTTTTTGGCTGGATTCGTTTGCCACCTCCATTCGTGCATCTAGAACAGGACATATAATTTTGCTCTTTCCGGATATTAATGCCTCAACAATTGAAAATGATTTTTCATTGTTAAGCTGGCTGAGTTGATGCACATCGATGTAATGATCAGATTTTGTTCGTGGCAAAAAAATAGATCGGTTATTCCCTGAAATATTAGTCAGCCTGCGCAGGTAAGTAGTCAAAATATGGTTGGCCTTTTCTGACATTATTCCTAAAGGGTCAGATAAGGTTTGATTTTAGCCAATTGAGTTGGTGTAATGGTTTTGATTTGAGTAAGATCGTCAATGCTGCTGAATTTTCCATGTTGAAAACGAAAAGTCAGGATTGAACGAGCCATTTGGTAAGTAATGTACGGATGGTCAGACAATTCTTTTTCATCAGCTGTATTGAGATTCAATTTATGAACCATGGAGTTATCAACCACGTAAAACATTTCCTCAGCGCGTGATACTACCAAAGAGTCCAATCCGTAAACTTCATACAGTTGATTTATTTCAACAAATCCACCCAATTTATCCCTGTACTTCACAATGCGTGTTGCCAGTACAGAACCAATTCCATACACTTTTTTTAATTGTATTGTGTCGGCTGTATTGATATCAAACCGTTCAGTTGTCTTCGCCTCTTTCGTACGTTGAGGGATTTCATTTTTAGCTGCAACCTCCTTTGATGCGATTCTGATATAAGGAAGCAGGATATTTACATGTGCTGAATCTATACCATATATCCTTTTAAGATCATTGGAATTCAAAAACTTTCCTCCTTTTGATCGGTAGTTCACAATTCGCTGAGCAATATTCCCCGGAAATCCAAGAGTTAAGAGATCATCAAGCGAGGCGGTATTTGGATCAAATGAAAATAAAGTAGGTTCCAGAACGGTGGAATCTTTTGTCGTGTATGTCCAGCTGCTGGTTAAGCTATCAAGTAATTCTCTTTCATAAGTATAGTCAACCGGACGTGTACCACGCCACCATTGATATACGGGTACAGCCAGAATAAAAACGATTACCAATGGGAGGAGGATAAGAAAACCATTGGTTTCGGTCCTGGAAAATCCAAGCGTGTTTCTGATCCATTTTTTTAGATACCCCAGCATAACGGAAAAGCAATAGTTATAAAAATCGTTCTTTTTCCGTAAAAATCCTCAACCGGATTTTTTCAATACTTCTTTAGTGCTATTGGAAAGAATCTCAACAATAGCATGCAGATCTGGAATGAGTCGTTGATTGATTTCGATTTCAATGCCAAGGTAGTTTTTGGAATCAAACACATTTCTAAGTGAGGTCGTGAACCCGTCATCCACACCCTTGTAGGGTTCATTAAAGTCAACGGTAAGATCTATTTGTTTCTTGATTTGCTCACGCAGCGAAAAACAAAATGATGATTCTGATCCGCTGGCTGGATCGAATAGCAAACCTACATCAGTTTTTCGTTCAATCATGTTCATCACTGGTGTAAACGAGTGTATAGAGAGATGAAGTACGGGTTTCCCTATCTTCGTCAACATATCTTCTACGCGTTTTCGGTAAGGAAGATAGACTTCCGAAATCAATTTCTTTTTTTCAAGGGATGGGAGCGGTTGGGTATATTCAGAAAATAATTCAGGACTATCCAGCGATCGATTTACTTCAATAAGAAGGCGGGAGGTTGTACAGGTAAACAAAGTAGCCTTTATGGATTCAGAAAAATACTGTGCAGCTTCGAGTGCGCCCGGGTCCCAGCCACGATGAGACTCCACCACCGAAGGGTCATCAAAAAGGGATGCGTAGGGTGGGCAGGGAGTTCGTTGCCC
>JAAUQD010000112.1 GCA_012032815.1 Flammeovirgaceae bacterium
GTTTACTGCGGCTTTCTCCAGCGCCTGTGCAGCCCATACTTTTTGCGCAATCACGTCAAGGGCGCGGATGACTGATCAGACTGTCCGTGCTAATCGAAATGGAAGTTGGCATTTCAAACTGATTACCTATTTCAATAATTGATTCATCATCACGATGCAGCAACCGGTTAAAAGAAACGACCAATGGTTTTTTTCTTTTCCAATAAAAATTAAACGATCAGAAGCCAGTTCGTTCAGCATCAAATCGGTTCGCAACACGTCCGTCATCGTTCCGGTACCGTTTCTGAATTTGGAAAGGGCCAGCGCTTTCATGGATTCGAGAAGCGCACTGTTTTCTTCATTCAACAGGACGGCCTGATCCACTTCATACAAGGGATAGTAGGCTTCTTTAACACGGAGTTCAAGTTCGTTCACTTCATTTTTAAAAATTTCATACGAGGCTTCTGCATTCAGGCTGGCTGCATCTTTTTGTACGGTGCGTGTTCCAAACCATGGAAGCATTTGTTCCAATGAGAATCTCGCCATCTGCTGGCCGGTGCGCGTTTCCACCATCTGGCCAAACGATGCTACTTGCAACCGCGGATCATCCAGGGCATTGGCTTGCTGCACCTTCTGCAAGGCAATTTCAAACTCGGTGTAGCGTGCCTTTAATCCCGGGTTATGCTGTTTGGCATAGTCGAGGTATTCGTCCAGCCTGGATTGCCCAAATGTTGTTGACAACGAGGCAATGAACAGTAGTGTGACAATGTGATACCGTTTCATAATCAAAATGATTTAGGTATAAATAGTGAGCTTCCTTTTTTTATAATCAGATCATCGACATGACCTGCGGCCGTTTCATTGGCTGTTTTAAAATGGGCATGGATATTTTGATTGATGTGTGTAAACACGCCTTCATGGCTTTCAGAATAAAATCCCAACACATCAACCTCGTTGTTCTTTAGCGTGCTTTGAAAACCACCAGCTATATGTTCTCTGTGTGACTGAGGTCCTGATCCCTGGCCGTTTACGATGTGCCATTTTAATTCATTGGCTTGTCCTTTAATTATAAATGGGACGGGCTCCTGAAGGGCATACTTTGCAGCAAGTTGATGGAGAAGAGTGCCAAGTTCATCCATGGTGAAATCGCGCACCAATTCCTTCCTGGTCCAGTCTTTTACATTAGCGTACACGAGCAGTGTTGCTTTGGTCTCATAGCTGTGATCGATTGAAAAGTATCTTTAGTAACGCGGGATGTAAATACCTTTCCATCCATAATCAGAATTTCTCCTGACAATCCTTCAATTGCTCCAATTGCAAATAGATCGGACTGACGAGGCAGGTCGTTAAGATTGATCGTTGCTTCCGTTTTATTTTCCAACATGATTGCACGAAGGTTGCCTGTAACATTTACCGAACTGTTTTCCGGTGCCGAACAACCCATGAGCGCAATGACGATCAATATGTACTTCTTCATTTGTGTCTTATATCTTAAATCGTGTTTCATAATTTTTAAATCCTCAAATCTCAAATCTTATATTTTATTTCTTTTCACTACTGTTTCTCTCCAAACGGATTGCAATACGGGAACTACGAATATGGTCATGATCTGAATGGCCATGCCTCCAAATGTTGGAATAGCCATCGGCCCCATGATGTCTGAACCTTTCCCCGTTGAGGTTAGCACAGGGATTAGTGCAATTAATGTTGTGGCCGCTGTCATCATTGCCGGGCGAACTCTTTTCCGACCCGCAATCAATACCGCTTCCCTCACTTCCGCTACAGTGGATGGTTTACGCTCTTCAAAAACCTGATGGATGTACGTTCCCATGATTACGCCATCATCGGTAGCAATACCAAATAATGCAATGAATCCAACCCACACTGCTACACTCAGATTAATGGTACCCATCTGAAAGAGGTCGCGCAGGTTGACTCCCGCCACATCGAAATTCATGAACCAACCTTGCCCGTATAACCAAATCATGATGAAGCCTCCGGCAAATGCCACGAACACCCCGGAGAAGTGAATCGATGAAGCAATAATGGTTTTGAACTGGAAGTACAGCAGAAGGAAAATGATCACCAAGCTTACAGGTATGACAATCGCCAGGCGTTTTGTTGCCCGTAGCTGGTTTTCATAACTGCCAGAGAATTTATAGCTGATGCCCGAAGGAACTATCAGTTCACCGCTGTTGATTTTTTCCTGTATGAATCGCTGTGCTTCATTAACGACATCCACTTCAGCAAATCCATCTTTCTTGTCAAACAAAACATAGCCGACCAAAAACGTGTCTTCACTTTTTATCATCTGAGGTCCACGCAGGTATTCTATCGTCACCAAATCACCCAGCGGCACCTGAACTCCGGCCGGTGTGGGTACACTTATTTTTTTAATCTTATCCGGGTCATCCCGAAGTTCGCGGGGATAGCGAACGCGCACAGGGTACCGTTCACGTCCGTCCAGTGTGGTTGTAATTTTCATTCCGCCAATGGCCGATTCGATGGATTGTTGTACCTGCTCCACGCTCAGTCCATACCGGGCAATGGCATCGCGGTTAATTCTTAAATTGATATACGGTTTGCCTTCAATCCGGTCGGCAAAAGCAGCTTCGCCTTTAACGGAAGGAACTTGTTTGAGTATTTTTTCCAGTTCCAGACCAAACCGTTCGATCTGAAAAAGATCATGTCCATAAACTTTTATTCCCATGGGGGCGCGCATGCCCGTTTGCAGCATGACGAGGCGCGTTTCAATCGGTTGTAGTTTTGGTGCGGAGGTTACACCCGGAATTTTGGTAACGCTGATGATCTCATTCCAGATATCATCCGGACTTTTAATGTGCGGTCGCCAGTTGCGGTAGTATTGGCCCTTTTTGTCCACGATCAGTTGATCAGCGTGAATGTTCAATAGCAAGCCTTCTTCATTGGAAATGGCATCGCCAGAAACAAGAATGAATTTTCCTTCTTCATCTGTTTTAAATGTTTCGCGATGTCCTTTTTCGTTGATGACGAATTCAGGTTTGTAGTTGATTACATTTTCATACATGGAAATGGGAGCGGGATCGAGCGCGGATTCCACCCGCCCGATCTTACCAACCGCGAGATCAACTTCCGGAATAGCTGCCAACCGCATATCCAGTAGCTGCACAATGCGTGTGTTTTCTTCAACGCCCGAATGTGGCATAGCGGATGGCATGAGTAAGAAACTTCCTTCATCAAGACTGGGCATAAATTCTTTCCCAACACCTGGAAAGGTATGACGCATGGTCGACCAGGTTGAAGTGGTGCGTACATTCCAACTCAGCCTATCAAATCCTGCTGCGATAAAGCCAAACGTTTGATTAAACCCAAGCCAGATCGTGATTCCAAAAACAATTGTAAAAAAAGGAATGAGCAAAAATTTAATTTTATTCTCAAGGCACCAGTTGAGAATGGGTTCGTAGAAATAAACAATCAGCCATAGCCCGCCAAGTATGATTGCTAATAGAAACAGGACAAACACAAAATTGATCACGATGCCATTTTGATGACCAAGGGGCATCCATTCCCCGGTGAGAAAGAATGACGCAATCAACACCATGATACCGATGTTGATGTAGTTGGGAAGCGAGGTATACTTTTCTTTCCACTGGCCGCCAAAGATGTTATTGATACCCATCGCCACCAACGCCAGGGGCAGCCACATGGACGTGTAGAGCGAAAGAAGAATTCCGGCTACGATGAATATGATATTCCAAAATCTTCGGACTCGCTTTTTGTCATATTCAATGGAGAAAATAATGTGGGCTAATGTGGGCAGCACAGCAATCCCCCAGGATAAATGTTCCCAGCAGTGCGAACGTTTTTGTAAAGGCGAGGGGTTTAAAAAGTTTTCCTTCGGCTCCTTCCATTAAGAAGACCGGAAGAAAAACTTACTACTGTAGTTGCGAGTGCTGTGGTGATGGCACCTGAAACTTCGGTCGTTGCTTTAAGAATGACATCAAACAATTCAGTTCCTTTCTTTCCCTTATTTTCCGGGAGCTCGATGTGCCGTATAATATTCTCAACGAATACAATACCTACATCCACCATCACACCAATGGCAATAGCGATTCCGGATAAGGCTACAATGTTGGCATCCAATCCGGCATACCGCATGATGATAAACGTCAATAAAAACTGCCACTGGGGAGTATGCTTGATATGAGCAGTGATGCCCGGAGATTCAGTACTAAAATGATAACTACGATTATGGTGATCAGGATCTCATGGGCAAGTGCTGATTCAAGTGTGCCGATGGTTTCCCTGATCAGTTGGGTGCGATCATAAAACGGAACAATGGTAAGTTGGCTTACCGTTCCATCGCTCAGTGTTTTCTTTGGGAGTCCCGGTGCAATTTCGTTGATCCTGGTTTTAATTCCGTTGATCACGGCCAACGGGTTTGATCCATAACGTGCAACGACCACACCGCCCACTACTTCAGCGCCATCCTTGTCCAGTACACCTCTTCGTGTTTCAGGCCCTAATGTAACTACAGCAATATCTTTAAGTCGAACGGGTACATTTTGATTGACTACGACCACTGCTTTTTCCAGGTCGTCAACATTCTTGATGTAGCCCAATCCACGAACCAGGTATTCTGCTTTGTTGATCTCGATGGTTTGCGCACCTACATCGCGGTTAGAATTTTTTACGGCCATCATCACCCTATCCAGCCCGATGTTGTAGGCTTTCAGCGCATCAGGATTTACATCCACCTGATACTCGCGAATAAACCCACCGATACTGGCCACTTCCGAAACGCCTTCCACCGCGTTGAGTCCATACTTCACATAAAAATCCTGCGTGCTTCGTATTTCGTGCAAGTCCCATCCACCGGTTGCGTTGCCGTTGTTGTCTCGTCCTTCCAGCGTGTACCAGAATACTTGGCCTAATGCTGTAGCATCCGGACCTAATGATGGCCTGACTTCATCCGGTAACAATCCAGCAGGCAGTGAATTTAGTTTCTCAAGAATTCGCGAACGCGACCAGTAGAATTCTGTCTCTTCATTGAAGATGATGTAGATGCTCGAGAAGCCGAACATGGATGTCGATCGTACTGATTTTACTCCGGGAATTCCCAGAAGGGCTGTGGTTAAGGGATAGGTGACCTGGTCTTCGATGTCTTGCGGTGAACGACCAGGCCAGTCAGCAAAAACAATTTGTTGGTTTTCACCCAGGTCAGGAATTGCATCTACCGGAACGGGATCGGAAGGAAGGAAACCGTTGTTCCAATCGAATGGAGAAGTTACCATTCCCCAGGCAATAAAGATTACCAGAAGGAGCAAGGTTACTAACCGGTTTTTAAGAAAGAACGCTATGAGTTTATTAAGCATGTAGAAATTTTTTGAAGTAGTGTAATCAATGAATCATCAAAACCTGATGAATCAATTCAGACGCACTGATCAGGCGTGATCAGATGGATCCGATTACTTCAAAAAATCAAATACGAAAAACCTGATATGAAATGACCACCTCGTGAGTAAGCCGAGGAGGCGAGTAGCTGGTATAGTCCAGCGTAAAAGTTTGAGATTGAATGGCGTTGTTCAGTACGTCCTGAACAACAAAAGGACTCAGATTGGAGGTAGAGAACAGATGCGGAGTTTCAACATCTTCTTCTAATTGAAATATTTTGTAATCATTATCACAACAGGGTTGTGGAGAAAAGAACGTTCCGTTTTCAGAATGAGGAAGACCGGCATCCTCCTCCATTTCCTGCATCGCACAACGTAAATCACTAATGCCAATAACCAGGTTGTTTTCCACAGCATGACCACCACAAAAGTGGGTAGTCAGTGCTAATCCGATGTTAGAAGCTAACAGTATAAAAGCGAGCGATATGGAGATAATCTTTTTCAATGTCTATGTATACGTATTCAAAATTACAATGGTTTGTTTTAATATGATGTATGAAATGAACGTTTTGTGGTTAAATATCTCATTAACAGATAGTAATATCTTCAATTTATTGTAATTCGACTGCCCAAAATCCTGCTTTCTGAACCAAATCTTTTACTGTATTAGCTTCCATGCCTGAAGCATTTACCGTAAGAATTCTGTTTTCAGTAGCCAAATCCACATTCCAATTTTCAATGCTCTTTTCAGCGTTAAGAATGGGCGTCACTTTCGCAAGACATCCGGTGCAATTGATATTGGTTTTAAATTTCAGTTCATTCATCGGTGCAAAAATAGTTAAAGTTTGATGGATTTAAGCCGAAGGCTGTTGGCTACTACAGAAACTGAACTGAATGCCATAGCGCCACCGGCTATCATCGGGTCAAGTAGAAACCCGTTTACCGGAAAAAGAATTCCTGCCGCGATGGGAATGCCAATCAAATTATAAATAAATGCCCAGAATAAATTCTGCCGTACACCGAGCACTGTTTTTTTAGAAAGCGTTAATGCTTTGGGAATAGATTCCAGATCAGATGTAGTTAACATGATGGACGCCACATCCATGGCGATATCTGTTCCATGTCCCATGGCGATACTCACATCGGCCTGAGCGAGTGCCTGCGAATCGTTGATGCCATCACCCACCATGGCTACAATTTTTCCTTGCTGTTGGAGTTGCCTGATGAATTCCTCCTTATCGGAAGGCAGCGCTTCCGCTTTAAAGTTTTTAATTCCTACCTGATGCGCTACTGCCTCCGCGGTGTGTGCATTATCACCGGTGAGCAAATGCACTTCGATCCCATGATTTTGTAATGACCTGATAGCGCTTGCTGATGTTGATTTTATTTTATCGGCAATGGCAAACAAGGCCAGTGCCATAGCATTATCTGCGAAGTAAATTAAGGTCTTGCCTTGATCGTGAAATTTAACGGCAAGTTGTTTAAGGTGATCAGGAATAGTAATGGACTTTGATCTTAAAAAGTTTTCATTACCGGCAATAAATGTTTTTGATTGAGACATCGCTTCCACACCCAATCCCGTAACGCTTTTGAATGAGTCAACAGATCCAGACTCTATTTTTTTACTGTTCAGATAATGCACGATGGCTTCACCAAGCGGGTGTTCTGATTTGGATTCCAACGCCAGTAAAACAGGTGAGTACTCAACGGATTTATTTTGGTCCATCCATACTTCATCCATCACCGATGGTTTGCCTTCGGTAATGGTTCCTGTTTTGTCTAAAACAACTGCATTCACCCGATGCCCCATTTCGAGACTTTCAGCATCTTTAATAAGAATATTATTTTCTGCGCCTTTACCAATGCCCACCATGATGGCGGTCGGGGTGGCTAATCCCAGCGCACACGGACACGCAATGACCAGCACCGAAATGGAAGTAAGCAATCCCTGAGAGAACGCATTGTCGCCACCAATGAGCATCCACACGATGAATGTTGCGATGGCGATAACCAGCACCACAGGAACGAAGATTCCCGCGATTTTATCCACGAGTTTTTGCACAGGTGCCTTACTGCCCTGTGCATCCTGCACCATTTTAATAATATGAGCGATGCAGGGTTTCACTTCCTACTTTCTCTGCGATAAACTGAAAGCTTCCTTTTTGATTGATCGTTCCTGCGAAAACTTTTGTGCCAGGTGATTTTTCTGTCGGCATAGGTTCCCCGCTGATCATGCTTTCATCTACAAACGATGAACCTTCCGTTACCCTTCCGTCCACGGCAATTTTTTCTCCGGGCCGGACAACAATAATTTCACCTTTATGTACTTCTGAAATATTGATTTCAACTTCTTTACCATCACGAATAACTCTGACGATATTGGGTTGAAGACCCATTAATTTTTTGATAGCCGTTGACGTTTTTGATTTTGCTTTTTCTTCCAGCAGTTTACCAAGTGAAATGAATGTGATGATTACTGCAGCCGCTTCATAATACACATGTGGCTGTATTCCTCGGTTATACCAGAATTCAGGAAACAGGGTATTGAACAAGCTGAACAAAAAAGAGAT
>JAAUQD010000113.1 GCA_012032815.1 Flammeovirgaceae bacterium
AAGACTCGATAAAATTTGAATGGTTCATCTATGAGAGTAAAATAAAAGTGCAACGCATAGACAGCTTAATCAATTTAATCGAGCAGAAAAATGATATACGCGACAAATTATTGATAATATCTTATATACAAAGTTTTCATTTCATTGATGCAAATGATATTGCATTTCAGACCTTTAAGAGTTCGGGGGACTATGCATTCTTGGAGGACAATGAGTTAAGAGACGCCCTAAGCGGATATTATAAAGGACAGGACTTTATTAAAATTCCTAAACAACCAACATTTCATTTGGGTGAATAATGAAACTTTTTTAAATTTTACTGACAACAACCTTCACCCGTCAGACAATAGATTCAATAGTCATTCGCATCCGAAAAGCCCATTTGACAATTGGGCAGAAAGTCCTCCTAAATACCAAAGTAAAATTGACAAATTTGACGACATCATAGTCCTGAATTATGCTAATAGATGTAGAGACTATTTTTTTTATATGAGTGGCTCAATAGAGAATAGTGACGTATTAATTAATAAATCCCTTAGACAAAAACTGAGTAGACGTCTAAATGAATAGTGTTGGTGGCCAGCACACAACAAAATGTTTATGCAATGTGGGGGTTTGGTGTTAAATTAAAGTTTATGTTTCAAAATGTAGTTCGGTCACAGGGGACATTTCGGAGCAGGTCGGGCTTAACATTCCGCTGCGCTTCATTTTTAAGCCCTCCTATTCCCCACACTGCACAAACACAAACGTTAGCTCCAATTTCAATTCGATTTAAAACTTCCTTAACCTTTTTAGGTTAGATTTCTTTTGAATGTTATCCGTCCAACCGCCTCGAGCGGTCAGACGGATAGTAATTTAAGCATTACAACAACATCACGCCTACCTTATCCAGTTTTTGCTTTTCCTCTTCCGGCCAGATGCTCACCTGCACTTCCCCGATGTGTTTTTTCCGCAGCATAAACATGCACACCCGCGACTGGCCAATGCCTCCTCCGATGCTTTGCGGCAATTCACCGCTCAGCAGTTTGCTGTGAAACAACAGGCTGCTGCGGTCGGAACATCCGCGTTCATCCAGTTGCCGGATGAGCGCTTCCTTATCCACACGAATACCCATGGACGACACTTCAAAAGCACGTTGCAACGTGGGGTGCCATAGAATTAAATCTCCGTTCAGTCCCCGGTAGCCATCCTCGTTCACCGAACTCCAATCGTCATAGTCGGGGGCGCGACCATCATGGGGCTTACCATCCGACAGCTTTGACCCGATGCCGATAATAAACACGGCTCCGTACTTCCTGGCAATTTCATCTTCACGCTCTTTAATGGTCAGGTCGGGATGCAGCTTCAGCAATTCTTCGGCATGAATAAATTTGATCTGATCCGGAAGTATGGATGTAATCTCCGGGAAGCATTTTTCCACTTCGGCTTCGGTGGTTTTAAAGGCGGCATAAATCTTCCGCACGGTTTCTTTCAAATACGCAATCGTCCGGTCTTTTGCATCAATGTGTTTTTCCCAGTCCCACTGATCGACATAAATGGAATGCAACGGTGTGTATTCCTCATCCGGGCGCAATGCGCGCATATCCGTCAGCAGACCTTTTCCTTCTTCAATACCCAGTTCGGCCAGGCGCATACGTTTCCACTTGGCCAGCGACTGCACGACCACCGCATGCCGGGCAGGCTGCGACTTGATGGGAAATAACACCGGCCTTTCAATTCCGTTGAGGTCATCGTTGATGCCCGTGCCATCCAACACCACCAAAGGTGAAGACACTTTAGTGAGATGCAATTGGCGGGAAAGCTCCGAGGAAAATTTTTCCTTGATCAGGGAGATTGCCGATTCTGTTTTTAATAATTCAAGATGTTTCATGTTTTCTGTGTTTATAGTTTTAAAAATAGATGTTCAATAAAAAAGCCCGGCTTTGTACAAAGGCGGGCTGGACATAGGTGCGCAGGTCGCCTTTATGGTGGTGCGTTATTATTATTGGTATTGTAATTTCTTTTCATGTCAGTCAGTTTTTCAGTTCATAAAAAAAGCCCTCCCGATTTGGGAAGGCTTCTTTGGTGTATCTTTTTTTGAGTTTATACCAATAGCCTTCCCCTTCGATAATTATTATTATTCGAATTGTTGGTGAAGAAATTATTGGTTGTTGACGCTATCATTGGTTTCTCGTATTCATCAAATATAGAGTTTACTTCTGAAAGTCCAAATACTCACTTCTTATCTGAGGTTATCCGTTGATCCCGGTTGGCAATTTCCCACGCGGTATAAAACACCAGCTTGGTACGCTTCGCCATGTGATCGAACTCGATTTTCTCTATTTCATCACTGGGCCGGTGGTAATCATCGTGGATGCCATCAAAATAGAAGATGATGGGAATGTTGTTCTTGGCAAAATTCCAGTGGTCAGATCTTCTGTAAATGTTGCTCGGATGGTTCTCATCGTTGTAGGTGTAATCAAGATCAAGTTTCGTATAGGTGCTGTTTATCGATTCACATAGAGTATGCAAATCAGTCGAAAGTTTATCCGATCCCACTACGTACACAAAGCTGTTGTTATCAGCATGCTCCTTATCCCTGCGACCGATCATGTCCATGTTCAGGTTTACCACGGTATTCGCTAATGGGTAGATCGGATTTTCTGTGTAATACGCACTTCCCAATAATCCTTTTTCTTCACCCGTTACGGTCATAAACAAAATACTCCGTTTCGGGCCATTGTCCTCCTGCTTTGCTTTGGTAAATAACCGGGCCAGTTCCATGACGGCTACCGTTCCTGATCCGTCATCATCGGCTCCGTTGTTGATCAAATCACCTTCGCCAGAAGCACGCACTCCGATATGATCATAATGCGCAGTAACAACAATGACTTCATCTTTTTTGTCTGTTCCTTCGAGGTAGCCCAGTACGTTTTCTGTTTTTACCGTTTGAACTTCGGCAGTCGTTTTGATTTGAACCGTTGTCGGTTTTATTTTCTTCATAGCCTTTGCTGTAATTCCAGCATCCGCCAGCGCAGTTAATTTCTCAAAACTCTGTCCTGTGATTTTTTCAGTCATCGCGGGTGAGATAATAAACAGAGGCGCGTCAGGCGAACTCATGTCCGGCTTTTTAACACTTAATCGTCCACCGGATGCAAACCCGCGTGCATTGCTTTTGAAATTATCGAAATCTTCCTGTGTTTTTGTATTACACACCAAAAGAGAAGAGGCTCCTTTTTCGCGCGCCATCGTAATGGCTTTACTGTTTGTTACCCGCATACCTTCAACAAACAGAACAACCGCTTTATCTTTTACATCCACCTGTTCGAAATCCGTTTCCGAACCATTTCCGGCAAAAACAACTGATTGAGTAACTTCACCATTGGTATTACCCGAACCGAAATACAACAGGTCATCCAGATTTTTATATTGGCTGTCTCCCGCTTTTACATACACCTCACCAGACTTCACCGAATACAAGTTCACCGGTTGATAATAACTTCCGTTTACGGGAGCCTTCAGTCCCAGTTCATCAAAATAATTGGCGATAAAAGCGGCCGCCATCTTTTGTCCGCGCTTGCCGGTCTCCCGGCCTTCCATCGCATCGGATGCAAGGATGGACAAATTATCGCGGAGAGCTGCTTCACTCACCTGTTCCCCATATTTTTTGGCTTTCTCATTGACTTGCGCAGATAACGCGTAACTAATAAGACATAGTACAACCAGTAACTTACTTCCGAGTTTCATGTAATGATTAATTAATATTAAAATCTATTTATTATCCAGTTTTTCTCTACGTGTCCAAATCTCATTCAGCGGGTCGCCTTTACTGCTTAACCCGGAATGATTCCAATCGTCATTCTCAATACCAAAATCAAAGCTCAGACTGGCTCCTACCCGGCTGTTGTCACGGGAAAAGAAATCAATGTTCTCGACATACTTGCCATCAATAGTAGTGTAGTTTCCTCCGCCCGTTCCTAAAAATTCTTTTGTCTCGGTGTTGTAAGCAATCCATTGAAAGCGGGTGCCTGATAAAATTTTCATGGTCTTGCGCACTCCGGGTGTACTTCTGCTGACTTCCCCATTGTGTACGCGACCTGTGATCAACCATGCTCCGGCTAGCTGTCCGGGGGTACCATCATCAAGACGCGTCCATGTTATTTTCTGATCATTGCCGGCTACCAGTTTCCCTTTTTTTATCGATGCCTGCTGGGAGACGGATTTGCCCACCATGTCAGGATCTTTCGAATGAAACTCATACGTCTCGGTAAGTTGTCCGTTTTCCATTTTCCAGAAACCTCCTGCTGTATATTGAAATTCCGTTTTTGAATACACCGCTTTGGCAAAATACGGACCTGCATAAATGGTGGTCATCTTCTCGGCATCCGTGCCGGTTTGCCACGCTCCGGAAAGACCCGCTTCTTTTTGAGAAACAAATGCCATCAGAGTCATCAGCAGCGCACCCGCAACGACCCATGTGATAAGCGATAATTTTTTCATAGCTGTTGGATTTAAAGATTGGAATAACGACCCGCTAAAATACTCAGACTATCCGTATTCTTTAAAAGAAAAATATCAATGGGTTTAATTCGTTTCCGGTGGTCAGTTACCCAACATTTTCAGCCAGCAATTCCAATAAGCGGAACTGGTTAGCCGCTCGAATCAGGTTCTGTCCGGGCTTCTTTACATGGAAATAAATGTCCCCGTTCAGGTGATCGGTGAGAAACCGCAATCCAATCATGAACGTCATCATCTGTCCTGCAAACGGAATAGAAGCTCTTTCATCTTCGGTAAGTAATTCATTCATCTCTCCCAAATATCCCGCCAGCAGCGCATCATAAATGTTCTTTCTGAAGCTGACGTTTTCAATTTTGCCTTCTTCCCCTACCGGACTCACAAAAGTCCTGACCATATCACCCAGGTCGTAAATAAAATACCCCGGCATCAACGTATCCAGATCAATCACACAAATCGCTTTACCTGAATCGGCATCAAACAAGACATTGTTAATCTTGGTGTCATTGTGCGTAATCCGTAATGTCAATTTCCCTGACTGAATGAGTTCTTCATACTTCGTTTTAATGAACGCAAACGTTTTTGCATTTTCAATCAACTCATGTGATGAATTCTTTCTTTCTTGTGACGCGTTAATAAAAGCACTTTCAAATTGTTCATAACGAAGACCAAGATCATGGAATCGTGGAATTGTTTCAGAAAATAAAGTAGTGTCAACCCCTGATAAATTTTTGCTCAGCCGGCCAAAAGCCTGTGCCGCCCTGAACGCCTGCTGTTCATCAGCAACCGCATCGATCGTGATCGTATTGGGAATGTACGGGAAAAGTCGCCAGGGAAATTCATCCTCATCGTATGCCATTTCTTTTCCATCGGAAGTGGTCAACGTGCTCAGAAATAAATAACCGGGATAATTTTTGTTCACATGATCCGAAGCGACCCTAAGGTTATTGGCAATTAAATCGGGATTGGTAAAAACAGATTTGTTGATGCGTTGAATGACGTACGAACGATCCCCAATTAGTTTAAACGTTTTATTAATGTGACCCGAATCAATGGGTTCAATCTTCAACTGAGACTGATCCAAGGAAAAGGCTTCCAGTACTTCGCCTGGAATCATCCCCACAATTTTTGCGGATAATCTCCTTTGTTAATCAATTCAAGAATTTTTGCCGAAACAGAACCCTTATCTTCCTGGTAGGTTACACCAAACCAGATATCACCACCATCCAATACTTTCAGTCGCCCGGTTTTTTGACGAATCATTTCGTTGGCAATAAGCGGAATAAAAAACTCAGCCTTGATATTGTTTGAATTCTCTTTAAGGAAATCCATGAACATTGATTGAGCAATACCAAAGATAGACGGCTGAAATCCCCAAAAGTTCATCGAGGTGGGCGATGAAGGATCCAACTCCACATCGCCATCCTTTTCTTTTGAAATAATCTTTCCGTTTTCTTGAACGATCGTTATGCGCTCCACGACAGAAACCAAATAGCCATCCTTATCGCTTGTGCCTACACCGCGTGATACACTTCCGTGATCGGATAACACATTACTTAATTTATAACCAACCATGGCATGATCGCCTTTCGTGTCCTGTCTGAAAAATTCAGCCATAGATGCAAACGCATTTTTCCGTAAAATCATCTGCATTAATCACCAGAAAGGGTTCGTTGATCACCCCCTTAGCACACAAGACGGCATGACTGGTTCCCCATGGTTTTTTTCGTTCAGGGTTTTGATGTTCCTTGGGTACTTCCTTATCCATAGATTGAATGACGAATTCAACTTTTATTTTGTCTTTCAGCTTTGGAAGGAATTTTTCCTTTACCGTTTCCAGAATCTCTTCCCGTACTATGAAAACCACTTTGGTAAATCCTGCCCGGATAGCATCGTACAGGGAATAATCCATGATCGTTTCCCCGTTCGGACCAAATCCATCGATTTGCTTAATCCCTCCATACCGGCTTCCAATGCCTGCTGCCAATACCAATAGCGTTAAATCCTTTCGTTCAGCCATGTAAATCCGTTTCGTTTTAATTTATGGCCACAAAAATATTCTTTTTCAACTAAGAGTCTTGCGTTGTCGAAAGGGATTTTCATTTAAAATGAGCATACTTGCATGACTAACCCTTATGCAGGAAAACCGACAGTACATCATCTCGATTTCCATTATTGGAATTCTGTTTTTCATTTTTGGTTTCGTTACCTGGCTGAATGGAACACTCATCCCGTATTTGAAACTGGCGTGCGATCTGGAGACCGATGCGCAGGCTTTACTGGTGACGTTCGCTTTTTACATGGCGTATTTTTTTCTTGCAATACCATCATCTTTTATTCTCAATAAAACCGGATTTAAAAAAGGAATGTCGTTGGGCTTGATGGTCATGGCAGCTGGCGCCTTGCTATTCATACCAGCCGCATCATCCCGATCTTTCGGATTGTTTCTCACCGGTCTATTTGTTCAGGGAATGGGACTTGCTTTGTTGCAAACAGCAAGCAATCCCTACATTTCTGTAATTGGCCCGATTGAATCGGCTGCGCGGAGAATCAGCATCATGGGCATTTGTAATAAAGTTGCCGGTGCGCTGAGTCCGGTTATACTAAGTGCTATCGTCTTGAAAGGTGCCAGTGAAATTGAAACCAACATTCTAAGTGCCCCCAATGATGTTGTAAAAAATCAATTGCTTGACGAATTAGCCGGCCGGTGGTGGGGCCCTATGTAATAATGGCAATTGTACTTTTTCTGCTGGCCTTGATGATTCTTGCCTCTCCGCTTCCAGAAATTAATACGGATGGCGAAGAATCAGCGGAAACTTCGCTGTCAAAAAACAAATCAAGTGTCTTTCAATTTCCTCATTTATTGCTCGGTGCAGTTTGCATTTTTGTGTACGTGGGTGCGGAGGTAATGGCGGGTGATGCCATTGGCCCGTACGGGAAAGCGATGGGCATCAGTCTGGATGAAACTAAAAACTTCACATCGTATACATTATGGTCGATGGTAGTTGGTTACATCATTGGCATATTCACCATTCCTAAATACATCAAACAAGAAAATGCGCTGAAAATATCCGCACTGGTTGGAATCGTATTTAGTGTGCTTGCATTTTTAACAACAGGTTATATCAGCATACTTTTTATTGCGCTGTTGGGATTGTCAAATGCATTGATGTGGCCTGCTATTTTTCCACTCGCTATTGATGGCCTTGGTCGGTTTACAAAAATCGGTTCAGCCCTATTGATTATGGGGATTGCGGGAGGCGCCATTATCCCCCAGATCTACGGATACCTCAGCGAGATCATTTCCTTCCAATCCGCCTTCTTTTATTGTATTGTGCCCTGCTATTTGTTTATCTGGTATTATGCGGTGAAGGGATTTCGGGCAGGAAAAGGTTAAATCCAATACAAAA
>JAAUQD010000114.1 GCA_012032815.1 Flammeovirgaceae bacterium
CAAGTTTTACAATTTAAGTTCAACAATGAAATTGAATACAATAGAATTTAAATGGTGACATCTCAACAATGCTTCGGGGACAATATTGGAACTACAATAAGAACAAATCATACAAAGCAGGACAAATCACCGTTGGACTTGTTAAGATAAAACCGACCGAGGACGATTGGCTACTATTTCACGTTGGACGAGTTACCAAGGATTTGAACAAATTGAATAATGTAGGTTATGAATTTGAAGATTTGCCTGATTATGAAAAATATGTCGGACGACTAATTGTAAAATTCAAGAATAAGGCGCAGACAATGATTCGAAATGCCGAGTCAGTTATAGACGACTGTTATGTTTCACAAATATTACCGGACACTTTTGACAATGACTTATTTCCAGGTTATGAAAAGGTAAATATCTCATGGGACGAAATGAACAGAGTTTTAGAAAAGAGTAATTGGAAAACTGCACTTCAAAACCAGAAAGGAGTTTACCTTATGACTGACATATCGAATGGTAAAATGTATGTTGGTTCAGCATATGGAGAAAATATGATTTTAGGACGTTGGAGAGCTTATGTAAAAACGGGACATGGTGGAAACGTAGGACTAAAAACATTGACTTTTGACTACATAAAAAAGAATTTTAAATATTCAATTCTCGACATTTACAAATCGACAACTGACGACCAAATAATAATTGATAGAGAGAGTTGGTGGAAAGAAGTATTGCAGAGCAGAAAGTTTGGTTACAACGAGAATTAACGACTGAGAAGCCCCCAGCCCATAACAAAATGTTTGCGCAATGGTGGGGTGACGTGTAAGTTCAAAGTGTTATCTTCGTTCAACGTTTGGTCACGTGGGACAAATACGTTTTCAAAAGCCCACCACTGCGCAAACACAAACGTTCCTAATTATTATTCTTGATGAAGTACTTATCCTCATCAAACTCATCGGTGGGGCGCCTTTGAATTATTCCGATTTCTAAAATCTTGAACTCCGTCCTACGATTGCGCTGACGGCCATCGGGATTATCACTTCCATCACGGTTGGTATTTCGTGCAATGGGTCGGGTTTCTCCATAGCCCATAGCGACTAATCGATTTGATTCGATGCCTTTTTTTATCAAATAGCTTACTGTTGATTCGGCTCGTCTTTGCGAAAGCGCCATGTTGTATTCGTGCGAGGCAATGCTATCCGTATGCGAACTCAATTCTATTTTAATTTCCATGTTGTCATTCAACAACGCCACCAGCTTATCTAATTCCAGGGCCGCATCCGGCCGGATGTAGGATTCATTGTATTCAAAATAAATATTCTCCAATACAAATATTTTATTGCGCTCAAGTTTATCCAGCACCAAGATGGTATCATACGTTATGTTGGTGACTAATTCTTTTAAAGTGGATTTATCCACTGCCTTCCCCACGGTAGACCAAAGCTGACGTTTTACCAGGTAGCCGTCTGTCTCACCGATTAAGGTATAATTCTCATCTTCATAAACACGGAACAAAAACTTCCCATCATTTCCTGTTACATAGTCAGCCATGGCATCTGCATCGCTTCCCAGCAGTGTCACCTTCGTGTTGGGCAAAATGACGCGAGTAGAATCATCTTTGTTGGTCATCGTGATTCCCTGCAAAAAGTAATTTACTACCCGAAGGTCAGGATCTTCGTTTACGAACGTATAAATATCATCATCCCCCATTCCGCCCGCACGATTCGAGGTATAGAATCCCCGATCGGGTCGGAAAAGAAAAATCCCGAAATCATCGCTTTCAGAATTCACTGGTTTTCCCAAATTGCGCACGGTCGTCTTTCCGCCCGAGCGATTGACGACAAAAGATCCAGCATTCCGTATCCCGGATGACCATCCGAAGCCAGGTATATTTCTCCATTTTCAGAAACATAGGGGAACAGTTCGTTGCCAGCTGAATTTATATCCGGACCAAGATTACGCACACGACCGAATCTCCCCCGAGAATCCATTTGCGCTGAATAAATATCTAACCCACCAAACCCGCCTTTGCGGTTTGATGAAAAATAAAGTGTGCGGCCATCCGGACTGAATGCGGGTGTAGATTCCCAGGCATCTGGCTGATTAATGTTGATCAATTGTGGATCCGACCACGTTCCGTTGCGGTATCGCGCCAAGTATAAATCAACATCATGAGCCCCTTTACGTTTGCCGGTATTTCCTTTGGCAAATACCATGATCCGCCCATCGGGTGAAAAGGTTATGCAGCCATCATTTACATTTATGGTGTTGATAACCGGTGGAAGCTGTTCAATCGTAGAAGGATTAACATTAGCTCCTGAAGTTTCTGCTTTGTACAAATTGCTATACGGTGTTCCGGTAGCTTCGTAAACTTTGGCTTCCCCACGATTGGATGAAAAATAAAGTTCACCATTTAAATACACCGGTGCATATTCAGCAGATGGTGAATTGAGTGCTTCAAGATTTTTTATACGATAATAATTTGTTCTGGATTCGAGCTCTCTGAGGTAACGGAACCCGTTGAGTTCTTTGTTTGCACGATCGCGCACGTCCTCGTTTGAACCATTAGCTACCAGTTCGGTCAGTTTGTTTTCTGCTTCCTGACTTTTCCCATTTGCCTTGAGTGACTGATAGTGCCAGAACATTACCGAATCACTATCGATTCCTCTTCCTCTGGCCTTATTATAAAAGGGTTCCGCGTCTTTTATCCGGTTTGACAGCCGGTATGACTCCGCGATGTAGTAGTTGGCTTTTCCATTGTTGGGATCTTTCTTCAACTCCTCCTCATACATGTTGATCACAGTCTGGTACTTCCCCATCTTGAAAGCTTTGGAAGCTTTCTTTTCGGTGCTGCATGAAGACATCAGCACGCTTACCAACAAAATCAGACCAACACGTTTCATGAATTTTCGAACATTAAAACTACGAAAAACAAATCACCTAAGTAGCTAACGTTGTTTTCGGTAAATATTTTGACAGCCAGTAATTTTTCACTGGAATGGTCCACTTTGTATCAATTTCTTCTTTCGTGGCAGCGAGTACATTAATGGCTAAATCACTTCCTTTGATTTTACCTTCTTCAAACCGATTCTTCAATTCTGTAGTCTTGAAAAAACGCACCTCTTCATCCATCAAAAAAGGAACATGGGTTCTGTTAAGAAAGTCTCTATTAATTTTTTGATAAATTGATTGCACCGCATGAACTGAATCATCGATTGAGCACCCACTGGCCTGATTAAATTGCTCATCGGCTGTGATCACTAAAAAATGATCATTGAGAATTGTAAAAGAAGCTTTTAATGGATTGCCATGTGCAGCCCATCGCTCGCAATAGGTTTTAAGGTCCCCCGCAATTATTTCTTTTTCGGTAGCGGAAAGCTTCTCAATGGATTGATACACCCATACCCTGGCTTTCCCTGAAATCTCTTCAAACGGTAAATACATAATGCAAAGTTAATCAATTCATAAACCCTGCGCCTCGGCAATAAGTTCTGCAAGATCTTTTACCATTACCTCAGTTTCTTTGTTCTTGGCTTTCACCCCATCGCTCATCATGGTCATACAAAACGGGCAGGCCACTGCAATTGTTTTCGCCCCAGTCTCAATCGCCTCTTCAGCCCGTTCGACATTAATGTCTTTTTTGCCTTTTTCAGGTTCTTTAAACATTTGGGCTCCGCCTGCTCCACAGCACAATCCGGTAGTACGGCAACGCTTCATTTCTACAAGGTCTGCATCAAGTGTTTGCAAAACTTCACGTGGCGCTACATAGACATCATTTGCCCGGCCCAGATAACATGAGTCGTGGTAGGTAATTTTTCGTCCTTTAAAAGCACCCCCTTCGTTCATTACAATTTTCCCGCTGTTAATCAGTTCCTGAATTAATTGAGAATGGTGGATCACTTCATAGTTGCCCCCCAGTTCCGGGTACTCATTTTTAATAATGTTAAAACAATGCGGACATGCTGTGACGATTTTTTTTATGTTATAACCATTCATAACCTGAATGTTATTCATGGCCTGCATTTGAAATAAAAATTCATTGCCCGCTCTGCGTGCCGGATCACCGGTACAGGTCTCTTCCGGGCCTAACACAGCGAAGTCCATTCCAACTGCATTCAAAATTTTTACTAAGGCAACCGTTACGCGCTTGTACCGGTCGTCAAACGAACCGGCACATCCTACCCAAAAAAGAATTTCGGGCGTTTTGCCTTTTGCTGAAAGCTCTGCTACGGTTTGAATCTTATTTCTTTCTTCCATCATTTTTTCAATTCATTAGCCCAGTTAAACCGATCCGATGGAGCAAATTTCCATGGAGCAAAACTTGTTTCAATATTTTGAAACATGGAGTTCCATGATGCCGGTGACCCCGATTCTTCCATGGCCACATACCGTCTCATTTCTAAAATGATTTCCAAAGGATTGATCATCACAGGACATGCTTCTACGCAGGCATTGCAACTTGTGCATGCATTTATCTCTTCTTTGGTGACATAATCACCAAGTAATGATTTGCCGTCATCGAGCCCCTTATTTCCCTTCCTTAAATTTCTGTTTACCTCCTCCATCCGATCTCGGGTATCCATCATTATTTTTCGTGGAGACAATTTCTTACCCGTAAGGTTAGCCGGACATTCTGAAGTACACCTACCACATTCGGTACACGCATAAGCCGCCATCAAGTGATGTCTGCTTAAATCGTTAATATCTTTAGCACCAAATCTTCCGGGCACAGATGGAGGCTGCTCAGTTTGTTCGGCCGGCAGTCCTAACATGGATTTTACTTCACGCGTTACAACCGGCATATTATTGATATGTCCTTTTGGCTCCAACTTCGCAAAGTAGGTATTGGGGAAAGCCATGAAAATGTGAAGGTGTTTGGAGTAGGTGATATAAATAGAAAAACCAAGTATGCCAATGATATGAAACCACCAGCCTATTCGCTCAACAAGGATTAAAAGCTCGGTACTGAAATTTTCAAAAAGAGGGATAAGTAATGAACTGATGTACAATGTGCCTGTTGCTGTGTAGTGCTCACCGCGTGCCTGCAAAATCTGATCGGCCGCATTCATTTTTAGAATGGCCGCCATCAGCATGATTTCAATGACTAGAATCAGATTACCATCCAGTCTTGGCCACTTTGTCATTTCAGCTGACCAAAAGCGCGGAACCTTCAAGAAGTTCCTTCTTATTAAAAAAATCACACACGCAATCAGAACCAGCAGCGCTAGCAATTCAAAGAAGCTAATCGCCAAGCTGTAGACACTTCCCAGATAGGGTGCAAAAATCCGGTGTGTCCCGGCCAATCCATCGATCACGAATTCCAGCACTTCAAGATTGATAACCAGAAAACCGAAATAAATGAAAAAGTGAAAAATTGCCGGAATGAATCGTTTGAACATTTTCTTTTGGCCGAAGGCAATTAGGAATACGTTCTTCCATCGATCACCTGTGCTGCCCGAGGTCTCCATCGGTTTCCCTAACCGTATGGAATCGCGGATAAAAAGAATTCTTTTGCTTAAAAAATAGCCGGCTACAAGAAGAGTTGCTAAAAATGCAATTTGTGAAAGGTATTCCATCAGAAACGAAAATAGTGAACGCTCGTACCTATTCTATAATATTGAGGGCAATTTTTGGCTCAGGACTAAATTTATATAGTTTTGTGGCCTTGTTTTAGGTGACGTAGCTCAGTTGGTAGAGCAAAGGACTGAAAATCCTTGTGTCGGGGGTTCAATTCCCTCCGTCACCACATAAATGCTGATTAAGTCAGCATTTTGTTTTATGTACTTCGTCTACATCTTACAAAGCCAAAAAAATAGTTCGTTTTACAAAGGATCTACCAATAATTTGTCCCGAAGGGTAGCGGAGCATAATGCAGCCAAAGATTTCTCAACCGCCCGATTTATACCCTGGAATCTAGTCTGGTTCACTCAAAAGCCATCTAAATCACAAGCCATGGTTCTTGAGAAAAAAATTAAGAATCTATCAATTGAAAGAACCTTGTCTTTTATTTTAAAGTATCCATCTGAAAAAGTACCTGGAATCAAAATCGAAAAACCGATACATCCTTAATAAACCTGGGTCAACCCTGACGCAGCCTACCGGCTGATCAGGATGCTGACCGAAGCGTCAGCATTCCCTCCGTCACCACAAACAACTTAAAGCCCCATCAGGGGCTTTTCTGTTTTAGCAGTGATGAATTAGCCATGGCTTTTGCGGCCACATAAGCCGTTGTCCATGCAGCCTGAAAATTAAAACCACCCGTTTCTCCATCCATATTTAATACTTCGCCTGCAAAAAATAGCCCGTTCACTTTTTTACTCTCCATCGTAGCAAGATCAACTTCCTTAAGGACAATGCCCCCACAGGTAACAAACTCTTCTTTAAATGTTGTCTTTCCTTTTATACGGAATGGACTTCGAACTAAATTCTCCACCAACTTATTTGCATGCTTCCGCGAAAGTTCTGACCAAATTTTAGTTTCAGGAATTTCCGCAAGCTCACAGAGACGTAACCACAGCCGGGTCGATAAACCAAATTGTGGATTAGAAAATATCTTTTTCTTACCGCCCTCCAGTTGAGCATTTCTCAATGCCTGCCTTGCCTCTTCTTCAGATAAGGCAATCCAGTTTACTAAAACCGTGAACGTATAGTTAACTAAATTCAAATATTCTGCCGCCCATGCTGAGAGGCGAATGACAGCCGGGCCGCTCAGTCCCCAATGTGTAATTAACACTGGCCCTTCAGATTTAAAATCCGTGCCTTCAATTTTTACAATGCTGTTTGGAACAGAAACTCCCATTAGATCTTTAAAACGCCTTTCCGAATCATTGAAAGTAAACAATGATGGAATAGGTTGAATTATAGAATGACCCAACTCCGATAGCCAGTTGTATTGATCACTGGATGAAAATCCGCCCACAGCTATCAGCACAACGCGGCTGATATATTGTTTTGATTGAGTAACAATTTTAAAAAATGTTTCCTTTTGAATTTTATCAACCCGCGAATTCAATACTACGTCTATACCAAGACGCTCTGCCTCGTTGGTAAAACAATCAATAATGGTTTGTGAACTGTCGGAAACCGGAAACATTCTCCCATCCTCTTCGGTTTTCAGTTTCACACCATGTTGCTTAAACCATTCCACCACATCCCTTGCCTGATATATTTTAAAAAGTGATTTTAATTCCTTTTGGCCTCGGGGGTAATGTTTTGCTAATGCATTGGCTTCAAAACTTTGATGAGTGACATTGCATCTCCCACCTCCTGAAACTTTTACTTTTTGTAGCACCGCGCGGATTTCTCAAGAATGAGGATTTTTAGTTTTGGATTAAACGCTGCCGCCTGGATGGCACCAAAAAATCCGGCAGCTCCTCCTCCAATGACAATCACGTCATAGGTCATGAATGATCAGATTAGAATATCAACCTGACCACGCACCAAATCATCCATGGTTTCCCGCATACGGATAAGGTGTGCTTTTCCATCAACAATCAATACCTCAGCCGGGCGAAAACGCGAATTGTAATTGGATGACATGGAGTATCCGTAAGCTCCAGCATTTTTTATTGCCAAAATATCTCCCTCCCTTACCTCATTGAGCATCCGATCTGTTCCAAGTGTATCCGTTTCACAAATATTTCCAACCACGGTGTACTTTTTCAACTCACCGGTTGGGTTTGAAACATTTACAATTTCATGGTACGCATCATACATCATGGGCCGGATCAAATGATTTAATCCGGAATCAACCCCAACGAACGTGACATGGGGAGTTTGTTTTACTACATTGGTACGTACCAGCAGGTATCCCGCCTCGCTCACTAAAAACTTTCCCGGTTCCATCCAAAGCTCCAGCTTGCGCCCGTATTTTTCATTAAAAGCGCTGAACGCTTTGCCAAGTTGCAAGGCAA
>JAAUQD010000115.1 GCA_012032815.1 Flammeovirgaceae bacterium
ATCAGAAAGAACAAACTGGCTCAGTTCTATTAGTCTTTCGAATGAATCGTTGAAGGAGCAGGAAATTAACCTTGCGGATCTTGAGAGAAAAGTTAAATGCTATGGAAAAAACGCTGTCAGAACGATCGTCCGTATTTAGTTCGGGGTACAATACGAATACAGTCAGCAGCTCAGACCTCATCAGTGTATTAACTGAAACAGATGTAATTGTAGATATGGTGCGAATCCGGTCCTTTGATCAGGATTTTAAAGATGAATCAAGGTATGTGGCTTTCATCTTAAAGAAGGGGAGTGGCATTGACATGGTCGAACTGGAAAATGGGAATCAACTGGAAACCCGCTACGCAAAATATTATCGCACTGCTATACAACAGCGTGTGAATGATGAGTATTCTTACAATCAATTTTGGAGCACCATAGACCCAAAATTAGTTGGAAAGAAAACAATTTATTTTTCTCCGGATGGCGTGTATAGTCAACTCAACCTGAATACGCTTAGGGCCAGTACGGGTGAGTATAATGTAAACCGCTATGATGTGGTTGTTGTTGGAAATGCCAGGGATTTATTAAGGGATAAAGTGAAAGCCTCAGGAGCAACCAAGCGAGGTGCTTTTTTACTTGGGTTTCCCGACTATGCAACGCATGATGTTGCTGCACTCCCTGGCACTAAAATAGAAATCGAAAACATCAGTAAGGTTTTGAAGGGAGCTAATTATACTGTTACCACGAGACTTCAGAAAGAAGCCAATGAAAAGAACATAAAGAACTTAAATGCTCCTTTAATTGTGCACATCGCTACGCATGGGTATTTTCTTCAGGATATTGAGGGTGCGGTAGGATCTGTCTATGGTATCGATGCGGAAAATGCATCAAACAATCCGCTCCTTAGAAGCGGGCTCATATTAGCCGATGCAAAGAATGCAATTAGTGGAGTTACTGATACCAATATTTCTGAAACCGAAAACGGAATACTCACCGCCTACGAAGCGATGAATCTTGACCTTGAAGGTACTGATTTGGTTGTGCTAAGTGCATGCGAAACCGGTTTGGGAGATGTTAAAGCTGGTGAAGGTGTTTATGGGCTACAACGGTCGTTTCTCGTAGCCGGAGCCGATGCGCTGATTATGAGTTTATGGAAAGTAGATGACGAGGCCACTCAACTTCTTATGTCCGGATTTTACACTAACCTGGTCAAGGGTATTGGAAAACAAAAAGCATTTAAGCAGGCGCAAATACAACTCATGGCGAAATACAAAGATCCTTACTATTGGGGTGCCTTCGTTATGATTGGCATGTAATCCGAAAAGGATTTAATAATCAGATTTATTGTCTCGCTTAGTCATTGCCGGTAATATTCTATTGACAATACATTGGATTATGTAGTTTAGTGGCCATCATCGATAGCTGATAAATTACGAATGCGGGCTTTGGCTTTTTATCTTTCTCTTCCTTTTATTTATGGGATATCGCTGAGTCCGTTTTTTATTCTATACCGGATTTCTGACTTTCTTTTTGTGATTATGTATTATGTGGTAGGCTATCGCAAAAAGACAGTCCTGACAAACCTCAGAAATTCATTTCCTGAAAAATCAGAAACTGAAATAAAGAAAATTGCCAGACAATATTATGCGTACCTGGGTGATCTGCTGGTTGAGACATTGAAGACCATTACCTGGACGGAGAAAGTGGTGAAGAAAAGAACAAAGTTTTATAATGTTGAAATCTTAAATGAGCTTTTCGAAAAAACCGAAGTATTCTAATTGTAATGGGGCACATGGGTAACTGGGAATGGGCAGGGCCTTGTTTTACGCTCTCCTGCAAGCACCAATTATTTGTGGTGTACTATCCTTTTACCAATCGATATTTTGAAAAATTGTTTCAAAAAGCACGGACAAAGTTTAATACAAAAATTATCCCTCGTAACAGCACACTTAAAAGCATTGTGGCTAATAAGAACACAATTGGCGCTACTGCGCTGATTGCTGATCAAGCTCCGGTACCTCTTACTACTGCGGGTTGGATTGATTTTCTACATCAGGATACGGCTGTTCATCTTGGCCCTGAAAAGACTTCCAAACTGATGAATTATCCTGTTGTTTATATGCATGTGCAGCGAACTCGAAGAGGCTACTATGATGTGTATCCAACTGTTTTATTTGATGATCCAACAAAAACTGAGGATATGGAAATTACGGAAGGGTTCAATAGAATGCTGGAAAATGAGATCAGAAAACAGCCGGAAACATGGCTTTGGTCACATAGACGCTGGAAAAATAAAAGACCTGTGAATTAAATGCCTATTTTTGTTGACCCAAAAACTGATTTTTAACTGGATTGACTAATACTAATGATAGATCAACATTTCGTACCGGCAGGGAATTAATCCTGGCTAGTATGGAATATACAAAAGAGGACAAAGCAAAAAGCTGGCTTCACCTGGTAAGCACGCTGGTGTTTTTAGTGCTCGCCCTCTTAGGCACGTATTATAATTTTCAATTTCTTTTAAAATTGGTTTTTAGTGTGATTGCAGGGCTATTCATTGTAAAATCATTTGTTATCTATCATGATTACCAGCATCATGCGATTTTAAAAAAATCAAAGCTGGCAAAATGGATCATGACTGCGTTTGGGATTTTTGTTTTGGCTCCATCCAGTATCTGGAAGCGCACCCATGACCATCATCATCAAAACAATTCCAAACTGTCGAATAGCGGTATTGGGTCATTCCCATTACTCAGCAAAAAAAAATTTGAAGAATTGCCTTCAACAAAGCAATTTTTATACCTGGCTACTCGCCATCCGATTACTATCTTCAGCGGGTACATCACTTTGTTTATTTATGATTTTAATATCAATTCTCTGATGAGAAGCCCAAAAAATCATTGGGACTCAGCGGTTGCCCTGATCCTTCATATTGCCATGGGCGCCTATCTGTTTTATCTCGGAGGAATAGTTACTTTATTGATTAGTTGGGTTATTCCATTTGTGATAGCCAATGGATTGGGAGCCTATTTGTTTTATGCTCAGCACAATTTTCCCGGAGCAACATTTGATGAAAACGAAAACTGGAAGTACACTAAGGCAGCAATTGACTCTACCAGTTTTTTAGTGATGAATCCTGTTATGAATTGGTTTACCGGAAATATCGGGTACCATCATGTTCACCATGTCAATCACCATATTCCTTTTTACAGACTTAAAGAGGCCATGCGCAATATGCCTGAACTTCAAAATCCAAAAACGACCACACTGCATCCAATGGATATGATTGCCTGTTTAAAACTAAAGGTGTGGGATCCTGAAAAAGGAATGATGACCGGTTTGTAAATGGGTATTTAGATCTCAAGAACACTTTTGTTCTCATTACCACTTATTATCTGAAGCATCACTTCTGCAATTTTCTCAGGAAGTGTCCAAGCATTAAAATCAGCATTTGGCATGGCTTTTCGATTAGCGGGTGTATCAATAGTATCAGGAACAACTACAACACTTTTTACTCCTGTTGTAGATGCTGATGCGTTAAGTATTTCAGATAAACGAAAGATCAGCGATTTGGACAGGGTATAGGCTATCATCTTTTTCCCTAATTCGGCCTTCATACCCAGCTTGGAGCCCACAAGAATGATACGGCCTTTCTTTTGTTCAGTCATTTTTTTGTAGACCTGCCGGACGATGTGGTAGGCTGTATCAAAGTTTATTGACATCATTTTACTCAACAATTTTCCATCCGTCTGCTCCAGATCACCCGTTGCAAAACCGCCTGCAATACAAATGCAGCCATCAATAGTAGCGTGTTTTTTAGTAATAGATTCAATAAATTGTTTGACATCATTCTCATCCGAAAGGTCAACCGGATGAACTAACATTTTTCCTTCGACCGAATAATCCAGTTGTTTTCCCGGGGAAACGGTAGCGATTACTTCAAAGCCTTCTGCGATAAATTTTTTAACAACCGCTTTTCCCAGTGCACCCCCAGCACCTGTTATGATTACTACCTTTGACAACTCTATTTTCTTTTTTTCTTTTTAGGGCTGCTCGAACTTCGTGCCTTAAAATCTTTTTTAATTTGTATTAATCGGGAGACACCAATCATGGCTCCCAAATAAATTTCCCGTCTGGGTCCATAAATATCAGGCACATCTCCTGGGACTTGCAGTGCATCTGTATATTCCTTTTTGCGGGGATCAAAAATTCCAAAGTTTGCGCGTCCATCAAGATTTATTCCCCAATCCTCATTAATCTCAATATCAGCACGTACTCCTATGGCGGCAAAAAGTTGAAAGGGTTGAAATTTATCTTTAGTTACATATTCAAGCCCATCAACATCCGGAACAAAAACACCATCGTAATCTTCTACGTAGCCAGGTTCATTGGGTATAATGACGTTTGGCGGGTAGTTGAGTTTTGAAGCGGAGTACGTTTCTACCTCCCTACCATTGATCATGTAATTAAAATTTAAAGAAGCCACCATGCTTAACCTGAAAAACGACAGATCATTAATATGCAGTTTGAGTGCTACAGGTACACTAATGTAATCCATCAGTACATCACGATAACCAACTTCACCACCCGAAGTGTTTTGAATGACAAATCGCTGACCCGCTTTAATGTAGGACGGGGTAATCAAGAAGCCATAACCAACATGATCATATCCATAAGAAACACCGAATGGTGTACCCCGCAGTGTAAGTTTTCCATAATACCGCGGGTCTTGTTGCAAACCCTGATCAATCGTAAAGGGAATATTAAATCCACCAAATACACCAAATGATTCCACGATTTGACTATGGGACACACCAAAGCAGCCCAGGCAGACGACTGTCATCAGCCATCTCAGGGGTTTTATGTTTGGGGTGTTTGCCTGAGTTGTCAAGTGTTAAAAATTTCAGGGTTAATATACAAACCCCTAATCACAAATCTACATTAAAAAGGATTAACGAATGAGTTGGTCATCGACTGTAAAAGCAGTTGCACGGTTCGTTTTGATTTAGTATTGTTTGGTGAATAAGAACGGGCTGAAATTCAGGTAGCTCAGGCCAGATTATGATATACGTTTTGAACGTCATCATCTTCTTCAAGGGTGGTTATACATTCCATGACTTCATCTTGCTCTTCTTCACTCAATTCTTTATAGGTGGTTGGAATGTATTGCAGTTCAGAACTCTTTGCTTCCAGCTTTTTCTCTTCAATCCATTTCAGCACGGGACCAAAATTTTCGAATTTGGTATAGACTACAATTTCATCGTCCTCTTTTTGAATGTCTTCGGCACCGGCATCGATAAGTTCAAGTTCCAGTTCATCAAGGTTCAGGTTTTCGGGAGAAAATCTGAATACACCTTTATGCTCGAAGAGAAACATGACCGAACCGTTGTTACCCATCGCCCCTCCCTTTTTTGAAAAATGAAGCCTGATGTTGGCCACTGTCCGTGTTGGGTTATCTGTGGCACATTCTACCACCACCGGTACACCATGGGGTGCGTAGCCTTCGTACACCATTTCCTGAAAATCTTTTTCCTCTTTACTGGATGCTCTTTTGATGGCAGCTTCAACCCGATCTTTGGGCATGTTCGCACCTTTTGCATTTTGAATCGCCAGCCTGAGCTTCGGGTTATTCTCCGGCAGAGGTCCTCCGTGTTTAACGGCTATCGCAATGTCTTTCCCAATTTTGCTAAACGTTTTGGCCATCCGGTCAAAACGGGCAAACATTTTATGTTTACGTTTTTCGAAAATCCGTCCCATGATACTCTATAATTGTAGAGTGCAAAAATAGTCTTTGCCGGTAAATTAAAAAGTCAATTACTGTTCGGCAACGGACGACTTCGTCCGGTATAGTTCGAATTGTAATCTAAATTATGCTAAATACCTTCTTCAGCGCTTTTAATTAATGATGGCATCAGGCTTGTACAATCTGGTGCAAATTGTACTATGATCTATAATTATCTCTTATCTACGCTTAGAAACATTTCACGTTATAAAGGTTTTTTTATACTTAACGTCCTGGGCCTTGCTATCGGAATAGCAGCGAGTTTATTGATTCTTCAATATGTAAAAGATGAACTCAGCTATGACGACTTCAATTCTAAAGCTGATCGGATTTATCGTGTTGAATTTGATGCTTACCGTGATGGGGAAATAATATTTAAAAGTGCCACGGCATTTCCCAAGGTTGCACCCATGCTAATTGCTGACTATCCGGAAATTGAAGATGCTACACGGCTCTATTTACGCTACGGAGGAGGAGTTATTCGCTATGAGGATGTATCTATTAAGGAGGACAACCTTTTTCAAGCTGAGCAAAACTTATTTGACATTTTCTCATACCCGATTGTGGATGGAGAAGCCCGCCTTGATCATCCAAACACCGCACTGGTGGAAGAAGTAATTGCCAAAAAGTATTTTGGCGATGAGAGTCCAATAGGTAAGCGGATCAAATTAGGTGGTAATGAAGAGTATGAAATAACCGGCATAGTACGATCACCTGAAAATTCTCATCTTAAGTTTTCCTTTCTCTTTTCATATCCGACTTTAGTTTCCCTTTGGGGGGAAGATTTTAATAATGCCTGGGGCTGGTATGATTTCTATAATTATGTACTTCTAAAACCCGGAGCTGATCCTCAAGCCCTTGAATCTAAATTTCCGACATTCATCAATAAGTACGATACGCGGGAGGGAGCCGATCAACGAACCAAATTTGTGTTACAACCTCTACTACAAATTCATTTGTATTCTGACCTCATTCAGGAGGCTCGTGTGAATGGCAATGGACAAACCGTATACTTCCTGATGATCATTGCTTTTTTTATCCTCGTCATTGCGTGGGTCAATTACATTAATCTATCAACAGCCAGAGCGGTTGAGAGAGCAAAAGAAGTGGGCATTCGAAAAAGTATAGGGGCCGGTAAGTTTCAATTAATGGGTCAATTTATTGCTGAAGCTTTTTTGGTAAATCTAGTTTCCGCAGTTATCGGGTTAATGATTTTATATACAGCCATTCCTTTTTTCAATGAACTTGCCAGTAAGCACCTTACCTATAGCATTTTTTCTGATTCATATCTTTGGCTGGCACTTGCAACACTTTATTTAGTTGGTTCCCTTTTTTCAGGTACATATCCGGCTTTTGTGCTGTCATCATATCAACCGGCCAGAATACTAAAAGGTACATTAAAAGGATCACGCGAAGGAATCATGCTGCGAAAAGTATTGGTCGTTACACAATTTGCTGTTTCTGTGGCACTTATTGCAGGAACGATTATTGTTTTTCGTCAGCTGCAGTTTATGCAAAACAGGGATTTGGGCATTAATATAAATCAGACAGTAGTAATTAACGGACCTGGTTATGTTCAATACGATTCCTTATATCCTAATTACCTCGAAGCTTACCGAAACAGGTTATCTGAACATCCTGACCTGAAAAATTTTACAGCAACCAGTGAGATTCCTGGCAATCTTATTTATTGGACAACTTCCGCTTTGCGTATTGGAGACGATCAAACTCAGGCTAATCAAATGTATATCCTGGGAATTGATTATGAATATCTAAAAACTTTCGGTAATGAATTGGTTGCCGGGCGTGGTTATTCCAGAGAGTTTACGGCTGACAGTTCGAGTGTAATTTTAAATAGGAAAGCAATTGAAACTTTTAATCTTCAAAGTCCTGATCATGCCATTGGTCAACATATTCGAATTGGTAGTGACACCTTTCAAATAGTGGGTGTAATTGAGAATTTCCACCAGGAAGGTTTGAAGCAGGATTTTCGTCCAACAGCCTTTCGTCTTCAGGTCAATGCAAGGAGCTATTTCTGTGTTAAGTTCAATACAACAGATGTGGGCCAGACGCTTGCTTACTTAAGGGATGAGTATGACTAAATTTTT
>JAAUQD010000116.1 GCA_012032815.1 Flammeovirgaceae bacterium
ACTTAATAATAGGAAGTAAGTAGAATATACCAAAGGATAATAGGTAACAAAACAGAAAGTAGTTTTACAGCCCATTTCTTTTTAGAAACAAGTATGAGAATAGTGCCCAACACAATCATGAACAAAGCGATTGGTGGAATAATCCAAATCAGTAAACCCAACAGGAGCAGTGTAATTCCGAATCCGTAAAGCCAATCTATATTTTTCATATCGTTACTTGAAGCATTTATTTGGTGTTATTTGTCTTATTTATATTTCATTCAGCTTCTTGTTTCTGATTTTATTGTGAGGACGGACGGAACAATGAAGAACAATGAAAAGAAAAGGAAGAATAGGGGAACAAACCAAAGAGAAGATTTCATCTCTGCATTTTCAGGCTCACCAGGAGGGAAAACCACCACAACAGTTTGCCCTATTTCCATATCAGACGAGTAGTAATCAATTTTACTAAAAACACTGTCGCCTTTGTAGAGAAAAGTAACATTGGGAAAGGAATTTTCAGAATTTTTGGCGTGCGTATGAAAACCCGTGATAATGCCTTCAGTCTCCTCATAGGTGAAACTTTTTTGGATATTCTATAACCGAAATACAAGGCAGCTCCTGCCATGGCTAGCCCGATAAATAACAAAATTTTAATTCCGATCTTGTTTGTCATTTCTACAGCTTCAAGCTGACATTTTCAAGGCGATATTACAGCCAATTTATACTGGTTGGTTTTCACTCAAGGATTACTATTTGCTGATTACTTTCTCTCCGCTATTTTCTTTATCGTCTTATTTCTGGTTACTAGAAACCCAGTCATGTAACTCTTTAAAACAATCCTATCGAAGAGTTCTCCAAAGATTCCAAATGGAACATGATACATAAATCTGTCTGTCATCATTGTCGACCCGTTAATTTCTTTGAAGTGATGTTCGTGCCGCATTGACTTGAACGCTCCTTTTATCATCCTGTCTTCGAAGAAATGGGGTTTATTAAATTTTGTAATCTCCACGCTTAGTCGTTGGCGGATGCCGAAATGTTTGGCCTCCCAGGTAACTCTATCACCAAGCTCACAAAGACCACTGGTACGGCCAGCTATGGCTTTTTCATTTGTCTTTTCGGTTGATAGTTTATGAATGTCGATGTCCCTGGTTAAGTCAAAGCACCTATGGATGTCAGCTTCAATTTTAGTCTCTAATTCAATAGTTGTCATTTTATTAATTTTCTTGGTGACTGATCTCGTCAAGTTATGGTTTAATGATCTTGCGACCCCCAATTGTCATGATCCATATACATGTTATCAATAAGGGAATCCTCAATCGGAAGCCCTGTAACCTCCGTCATTGTTTTTCTGGCTTCCGCATCATAGGTACTCCAATATCCATCTCTAAAAATTGTACGCTCCGTTCCATCCTTTAGTATAATTCTGAATTGCCTCGGATCTTTATACCGTCCTATTGAATCCACGAATACAATCTTATCGATATCTGTAATGGAGTATATGGAACAATAGCCGTTAGCAGTGAACCCGATTTTTTGATGCGTGTGATTAACCCAAAGACCGCTCTTAGCCTCAAATATTTTTTTACATTTTCTGGTACTGTAGTACTGCCATCTGTAAATGATATACCATTATCGTAGTCTCCCGCAAAAGTCAAATATTCTTCGACTGCAATTTCGCTTAGGCTGGAATTTGTGCGATCGATAGGTGTGGTCGGTACTTTCGTAATAATTAGTTGCGTAACATTCAGCTCTGGTATTTCTGCATTCTCCTGATCATAATAAATTTTAAAGTCAACATATTCTATTCTACAGCGGTAGCTCTTGTTTGTTCCGTCCTCAAAATAATATGTGTCTACAGGGGCCCCAGCGATTCAATCGACCTCCTTAGATTATTAAAAGTTTCTGGTCCCTCTACTTTGTGTAAAATCTGAAGCCTAGCTTCATTTTCGAAAATAGGGTGGGGTCCTTTGACAACGATTGGGCCAAATCGGATTGGGCATTCAATACAAGTGACTTCATTCTTGATAATTTTTGGAATAGCAGGATCATTTATAATTTCTTCATGGGTAGTCGACCAAGGGAGGAATAGTGGCACATTTGTTTGAATCTCATAACCGAGGTGAAAATCTTCACTAAATTTTTGATCGGGTAGAATTTCAAAAGTATCCTCAACAGGAGCATGCCAAAGCTCCTCAAACAGTCTACCTTCTAAACTGGACAATCGATCAATTTCTTCTTTATGGATTTGAAAATTGTCAGCCAATAAATTAAGGGTTTCAAGATAACCAGGGCATCCTACTGTAATGTAGAATTCGTTCCTCAATGTAGAATGTTTGTCTCGAATGATCAGGTAAAGATTCAGGTTATCCTTGTCTGGATAACCTTTATAAAAAATAATAGCCCAAATATCAGATAGCAACATTTGTCTTTTCTGCCTATCAGGAGCGTTGCTAATTATTGTATCGCCTGCAATGCTGCAATAAATTGCGCTATTCGATTCTCTAAGTCCAGAAGTTGATTTAGGTTTTTTGTGTTCTGATTTCTTTGTGTCCATTGATTTATTTTCTGCATTTTTCGCTAGGCTATCGTTTTGATCAATCTGTTCTTGGATTATTTTTATCGCTGGAAAATTTGAAACATCAATATGAAGTAACTTATCCTTTACTTTTATAGTAAACATATTTTTAGATGAGCCTATCATTTCTACTTCATGCTGGTAATGACATTCTGGAGAAAATGATTCTTTTTCCAAAGAACTGGTATTGACTATTGTTATTTCATAATGCCAGCTCTTATTTACACTTTCTGCCAGAAGGCATACCAAATTTGACTCTTCTATGTATAGGGCGGAGTTACTCCATAGGTTAATTCGTTGGCTACCTATGGTAACAGAAGATTGCTCATAATAGCTAACTTCCCTGGGATCAGGGTTTTCTCTTAAATACTTTTCAAAGGATACTTTATAGCCCTTTCTATTTAAGGAATTAATCAATTCTTCGGCCGAGTGCGGCTTATTCATATTAGCGATTTTTTTTATCTTTTCTGAATACTCCACATCACGCGGTGAAGATTCAATAGTGGGTTTTGTTTCTTGAAATTCTTTTTCGGAAAGTTCCTCTGGCTTGAGCCATTTTTGAGAAACCTCCGAGAATGGCATGCGAACCTTTTTCTTCACGGCACTCATCACCCAAAAATAAATAATCAGTGTCTCGATTATCCACACTATCGCTAATGATCTGCCGTGTATATCCCACCAGGTGCCTTCACGATTAATAGTAATGGCAGTTTTAAACAACTCTACGGGATGGTGTAAAAAAAAGATGAATCCCTCTATTAAATTCCTACCTGCATCAGCCAATGCAATCCAGACCAGCCAGTGTGCGAATAACGCTATGGCGACAGCAATGTGGCCTGAGAAATTCGCAAACTGAATGTTACGTACTTTCCCGTATTCAATCACCAGCAGGTTATGCGCAATTATTATCGCAAAAGCAAAAAGAACGGTAATGAATGGATTGAAGAAAATAATAGGCAGGTACCAGATAATGACAGCGTAAAGAAATCCGACAATCGGAAGTAATCCGATATTAACAACCAGAAAGTAGATCCAGGCCATGGCATCGATTTTTCCGGAAGGGTGGTAGGAAGAGCTTTTTGAACCAGACTTGGCTTTCATACTTGTTTTTTTCTTCCCGTAAATTGAAGTGATGTAACTACTGTTTTAACATTAGTGAGTAATTCAAACCACGGTAAATCTTTGCTTTTTGTATCGCTAACTTTTACTGACACTTTATATTTCCGGATATTTGTCAATAGAAAAAGAGATATTTCATCATTGCCAGGCAGGTGAGTGTTCTCAGTTGGAGAGGCAATTGGTAAGAATTTTTCCGAAATATTAACAATTTGTCTTGCTGCTCCATAACTGCGCTCGTCTCGAAAATCCGGATCAATGAATGGGCCTGTACCGAAATAGATACTACAAGCACCAGTCCAAAAAGCAACGAATGCTATTTCCCCCAGTTCCCAAAAATCTAAGCAAATGCTGTAGAGGATTTCTGTATCAGGGGACCTGTCTGCATCCATTTGGTGGGCAGTGGTTGCTAAAGCGCTGTTTCTAAGATTTTCATATTGTGTTTTAAGCTCTCTATTTCGGATCTTATTGTGCTCACGAATTGCTTGTCGATTTGCCTCTTTTCTTTTTCTTGAATAGAAAATATAGAAAAGTACAGCCACTGCTAAGATTAAAAAAGTATAAATATTCATACGAATCTACTTTGCTTACATCAATCGAATTGAACTGCTTTTGATAAATCTTCCCTACAAACTGCTTATTGCCTATTATTTATTTCATTCTTTAGCATCATCCTAAATCAACCATCCTTGTATTTCATCTGGTTTCAATGATGCCTTTAAAGTAGTTATCATAATTCCGTCACGCGATATCAGCATACCGTACCCTCCTTTTTCTGAGTTACCTATTTCTAAAAGGTCAGTTCTTATTTTTTGATTGGTAATTTGGATCCCCTCGGGTTTGTTAGTAATGGTTAAGAAAAGTGTGTTCGAAAAATGTTCTCCCCATCGATGTGTTTGATTTGATTTATGTAAAGCACTCTTATACCGAAAAGGGTCAAACAAAACGTAGATATATTCGTGCAATATGTCACGGTCAGCCACATCGGTAATTTCAGCAAAGTAATGTTGTTCAGCTATCGCCTGTGTTTGTCCTAATGCTGACCTAACCTTGTCGGGAAAGGATTTTGGGATTTCAATGAGGGCTAAGAAAGTGTCACTCTGATATAATTGTGAATTAATAGTTAATCGGGAGAAGCTGGAATTTTTAAGCCAATAATCCTGTGGGGAGCGATAATACCCTCTGTTGGATTCTCGTTTAGTTGTTATTTCCAGTGTCCATTGGGTTCCATTGGTATTACCTTTTATTTCCGCAAAACCTTCAGGGTAGGGTGCCTCTTCTTGTTTCCTCAGCATACCTATTACCCCATCCCAAGGCCGATCGTAAGGTTGGAAGGAAAAGTTCCAACCCTTGCTTTGCATGAGTTGTTCGGTGCTGGCAGTGAATTCCTGTATTCGAGTTTGACTGGCACGGTGACGAAAGTAAAACCATCCTCCAACGATAAATGCCACGAATATCAGCAGCATCGTTCCTACAAAAACGATGCGGTTTAGCAGCACAGCAAGGCCCTTGCTTTTCTCCCTTCTTAGTTCTTGGTCTTTTTCATAGGCTTCTTTTCTTTCTTGTTTTATAACGGCATCCTGGTCTGCTTCTGCAAGTAATTTTTCAGATATGAGTTTGATGCCGGATTGTTGATTGGATGTGATAAACGATAAGTCTACCGTGTAGAAAGTTTCGGGCTTATCGGGATACACGGATACTTTGATTTTACTTCTGTTGTAGTAAACATCTGTGCCCTCAAAGGGTTCGCTCTTAAATGTAATCTGCCTTCCGGATATTGGATCATTCCACCGACATTCCAATTTCCATTTATAGATTTTTGCTCCGGCTTGATCGAGCGTTACCGTATCAGGCGTAACTCTAACAAAATCAGCGTCAATATCGATGCTCTTACTTTCAATGAAGAGACCAAACCAGATTGCCCCGCTAAAGAACACAAAGATTAAAGCGAAGAAGGCGATCACACCGATGCCGCCCCACTCGGTGCCAACGTCTGGGTTATTTAGTTTTCGATTAACTAAATAGATAACCAGCCAAACAAGCAGGCCGGCTATTATCGTAAAGATGATACCTCCCATTGCATCGCTGGTCAATATCTTTTGCAGAAATGATAATTGTTTATTTTGTTCGTTCATGAAAATAGGGAGACTGCCTCAACCGGCCGACAATTAATTCCATAATTTGTTTATCGTCAGAATAAACTGAATACCCCTCTTCAAGCCCTTCCAGAACAACTTCGTAGCCAAACGTGCCGAGCGAAGTAGTTATTTCATACCAGGTTTCAGCCGGGCCGAATGATTGGTGTGTAATCTTTCGATCGTTAATTACAAGATTAGGAATTGCAGCAATTTCATTGAATAGAGTACTCTCACTAAACGGCTCATCAATACCAATGGAGATCGAAGCCCCATGTTCATGAGGATAGTAAAAGAATTCACATGAGCTGGTAGCGCCAGGATTTTCGTTTTTAAGTTCGTCCATGTTAGTTCAGTTAGATGTAAAAAGTTTTATTAGCTGCAAGCGCTAAAGCTGAAAAAGCCGAGATTTAATGATTAGCCGTTTTCATTCCACTTCATAAAATTATTTTTGGACCTATCACCGTAGTCATTCGGGGTGTTAAAAGACTCAGGCTCCGGACGGTCAAACTCCCATAAGAAAGACTCTTTAAAATTCTTCCAGTAATGGTCGAGTTGTTCGCGCGCGTGCTTCGCTTTGACGGGATCCAGTTGGCCGAACCCCAAATCACCGAATAGTTCATACATTAACTTCAAGGATTCGAAGGGATAATATCCAATGCTTTCTTTCGATTCCCCAAGATTCTTATAAACGCTTCGCACTTCATCGATTGATCGACTTAAGCCAATCAATATTTTCCTGTACTCGTCCTCGCTTGCTTCTGTACGATAGGTATACTGCCGGGCTTCATTTACGGAGCTCGAGATCTGAGACCACAGGTGTCGGAGAGCATCTTCAAAATTGTTTCGCTTTTGGAAAAAGTCCGTGAGTAAGGCAGCTGGAATAGCGATTAGTAACAGTATAAAATCCCGGAAGGTCTGAAACAGGTCGTTATTCAGGTAAAACAAAAAGGCCCCAGTCACAATTAAGAGGCACACTAATAAGATAACAATTCTTAATCTTTTTCGGAGGCTGTTTCGGGTCATAATTATTGTTTAGAATTAGTTGAGGGTTGAAACCGCTTGTTATTCGAAGGGCTTTATCTTTCGTATATATCCAAAGGCAAGCAGTCCGATCAATACCCATAGTCCAATGGCAATTGAAGGAGAGTAGATAAACGAAGTAGGCATTCCCACAAGCACTAACCATTGTGAGAGATCGGTTATTACGGAAATTATACTCAAGAGAGACAAAACAATCAGCATCATGTTCAGTTGTTTACTTTTCCGTTCCTGATGAGCTTCGTTTAACCGTTCGATCTTGAGTTCCATGCTATCCAATTCTTTTTGGATCTCCATAGACCGATTAATTTTCTCGTAAAGTGTATTCGGCAGAAATTTATAAGAGATATAAGCCAAGTTATAGTCGTTCACGAATTCAATGAAATTCTTTCTTACCCGGTTTGAAAGTTGACTGATCGGGAATACATCTTTAAGCTGACTGTTAAATTTATAGAGCCTGAACTTGGTATAAAGGCAATGGATGTAAATGAGAAAATATTCATGTTCCCACGAGCGGAATTTATCAGGGAACGAACTGCTAATGCGGGTAAAGCTATCGAAAAGGACAATGGCTTTCCAGTTGGCGTAGATGCTGATGGTATTCTCCTTTTTGATTTGTTCGTAGTATTCTGCCGAAGGGGAATGGGCAGAATTCAGAAACGAGCCGACAGGCAAGACATGTGAAAGTTCGTACAGTCGCTGTTCCGCGGTTTCCGTCAGCGAGGAGAAAGAGGAGTCATCCAATACTGTGTACACTTTAAGTTGCGGAATATAGGCTGACCATTCTGGTTTTAACGGAACTGACGGTTGGAGGAGTTCCTGTATAAAGTTCAGGACTGTTAGTTGCCTGTTCTCAAAGAAAAGCGCGGCCGATGGATTGCGAACACGATTCAATACCGCGCTAATCTTTCTGTAGGAAACCTCTTCATCCGCGTCACATTCCACTTTGAGACAGAATATCCCGACACCCTCGTTGAACAGAAAAATGTCGAAGTACGGAGCCACCAAAGAGA
>JAAUQD010000024.1 GCA_012032815.1 Flammeovirgaceae bacterium
CGCAGTACGCATGATCAATCAGGATTTCATGTATGCTTTTCTCGGCCACGTTTACCCAACGAGGATCAGTAGGTAACTCAAGTCCAAGAACTGATTTTTGCATCAATCAAACAATAGAATATCAAATCCAAAATCAAGAATATTCTTCTGACCCGAATAAAGTGGAGTAGTGTAGTACATATCCTTTGTAATCAGTTGCAATATATTATGATACTTTATAAAAAATCGGCCCCGTTTTAATTTTCCGTTCAGAAAGAAATCGGCCAGTAAATACGAATTGACCTGACTGTTATCCTGCACATAATATTGCTGAGTCATAGGATCATAGCCCATTCCATAATAACTCGATTTCCAATGAAAGTCAAAACCAATCTGTGCCTCTAAAGCTCCTTTAAACAATCCACGCTCAAATGCCAGCTGTGCATTGATAAACCATGTTGGTGTTCTAATGGCATCATCATCATTTTTAAGAAATGCGGTGTAAATAATGTGCGGTCTGATTACCATAGGTCCCGCTCGATAACTAAACCTTAGCTCTGGTGATAAAATGCTTTGCGATCCATTGGATTGCGTTGGCAGAACTTTTTGACCTGTTGTAGCAAACTCTTTAAAATATATGTAATCATTCAATGAACGCATTCTTAATCCCGGGTAAAGCATAAAAGCTCCAAACTCACCTTTCAGGTAAGCGTACCCGTTTATTTCTTTTACTGAATTAAAGTCATTAACCCAAAAATCGTGTGCTCCACGATACGCCATATGAATAAGTGAGGGCTGGGTATTCAGAGCAGAAACATTGATATTGAAATACTTGTATCTGAAATCCCCGGAGACCTGATAGTACTCATTGTACGTTTCACCCTGAAAAGTGAAAAAAGTAACAGAGTCAAGCATATATGAAAGTCTTCCACCAACATAAACCTCCGTTGCTTTTCTGTCGAAGGGCAAGGCAATTGTGTCAAGGTGGCTGTTGGAAAAATTGTAGTTGCGAAATTTTACATACCCATTGTAAAATATTCTGTCCATGCTCCCCTTCACACCCAATTCATTCTTGAATACATCAAAGTTGCTTATATCATTGGCTGTATCGCCCGCGATTTCCACATAATCAAAATAATTGCTGTCTTCAGAACTGGTGAGGTCATAGAACTCATTCTGTCGAAGTGTGTAGTCTGTAGTAATATAGGGTTGAAGAGATTTGTTCATTGAGAACTGCTGAAAGAGATGGAAGTTCCTTCGCAGTTCGATGCTTTTTGCTTCCGTCAGATTTAACTGAGCATTAGGATCGAACCTATTACTGGTTGAGTCCTTTATTGCACCTCCCGATTCAAGTACCTGATGTTTAATGCGCCTGAACGAAAGCAGAACCAGATATTTCTGATTCGGTGTTTGATAGGACGTATAGGCATCATAATAATGACTGATCGTCTGTCGTGGATTGCCTTTGCCCACCCGCTGAATCTGCCGATCTACCAGGATGGGACGAAAATTGATTCCAAAATTCCAGGTTGGTGTAATGTTTCGCGAAAATTCAGCACCCGTAATGGCTCTGCCCGAGCCACCCCAGACTATGTACATGCGGGTGTAAGGTGATAGTGTGTTAAAATATTTAGGCTCCTCAGTTTCATAGTAAGGATCATAAACATAAAATCCCGATCGCGCTCCTATAGTACTCTCCCCTTTTGGGAACAGGGGATTTAATGCCGTTCCCATATTTCCCAAATCATGATAAAAATTTTCGAAACGTTGAACGTAAGTCCAGCGATGAAAATTGTTGATCAGCGTATCAAGATACCGGTAGTTTTTCCGATTATAGAACAAATCATCTTCACTGATCCACCGGGTTGTATGCGGACCGTAAATATTCTTAGTCGTGTCATCCAGAATCCGAGATCCAACGGTACGACCTAACGAATCTCTTCGAACCGTGCCGGTTTGGGTAACTTTAGACGTATCGCGGTTCTGAGGAAGTTTTGATGGAATTCGTTGAGCTTCTCCAATAATTGAGATAACAGTGAACGCCAGGATGGTTACATACTGATATCCTTTCCATTTCATTCCTGTCCTTTTCACTGATTTAAGGTCCTTTCGATTACTGAAATCACCATGTTATCAAATTCCGATCCATTTCTTAAAAACGATACTTCAATGGGCAAGTAAAACCAACGCGTAGTATCTAAGGCAGAAATCAACAAGGGATCTTTCAATCGCATCATGTCCTTTTCAGTAGTGAGCACAATCGCTCCTTCTGCCTGGATGTCCAGGTAAGATTGAATCGATTTAACTTCTTCTGGCGTGTAGCCATGGTGGTCGGCATATTTAAAATGATGTACAAGTTGAAAATTTGAAGCGATGTACCTTACTAAAGGTAGTGTATTGGCAATTCCTGTTACCAAAACAATTTTGTTTGATGTACCTGATCCACTACCGCTAAAAGAAATCGGAGCCAGGTAGTTAATTGTTGAAAAATAGATTTGTTTTTCGCCTGAAAAATATTTTATCCTGTTTTCCATCATATCAACTTCGTGCTCACTGATCGAAGAGGGACACTTAGTTACAATGATCGCATCGGCACGAGTTGACCCCGAACGCGATTCACGCAATCTGCCAACCGGCAAAATAAAATCATGATAAAACGGCTTCTCATATTCCGTTAATAGAAGGTTCAGATGAGGTCTTACCGCCAAATGTTGAAACGCATCATCCATTAAGACGAGTTGAACATCCGGGTATTCATGCAGAATATTGGGAATGGCAAAAGCGCGATCGGCACACGAAACAACCTTTACTTCGTTTCCATACTTGGTAAAAAACTGCAACGGTTCATCTCCTATTGTCTTAGCGGTGGCATCTGCATTGGCAAACTGAATCCCTTTCGTAGATCGGCCATATCCCCTGCTTAAGACTGCAACAGGGTATTTCTCCTTCAATAATCTAATCATATACTCAATCATCGGGGATTTTCCAGTGCCGCCCATGGTGAGATTACCTATCCCGATAACACATTTATCAAACGTAAAGGAGTGCTTGTATCCGATACGATACAGATGATTCCTGATACGCATCAGCATGTCGTACAAAATGGCAAACGGAAATAGAATGATCTTTAACAGTATCATGTGCCTGATTGCACGATTCTTAATTATTTTTGACCAAAACTAATCAATCAATGTCAACCGTCAAGCTAAGTGAAATCATCAACTATTTGGACGAACTTGCTCCACCTGTCTATCAGGAAAATTACGATAACTCGGGTTTGATTTGTGGCAATGCCAACCTGGACCTAACAGGAGTTATGGTAACCGTGGACTGCACTGAGCAAGTGGTTGATGAAGCAATCGCTGCCCAATGCAATCTTATTGTTGCGCACCATCCCATAATTTTTAAAGGGTTAAAATCATTGACCGGCAAGAACTATGTTGAACGCACAGTCATTAAAGCAATACAAAATAACGTGGCAATTTTTGCCATCCATACCAACCTCGATAATGTTCTAACCGGTGTTAACAGAAAAATCTGTGAAAAAATTGGGTTGGTTAATTGCAGCATTCTCGCACCTAAAAGGCGGGTCCTTTCAAAATTGGTCACCTTCATTCCTCATGAAAGCGTAGACAAGGTTGTGCGGGCACTGCACGAAGCCGGTGCCGGAAACATTGGAAACTATGAGCAGTGCAGCTTTAGAATACAAGGAACAGGAACTTTCTTACCCAATGAAAAAGCCAAACCGCATTCAGGCTCTGTAAATAAGATTGAACATGTGGCTGAAACCCGGGTAGAAATGATTTTTCCCTCCGTTCTTGAATCACGGGTTCTCCAGGCACTGAAATGTTCACATCCGTATGAAGAAGTTGCTTTCTACCTTAATGTTTTGGACAATGAATTTCAGGATGTAGGTTCAGGTATGATTGGTGAATTGGCTTCCCCTGAACAAACAGGTAAGTTTTTAACACGAATCAAAGGCATTTTTGGCTCAAATTTGATTAGACATACCCAGCCAGTAAAAGATCAAATTGGCAAAGTGGCCGTTTGTGGAGGGGCTGGCAGCTTCCTCTTGCCGTTGGCTAAATCAGCAAGGGCCGATATCTTCATTTCTGCCGATTTCAAGTACCATGAATTCTTTGATGCCGAAAAGGAAATCATAATTGCTGATGTTGGCCATTACGAAAGCGAGCAATTTACAAAGGAGCTCCTTATGGAGAATTTGACCAGAAAATTTCCTACATTTGCGGTTAATTTTTCAAAAACGGACACCAATCCAATAAGCTACCTGTAAATAATGGAAAATCAGACTGTTGCACAAAAACTTGAAGCCCTAGTAAAACTCCAATCCATCGATTCTAAGCTGGACCAACTCAAAAATTACGTGGAGATCTACCTGATGAAGTTCAGGATCTGGAAGATGAAATGGAGGGCTATAAAACACGGATGAGCCGCTTCGAAAGTGAGCAAAAAGAGATCGAGGATAACATTAAGAAGAATAAAGAAGGAATTAAGGAAGCTGAGAAATTGGTTAAAAAATACAACGACCAGCAAAAAAATGTCAAGAACAATCGGGAGTTCGATGCCATAACAAAAGAAATTGAGCTTCAGGAACTGGAAGTTCAGATTTGTGAAAAGAGGATCAAGGAAGGAAAGGAAAAGATTGACCTCAAGAAAGAGGAGATTAAGAAAATTGAAGCCCTTATAGACGAGCGCACTGAAGATTTAAATGGCAAAAAGAAGGAGTTAAAAGACCTCCTTGGTGAAAGTGAGGATGAAGAGAAAAAGTTACTAAGCGATAGAGAAAAGGCGTCTAAGAAAATTGAGGATAAACTACTAAAATATTACGAACGTCTGCGCACAAGCTTATCGAACGGACTTGCCGTTGTGTCTGTGGTTCGAGGCGCAGCAGAGGGGTGTAACATTATTATACCTCCACAAAAAATTGCAGAGATCAGGGAGAAGAAGAAAATTGTGATTGATGAACATTCCGGCAGGATATTGGCTGATGTCGATATGCAATCTATGGAGGAAGAGCCAAAGCCAAAAAAGAAAGCAACAACTCGCAGAAAAAAAGTTGGATCATAATAAGCTGATATTGAAAAGTAAAAAGGCAGGTATTACCTGCCTTTTTTGCTTTTAGCGTTAACAGCAAAACCGAATGAAATTAACTGGCGATTCGATCCGGAATTAAGGAAAGCCTATTTGCAGGTTTTGAACCTTCAAACGGACGAGGCATCCATCCAATTGAACAAGTTATCGGGAAGAACAAATCCCCTGCACCTTCTCTACGTTCAAAGCTTATGTGAGACGCTGGATGTGTTGATCTCTGAGGATGCTGAAAAATTTGCGGTGATTGAGAAAAACTTTGCAAAGCGGATTAAGTATTTGCAGGATATGCCGGTCTCTGCTGAAACACTGTTTCTACAAGCCGAACTTCAATTGCAGCGTGGTTTCAATTTCTTGAATCTAGGTCAGGAATTCAATTCAATCTGGGCAATCCGATCTGCTTACAATCTTTCGGAAGAGTGTCTGCAAAAATTCCCCGGATTTACCCGGTTAAAAAAACCAATGGTGTTATTCAGGTCATGGTAGGCACCGTACCCGACAAATATCACTGGTTCATTAGCTTGCTGGGAATGAAAGGTTCTGTCACATTGGGGCAACGTCAATTGGAGGAATTGAAATCTTCAACATCTTCGCTTGCTCTTGAAGCATCCATACTTTATTATACCATTAAAGGCCTCATTAACCAGGAGCACAGGGAAGCGAGTGAGGGTATCTTGAAAAATTTAAAAACGCAACCAGAAAATCGACTTTTGCTCTTCCTTGGAGTGAACATGCTGGTAAAAAACTCACAAAGTGAACAAGCACTTCAGCTCATTACCACTTTAGACAAGGAGGATCAGGGTTTACCAATGTACTACATTGAATATTTACGAGGAGAGATTCTTCTTCAAAAAGGAAATTATCATAGCGCCATTCAGGCCTACCACAAGTTTATTCAGCATTACAAAAGTGAAAATTTCAAGAAAGATGCTTACTTCAAAATCTCTTTGTGCTATTGGTTAGATAATAAGGATCAACTCGCCCAACAATTTTTTTCAGATTGCCCAAAAAACTGGAAAAACTATAGCAGAGCCTGATCGCTACGCGGACGCGCAGTTAAAGGAGAATACTTTACCAAACAAGAAACTTACAAAAGTCAGATTCTCTACCGATGGCGGTTACTATTCAGAAGCTACAAAAACACTAAGTACAATCTTGCCATCTGAACTGACATCAAAGAAAACCGTACGGAATATTATTACAGAAAAGCACGGCTCGCCCATAAGACATCTGAAATTGAAGCAGCTAAGTTATTCTATCAGCAAACCATTGATATAGCTCTTGACAATCCATGGTATTTCGCTCCCAACTCTGCCCTACAGCTTGGATACATTGCCGAAGAACAAAATAATTCAGCGCAAGCAAAAGTGTACTTCGAAAAAGCTTTGAGCTATAAAAACACGAATACAAAAACAGCATTGATGGAAAAGCAAAGTCAGCGCTGGAGAGACTTAGTCCGTAATTAAATTTGCCTATTCCGCTCTATTAGATGACCTGTGTCATTAAATTTTTCAATCGTAAACATCGATCCCGTATGATTAAGAACATAAAGACACAAGTTGTTGTGTTCAAACAAATCCATTGAGTACAACGGGTAATTAAGTAGTTGGCAGAGCAAAATGCGCATGGCACGACCGTGCATACAAATAAGAATCGGATCACTTTGATCATCAATTATTTTTTTGATTGCAGGTTTCTGCCGTTTCAAAACATCTTCCGGGCTCTCACCACCTTTAATACATAAATCTGTATTACCCTTTCTCCATTCATCAAGTACGGAATGATAGTATGTGTCCTCCTCAGGGGTTATCGGACGACCTTCCTTGACGCCCCATGATATCTCATTCAATTCAGGAAGTTTCTCATACGGAATATCGCCAGAAATAAAATTTGAGACAGATTCAATACTCCGCTTAAGTGCAGAAGTGTAGACTTTTTTAAAAGGAACATTCTTAAAACTGTCAAAAAAAAGTTGACTTTGTTTTCGTCCCGTATCATTCAGTGATGTGTCCACTCCACTTCCCTGAACAATACCCTGAACATTAAAATCAGTTTGTCCGTGACGTATCAGGTAAATTTTTTTGCTGATCAATTTGTCCTAATTTGGCGGCAAAAATAGATAAATAATTCATTGGCAAATTCAACACACAAAGCATCTCCTGACTTTTTAAAAAAAGGTTACACCCTTGATCAACTTAACCAGTTGAATGTAAATTCATTAGGTGAAGTATTGGGAATCGTGTTTACCGAAATTGGAAATGATTTTCTATCTGCTAAAATGCCTGTCGATAAGCGCACTCATCAACCCCACGGAATATTGCATGGAGGAGCATCCGTTGCATTAGCTGAAACCCTTGGAAGTGTTGCGGCAACGCTATGCGTCAACCTGGAAACCCAGTACTGCGTGGGTCTCGATATAAATGCCAATCACATTAAATCAGTCCGCAGTGGATTTGTAACGGGTACCGCTCGCCCGTTGCATCTCGGCAAGCGAACCCATGTATGGGAAGTGAAAATTGTAAACGAACAAAATGAACTCATCTGTATTAGCAGAATTACAATGGCTGTAATTGACAAACGATAATGGAGATTCTGCGAAGCATTAGCGATTCACTTACGCAAAAAGAAGTTATCCAAACCCTCATTTCATCGCATGTGGATAATGGATTTTCGGTCGCACTTTGGAAACTTCCGGGTGATGATGATATCCAGCTAATCCTGTCTCAATCTCAATTAAATCCCGTTCAGGATATTCAACTTGAGGAACTTGAACCCGGATTCATCATAGCGCCTTTTAACCGAACCGATTTATCATACCATTTGAAAGCCGAAACTCATTTTGTGTTACGCAACAATGAAGTTACATTATTAACACCCGGCAAAAATTGGAGCAGCGAAAAGGAAACCAATGAGCAACTATCAAATGTTCTGAGAACGCACCGAAAGAATTTCAATTCAGCTACGATTCCTAAAAATAAATTTATCGAACTGGTAGAGAAAAGCATCAATTCTATTTCTGAGGGTCAATTTGAAAAAGTGGTCCCTTCGAGGTGTGCGTTGCTTGACGAAAGAACCATCAATCCGCTACAGGTTTTTGAAAATTTATGTCATCAACACCCCAACGCCATGGTATCCCTTGTTTCCACTCCGAAAACCGGAACATGGATAGGAGCATCACCGGAGTTACTGGTGAGTATTGATAATCGGCAGATTTTTAAAACAGTATCATTAGCTGGAACACAGCCCATTCAAAATGGTACAAACCTTCGTTCGGTGGCATGGACACAAAAGGAGATTGAAGAACAAGCGCTTGTCAGTCGCTATATTATTAATTGTTTCAAAAAATCAGACTTCGTGAATTTGAAGAGCACGGACCTAAAACTGTTCAAGCTGGAAATCTTTTACATCTAAAGACCGAATTTGAGGTAGATATGCAGGCAACAAATTTTCCCCAATTAGGTACTGTGATGATTAAATTATTGCATCCTACATCAGCCGTATGCGGCATGCCTCATGAAAATGCATTCAGCTTTTTGAAGGAACAGGAAGGATACAATCGGGAATACTATAGTGGTTTTCTGGGACCTGTGAATATCAACAACAGCTCCCATCTTTATGTGAATCTTCGCTGCATGCAATGGACCTTGCAAGGGCCAGTACTGTATGCCGGAGCAGGAGTTACTATTGATTCTACTCCTGAACAAGAATGGGCTGAAACGGAATTAAAAATTCAATCGCTTACAACTTCATTAAATAACTAGCATTGCGATTTCAACCTATTTACGATATTGCTCAGCTCTGTTCCGCGAAGGGTATCAAAGATGTGGTGGTATGTCCCGGCTCTCGCAGTGCTCCTCTTGTTTTAGGTTTTACACGGCACCCTGACATTCAGTGCAGGGTCATCAGCGATGAACGATCAGCAGGATTTATAGCTATAGGCATGGCCCAGGCAAGTCAGGAGACCATAGCACTGATTTCTACTTCCGGAACTGCCGCATTTAATTTTGCACCCGCCATAGCGGAAGCGTTTTATCAAAATACTCCCCTGGTAGTTTTTACGGCTGACCGACCTAAAGAATATATTGACCAAAAGGATGGACAAACCATTCATCAGACCAATATTTTCGGACATCACGTAAAAAAATCGTTTGAACTTCCTCAGGAATATGAGCATGAAGATTCAAAATGGCATATAAACAGGTTGGTAAACGAGGCCATTAATATCGCCTGTGAATTCCCGGCCGGGCCTGTTCATATCAACGCTCCGTTTAGAGAGCCGCTTTATTCTGAAGGTGGGAATTTTCAATACACAAAGAATATCAGGGTGATTAAAAAAAGCCGGAAGAACTTTACCTCTGGCATCCCTACCGAAGACCTTGCTAAATTGGCAAAACATAAAAAGATCCTGGTTGTATGCGGGCAACAACAGCGGGACAATAAGTTATTGAATGCGCTTGATCATTTTTCAAAAGTGTATAGCCTGCCTGTAGTGGGCGACATTACATCAAACATTCATACTTTATCAAACGCAATTCTTCATGGCGATTCCTTTTTAGCAGAGTGCGGTGAATCCGTGAAGGAATCACTAAAGCCTGATTTGTTAATCACTCTTGGAAACTCCGTTCTTTCGAAGAACCTGAAGCAGTTTCTTAGAAAGTATAGAGCCATAGAACATTGGCACCTTCAGGAATCAGGATATGTAGCCGATACTTTTCAACAACTTTCAACTCATATTTCTGTTCACCCCGTTGTATTCTTTGAAGCCTTCAATGTTAAAATTGAATCAACAGATTTTGATCATCAAAAGCGAGAGAACTATCTGCGATTGTGGGAAGCAGAGGAAAACAGAACTAAAAAAAGTATGGAACGCTTTTTTACTCAGGAAAACACTTCCCATTTCCATCTAACGAAACGCATTCTGTTAAATCTTCCTGGTCCATGTTCTCTTCATCTGGCTAATTCCATGAGTGTACGGTATGCCAACTTCGTTGGCCTTTCAGCAGATCACAAAGATGTAGAAGTCTTCTGCAATCGTGGAACAAGCGGAATTGATGGATGTATCAGCACATGCATGGGGCATGGTTTTAAGAAAAATCACCTTCATATTTTATTGACAGGAGATATGGCCCTATTCTATGATAGAAATGCCTTTTGGCATTCGTATGCGTACCCGAACCTGCGAATTGTCCTGTTAAATGATCATGGCGGTGGAATTTTTTAACCTGATTGATGGACCTCAGGGTTTGCCTGAACTCCAGGAGTTTTTTATCACTGAACAAAAACTGACTGCGGCTTCTTTAACTTCTGAATTTGGAATAGAATATCTGAAACTGGATAGCCAAGCAAAAACAAAGAATTTATTAAAAGATCTTTTTGAAAAGGATGATAAACCTAAATTACTCGAACTTGAAACCAATACCCGATCAAATCGAGAAGAATACATTCGTTTTAAAGAAGAAATAAAAAAAGGATACAATAACATATAGGCATGAAACTAAAATATGATTGGAAACCCGTAAAAGAGTACAAAGAAATTCTCTTTCATACATTCAACGGAATAGCTCGCATTAGTATTAACCGCCCAGAGGTTCACAATGCCTTTACTCCGTTAACAGTTCAGGAAATGATTGATGCTATGAATCATTGTCGTGAGGACTCAAGCATTGGCGTTATCATCCTTACTGGAGAGGGAGGAAAAGCATTTTGTAGTGGAGGAGATCAAAGCGTGCGGGGAGATGGAGGTTATATAGGCACCGACAAAGTTCCGCGACTAAATGTTCTGGACTTACAAAAAATAATTCGTTCGATTCCCAAGCCAGTAATTGCTGCGGTTGCCGGATGGGCTATAGGAGGTGGACATGTTCTTCATGTCGTATGTGATTTAACCATTGCAGCAGAAAACGCTCGTTTTGGTCAAACAGGACCTAAAGTAGGCAGCTTTGACGGTGGGTTTGGCGCTTCCTATTTAGCCAGAATTGTAGGTCAGAAAAAAGCTAGGGAAATTTGGTACCTGTGTGAACAGTATGATGCCAAAGAAGCCTTGGACATGGGACTTGTAAATAAAGTTGTACCTCTCGAAAAAATGGAAGAAACCTATGTTTCATGGGCACAGAAAATATTGCAGAAAAGTCCACTTGCAATCCGAATGCTAAAATGCTCATTCAATGCTGAACTGGATGGCCAAACCGGTATACAAGAACTTGCCGGTAATGCTACCCTCCTCTACTATCTAAGTGAAGAAGCCAAGGAAGGAAAAAATGCTTTTATGGAAAAAAGAGATCCCGATTTCTCGAAGTTTCCAAAATTTCCATAAGACAAAACATTAACCATTTCCATGTTGAACTGGTTACGACTTAACGATAAGCAATTTACTTTTGACGAACTGCGTCTTGGACAATTTCCAAAATCAGACTCAGATTTTGAAATTGCAACCCTTCGCTTTTGCAATGATTGGCTTTCTGATAAACGGGAGTTTGAGTTTCAATCTTCCGGAAGTACAGGCTCGGTTCGTAAAATTCCATTCACTCGGAAGCAAATCATAAGTAGTATTGAACGATCGCAAAAAGCATTAAATTTTAAGCGGGGTGAAACCGCACTGGTATGTCTGGATACACGCTATGTGGCAGGATTAATGATGCTGGCCCGCTGTCTTCATTCTGGTATGAACTGTATCGTTGTGGATCCTACCGTCAATCCACTTGAAAAACTAGGTGGAGTTACCCTTCACTTTGCGGCTTTTGTCCCTTATCAAATACAGGCCATACTCAATTCACCTGATCTGGAACTATTCAATCGAATACAAACCAAAATAATTGGTGGGGCGCCAATCAATCAGAATATCAAAACTAAACTGAAACATCTTCCTAATTCTATTTACGCAACCTATGGAATGACGGAAACACTTACACACATTGCTCTGCAAAAATTAAATCAGCCGGGGCGATCTGAAGTATTCCATGCTCTCGAAGGTATTTCGGTTGATTCAGATGAACGGAGTTGCCTGAAAATCAGAATACCCTCCTTTCAGGAAGGGGAAATCGTAACCAATGATGTTGTGGAGTTACTAGGATCAAATCAATTTATCTGGAAAGGACGGTTCGACAACATCATCAATTCAGGGGGCATAAAAGTTAATCCAGAAAAGATTGAAAGTGCGGTAGAGAAAATAACCAATGATCTGTCCATCAAAATGAACTTCATGGCTGCCGGAATTGATGATGTTAAACTCGGGCAAAAAATAATTTTGATTAGTGATGCTCAAGTATCCGATACTCAGCAAAAAAAAAATACTGGATACACTTGCTTCTCATCTCACTCCCTACGAAATGCCGCGCAGTTTTATTCGGGTTGATTCTTTTATCTACACAGAAAATGGAAAAATCAACAGACACCAAACGATGAGCAAGCTACCTCCGCTCCCGGATCAGAGTGAGTTCTGATACGAGAAGCGGAGGAACAAAACGCCTGGCAATTATCTTTTATTCTTTAAATGACTGACTTCGCTCTGAAGGTTGATTACCAATTGAGTCAACTTATCCAGTGATGTCTCCGTGCCCGCTTCAAGATCCGGGAATTGGACGCTGATGTATGCTTTTGCGGCCCACACTTCAATGATATCCTGTGGGTCCAATGGATATGGAGCATATTGCCGGTTATCCGAGACCAGAAATAACTTTCCATTATCTGCGATGTAATTGAAGATACGCTTGTAAACGATGCCTTCATTTTGAGTTACCAAAACATAAGTCTGACCATTTTTAATGATTGAAAGGTCTTCTACATATTCACCAATTACAATAGTACCCGGTTGAATGGGTAACATGGAATCGCCCCTGATTTCAAATGCCCTATATGTTCCCTGTGTTAGGATTGGCAAATGAAATTTTGGAAGGTCACTGATAAACTCCGTGTCGGCATATCCACTTAAATACCCCGCTGCAGCTTTGTGTGGAACAAACAGAATATTCTGTTTTTTGATTCGTCAACGGTAACAACCAACACATCCTTACCACGCTTTTGATTTGTACCCGGTTTAACGCCCTGTGTTAGATCTTGCCCAATTAACACATCAACAGAAATTTTAAAAAACCCGGCAATCTTCTGAAGGAGATCAAGTTTTGGAGTAGCTCTTCCTTCTTCATAAGCTCCAACCAAAGAGCGTTTGATGTCAAGTCGTTCCGCAAACTGATCCTGAGTTAAGTGGAGTTGTTTGCGGATATACCGGATGTTTTCATTAAGCTTTACCATAGCTACGATTGTTTAAAGATCATGACCTTGCCCGAGAAACTTTTTCGGTTACCAAAAGAAAATAAATTTCGTTGATAGTATCGATCGGATTGCTGTATGGCTTTAACATGGCGACCAATTCGCTCAACAACCTCCCGCAAAGAAGATTTCGGTTCAGCCAGAACATACCCATAGCATTCTTGTGGCAATCCTTTCACGGTAAACTTTACCTGCACTTTTCCTGATGTAAGCTGGCGGCTTCGCAATTTCAAACTACATGCATCCATTTGACTAAATAAATTAGTTATTAAACACTAAATAAATACATAAAATGCTTATATACTAATATTATTAGTAAATTCTTCTAATTCCCAGGAAACCTTTGAATTAGAGTAGATTTCACCTTTCGAAATCATGAGTGGACTTTGAAAGTTATCTTCATAAATCTTTCCGGTGCCAAGACCTTGTGGTGTACCTACAGGGTATTCAGAAATAAATTGAGCAAGCGCATTAAGTCCAATATTGCTTTCGAGAGCGGAGGTAAGCCACCAACCAATTCCAATCTTTTCTGCCAACTCTATCCACTCTTTGGCTCCCTTAATTCCACCATGCAGCGTAGGCTTCAAAACAATAAACGATGGCCTGATTTTTTCCAGCAACCTTCCCTTTGCAGCTACATCATGAACGCCAATTAGTTCTTCGTCCAGCGCAATAGGTATTGGCGATTCTCTACATAATTCAGGCAACAATTCATGGCCCGGCTTTAGCGGTTGTTCTATTGAGTGAATGTTGAATCTGGACAACTCCTTTAATTTATACAATGCTTCCTCAGGTTTAAGGGCTCCATTGGCATCCAATCGTACTGTAACCTCCATCTTAAAGTACTTTCTTCGAATATATTGAAGGATATCACATTCACGTTCAAAATCTAGCCCCCCACCTTTAGTTTTACACATCTGAATCCATCTTGAATTTTGATTTCAACTTGCTGAAGTATAAAATCCATTCCACCCATCCAAACCAGACCATTGATGGGTATTCGTCCGCCCTCCAGAAACTTATTTTTGAACAGAATCCGCTGCCCCCCATGAATTAAATCAAGAAGCGCACATTCTAAAGCAAATCGAATGGAAGGAAAATTGGCCAGATTAAAATCTGACAATGAGTAATCGATAAATTCAGTGATCTCATTGCCATTCGTTGCCGTAATGGTCAATGACCCTTTGTTTATGTTATCGACTATCTTGTTCAAAACCGTTGCATCCTCCTCATAATCAGGGCTTAAACCAGGTAATGGGGAGCATTCTCCGAGTCCAAAAACAGCCGGATTTTCTTCATTCCAGATTTTGATAAACCAGCATGTGCGATCCATCATCAATCCTCTTGAGGTACGGGCGCTAAATCCAAAGTGAAATGTTTTTTTAAAAAGATGGGCGCGTAATGGCATCTACGAATATGCGTGCCTTTTCACGTAAATACAATTTCAAATGTAATTTGCCCCTTCATTTTATCCCTTTGACAACAGAATTAAACACAGACGATTATAATTACGAATTACCTGATCATCGGATTGCGCTATTTCCTATGCAGCCCCGCGATCAGTCAAAACTGTTGGTATTTAATAAAGGGAAAATATCTCATCGCACCTTTCAAGAACTTCCAACCCTTTTACCTGAGTCCTCTATTCTCTTTTTTAATGACACCCGGGTAATTCCGGCACGAATTCGTTTTAAAAAACCATCAGGTGCAGTCATTGAAGTGTTCATCCTTGATCCAGTCTCACCATCACCCCTTGTCCAATTAGCCATGGAAGCGAAAGAAAGATCCACCTGGCGCTGTACCATTGGAAATTTAAAAAATGGAACGATGACCTGGTTCTCCAAAAGAAAATAGAACGAGGTACTTTAAAGGCCAGATTGGTTGATCGTCCATCCTGTCACGTGGAATTCACCTGGACACCCCGGCATCTTTCCTTTGCTGAGATCATTCGACTAAATGGGCAAACGCCATTACCTCCCTATATCAAAAGGGAAGTTACCCTCAACGATGAAACGACCTATCAAACAGTATATTCCAAAAATGATGGAGCTGTTGCAGCACCTACGGCTGGCCTGCATTTTACTCAAAACACATTTGACGATCTTCATAAGAAGGGCATAGACATACAACATGTAACCTTGTTTGTCAGTGCCGGTACTTTTCAACCGATCAAGACTGAAAAAGTCAGGGATCATCAAATGCATGAAGAACAGGTAATGGTATCGATGGAGAACGTAAAATCATTGATTACTCAAAAATGCGTTATAGCAGTTGGAACTACGTCCATGCGGACGATTGAGAGTCTTTACTGGTGGGGAATAAAGTTACTGCACCATGGGCCTTGTGAATTCATTATACATCAGAATGATCCTGAAACCTTGATAAGTTATGAAACTGATAAAGAATTGGTTTTCAGTGAGATACTTTCATTTATGGAAAGTAATGGCCTAAAACAAATTAGTGGATCTACCTCCATTTTTTTACTACCTGGATATAAATTCCGTGTTTGCGATGGATTGATTACCAATTACCACCAGCCCAAATCAACGCTAATCCTGCTAATTGCTGCGTTTTTGGGTAAGAATTGGCAAAAAGTATATAAAGAAGCCCTTCAGAATAACTATCGATTCCTGAGCTATGGAGACAGTTCTTTACTAATTCCCTGAAACTATTATAAATGATTTCTTCCTTTTTTTGAAAAAACTCGGGTAACGGCAAGGAAATCAAGTTATTGTAAAAATAACGACTCAATTCGCTCAAAATCAGCAGAGTCGCAATCATGAATCAAGCATCCATTTAATTGGAAAATGCCGGATTCTGGGCAACTTTAGTTTCCCAAAATCCAAACTATGAAAGAAAGGATTCTTAAAATGATGGATGTCGAGCCCCGCGAATCCGGGCCGGTATTCCTTTTGCTCACCATTAGTTTCCTTATGGGAATGTTTTTAGCTACGGTAACGGTCGCTTCCCAGACACTATTTCTGAACTTATTTGACGAACTTGAAGACCTACCCAGAGCCTTTTTTCTTTCCGGAGTATTTGGATTAGTTGCCACGGCCATTTATAACTTCCTTCAAGGGAGGATTCCTTTTCCAGCTTTAGCCATTGGCTCATTGTTTATTGTCGTTGTTCTTACTGCAGGTATTGAATTTGGTGCACCCTTCTTTACAAATGTAGACGACCTCTACTATTATGGTTTTACACTCATCCTGCCCTTTACCTTTTTATGTGTTTTGGTTTTTTGGGGAGCCTTCAACCGGATGTTCAACCTGAAGCAATCCAAACGTATAATTGGTAGTGTGGACGTGGGAACGATGATTGCGCAAATTCTAGCCTTCTTTACCATTCCTATTCTTTTGAATTTTGGCGTTGATATTGAAGCGCTCTATACCATCGCTCTGTTTAGCATAATTGGCTTTTTGTTGTTATTTATTGTCTTATCCGGAAAGTACCTACGAGGAGAACAGATTACAATTTCCGAAAAAGAACACAAGAAAATTACCGTCTTATCATTTATTCGCAATAAGTACATCCTCATGATGTCGCTCTTTATTGTGTTATCCATGATTGCCTTAAGGTTTATTGAGTTCTCCTTCTTCAACGTAACTACCATCCGATTTAACGAAACTGACCTTCCCTACTTCCTCAGTTTGTTTGAAGCGATTATTGTAATCTTCAGCTTTTTATTCAGCACGTTTGGAGCAGACTACATTCTGACCAATTACGGGCTACGCGTATCGTTACTGCTAAACCCACTAATTGTGATCTTATTTACGGTTGCTGCTGTTGCGACAGGTACATTCTTCGGATTTGATGCTGCAAGTGGTGAAGCCATTATTTTCTTCTTCATTACAGTTTCCATGAGCAAGTTGTTTATCAATTCCTTCAAGGAGGCACTGGATGAGCCTGGCTTTAAGTTTTATTATGTACCCATGACCGGTCAATAAAAATTGAATGCGCAGACAAAGATGGAAGGTTTTGTAACTGCCCTGGCAACCGTTATTGCGGGTGGTTTGATCGTGCTGATTAATCAATTCAAAATTTTCAATTTATTGTCCATTACCATATTTACAATTCCCATTCTCATAGGGTGGTATTTCGTGGTTAACCAGATGTATAAAGGATACCGCACAACACTTCAGGATTCTTTAGTAAAAAATAAATCCAAGGAAAAAGAAATCCAGAAAGACTTTACGCTGGATAGTGTACTCGAGAAAGAAGTACTAAGCCGTACAGAGGACAAAGTGATTTATGGACTTCGCCTGATGGAAAAACTCGAGCCTGCTTTGTTCGAAACCAGTGTATTGTCTTTAGCCGATAGCAACATTCCCCGGGTGAAGGATTTCGCCCTTCAGAAAATTCGTGAACTGGGGGTTGACCAACCTGATGAAATTAAAGGCTTGGCACAGCAGGCTGCTGGAGCACTGGAAGACAGTGACCTCCTGGGAATTTCTCCTGAAAAGCTGATGAAATTGAGTAAGTCAATCAAGCAAACCGATAGGATTCTGGCCACAAAACTACTTCGCAAACTTGTCAGTCAAAAAACAATCTTTATTCTGCTGGAATTGCTCCGCGATGCCGATCCTAAAGTTAGAATTGAAGCATTAGCAACAGCAAGGAAAACCAAGCGGCCAGAAACATTTCCTGTTCTTATTGAAATGCTCTCCTCACCTGTTTATAGCTACTACGCAGCTGCAGCACTAAAAGAAGGAGGAAAAGAATCACTTTCAGCATTAGAAACTGCTTTCCATAAATCAGGACAGACTGATCAGATTATGCTTAAGATCATTCAGATCATGGGCTTTATCGGTGGCAAAGAAGGTATTGAGTTGTTGTGGAAAAAAATGGATTATCCTGACAAGCGAATTGTAAAGCAAATCCTTTATTCCTTACGGTTCATCAGTTATCAGGCAAAAGGACGTGAGATCATGGCCGTGAAAGATTTGTTGGATACCGAAATGGCCAAGACGCTTTGGAACCTCTCCGCCCTTGAAGAATTGCCTGACGACAAGGAGGAATTTGAATTTATGAGGGAAGCCCTTCGCGAGGAAGTCAGGGACAACTACGACCACATCACCTTATTACTCTCATTATTGTATGATCCGCAATCCGTACAATTGGTACGTGAAAATATTGAGTCAGGAACACCCGATAGTACAGCCTACGCACTTGAACTTCTTGACTTATTCGTAGATCAGGATATGAAGCCAAAAATCATCCCTTTGATGGATGATGATGATGCCTCTGACAAGCTGGAGAAATTGCAAACGTATTTCCCTCGTGAAAACTACAATGTGATCCAGGTGATTAATTATATTCTCAATCGCGATTTCAATTATACCAATCGGTGGACTAAAGCCTGTGCCATTCACAGTGCCGCGTTCATGCCGGATTTCAGGGTGAGTCGTGGATTGATCGGTCAGATGTTCAACAAGGACAGGCTGCTTCAGGAAATGGCTGCCTTTGTTATTTGTAACAAAGACAAAAATACCTACGAAACCATTTCACAACGCCTGCCAGCAAGGGACAAAAAGTTCCTCGATACATCCATCGCTAACAACCAATTGCTTGACGGACTTGATGATGGCTTCTTCTTATACATGGAAATGGTTATGTTCATTAAGCAGATTCCTGTGTTCAAAGGAATTTCCGGAAACCTTCTTTGTGATCTTGCCGATAAAATTATTCCACTTGACTTAGCGGCACGGAAAAAAGTAACTTTTGATGACGACACGCTGAGTCCGATTATTATCGTAGCCCATGGTGAAGTTCGGGTGACCACTATCGATGGAGAAATTATTACCATGAAGCCAGGCGAAATTCATGGTGACCTCTTTCAGGAAGGACCCGCTATAAAATTAAAAGACCTTGAAGCCACTGAGCGTTCTGTGGTATTCAAAATAAATATGATCGATTTCTACTTTGTGCTGGCAAACCATCATGAATTGGTTCAGGGACTCATTAGAAACATTACCGGAAAATATAAATCAGTAACCGCTTAATCTATGGCACTAGAAGTTGATGTGTTAATTGTATTCGCAGATAAAGATAATGAAGCTCAGAAGAATGAGTTGGGCTGGGTAAGCCAGTTCAAAAAATTTCTGGAGCTTATGCTTTATCAGGTGCAAGGAGTAAAATCCAATGTGGTACTGAAATCCGAATTTGATTCCATTACGGCATCGAAGCTCGATGCAGTTGGAGTAATGGTTGCAGTTCTATCCAAAGACTTTATTGCCTCCGGCCAGTGTCTTGATACGTTGGAAGCCTACAATAAGGCAATCAATGGTCAGGATAATAGGATTTGTAAAGTGATGAAATCCCCCCTCAGCTACCAGGAGCAGCCTCCTCGTCTGCGCGAATCCATCGGGTACGATATGTTCCAGCTTGATACCGAAACAGGTGCAGTGAAAGAATATTCTGACTTCTTCAGCCAGGAAGCGGAGAAGCAGTATTGGATGAAACTGGTTGATCTGGCCTACGATATCAATGAAACTTTAATGGTCCTTAAGGGTGGCGCTAAAACGGATGTTAAAAATATTCTCAAACGCAAGACCATTTATCTGGCTGAAACAGGTCATGACCTGTCCGTACAACGAAACATTATCAAGCGGGAGTTGCAGCGATATGGATACCTTATTCTTCCCAATCAAATGCTCCCCATTCAGGTTCAGGATTTGGAAAAGTCCATTAAAAAAGATTTAGCGGAGTGTGCGTTTTCCATTCACCTGGTAGGCAGTGCTTACGGTGAAATTCCGGAAGGAACGGAACAGTCAGTTGTTGATATTCAAAATCAGTTAGCTACTGAACAGAGTGCCATCAATCAAAAAGAAAAGAAAGAGTTCTCCAGATTGATTTGGATTAGCCCCAATTTAAAGAATGCCAGTGAGCGTCAGGCTGCCTTCATTGAATCCATCAGGCGAGACACCGAAGCTCAGGCTGGAACAGAAATTCTGCAAACACCTTTGGAAGATTTTAAAAATATTATGCGCGAAAAGTTGATTGACGTGCGTGAAAAAGAGAAATCAGAAGATTTTGGAGGAAAGGCCATTTACCTTGTCCATGACAAAGTGGATGAAGGAGATGTGAAACCTTTCAAAGACATGATCGAGAAATCAGGTTTCAAGATTCTAAACCCCGCTTTTGAGGGTGACCTTCTCGAGGTACGCAAACAACACATCGACAACCTTCGCCAACTGGATGGCGCTGTTATCTTTAAAGGAAAAGTAAACGATCAGTGGGTGCAAATGAAAGTGCTTGATCTTTTGAAAGCACCCGGCTTTGGCCGCAACAAACCCATTAAAGCGAAAGCCATCGTAGCTACCTCTTCTAATAAAGCCGATCTCGATAATTATAAAAAGAATGATATGGTTTTGATTTCTGGTGAAGCCAACAAATCCATTGAATCACTAAAAATGTTTTTACAAGAATTTAACCCATAATACCATGAGCCAGCAAGTAGACGAAATTCAAGGAGTTGAATCCCAAATTGGGGTCGACAACCCGTTTCCCGGACTACGTCCATTTAAAATTGATGAGAGTCATCTCTTCTTCGGACGAGAAGGGCAAAGCGATGAAGTACTTTTAAAACTTTCAAAGAACCGTTTTGTAGGCGTCATCGGTCCTTCCGGAAGTGGTAAGTCTTCATTTATCTATTGTGGTGTACTTCCCATCTTATATGGAGGTTTCCTTACCGATGCAAGCCCCAACTGGGAGGTAGTCGTTTCACGCCCGGGTGCTAATCCGGTAGATAACCTTGCTGAATCATTGCTTGGAGTAACTGCCGATTACGAAACAGCAGGCGTTGAAGACAAAAAGATAAAACGCACTATTGTATCAACACTATTGCGAAGCAGTTCACTTGGGTTGGTGGAAGCGATTCAGCAATCAAGAAGAAAAGAAGACATCAATTACCTGATCCTGATTGACCAGTTTGAGGAATTGTTCCGTTTTAAAGATAGCACAGATCCCAACTCCATTAACGAAACGCTGGCTTTCGTTAACCTGTTAATGGAAGCGGTGAACTATCCCGACTCTCCTATTTATGTCGCCATCACCATGCGTTCTGATTTTATTGGTGATTGTGCTCAGTTCCCTGACTTAACACGCAAGATCAACGATTCCCATTACCTGATTCCACAAATGACGCGCGATCAAAAGCGCAGAGCCATTGAAGGTCCGGTTGCAGTGGGAAGTGCGCACATCGCTCCTCGCTTGGTGCAGCAATTATTAAATGATTTAGGTGACAACCCCGATCAGTTACCGATTCTTCAACACTCATTGATGCGTACCTGGAGTTATTGGGCAAAATTCAAAGACTACGATGATGAGCCGCTCGACTTAAAACATTATGAGGCCATAGGCACCATGTCCGAAGCCTTGTCAATGCACGCCAATGAAGCGTACGATGAACTTGACGAGGATCAGAAACGAATTTGTGAAGTTCTTTTTAAAGCCATCACAGAAAAACGGGGTGAGAACTTTGGTATTCGCAGACCTACCCGACTGAATGAAATTGCCGCCATCGCGGATGTATCAGAGGAAGATCTGATGGGGGTGTTGGATAAATTCCGTGAACCCGGAAGGTCACTATTAACACCTGCGTATACCCTCGACCTTCACTCGAAATCGATGGTGGATATTTCGCATGAAAGTTTGATGCGGATTTGGGTGCGATTGAAAAACTGGGTGGATGATGAAGCGGATGCCGTGCAAATGTATCACCGCCTGGCCGAGGCCGCATCGATGTACCAGGTAGGCAAGGCCGGTTTATGGAGACCACCCGATTTACAACTGGCCCTTAACTGGCAGGCGAAACACAAGCCAACCATTGTTTGGGGACAACGCTACCATCCTGCCTTTGAGCGGACGATGGTGTTTTTGGAATACTCCAAAAAAGAGTTTGAGACCGAACAGCGGATTAAAGAACTCGAGCAGAAAAGAAAGTTACAACGTGCCCGTATCACGGCCGGTGTAATGGGATTCTTTACGATCGTTGCACTTTTAGGTTTAGTGTTTGCGGTTTATCAACGAACACTGGCAGAGGAACAACGGAAATTAGCTGTAGAAAATGAACAATTAGCTAAAGCCGCGGAAGCAAATGCTCGTGAGCAGCAAAAAATTGCTGAAGAGAATGCGGAAAAAGCAAGAATTGCGGAAGCTGATGCATTAGCACAAAAAGGAATTGCCGAACAAAATGCAGAAGAAGCCAGAATAGCACAATTATTAGCCGAAGAGCAAAGGCAATTGGCGGATAGAAATGCTTTACGAGCTGAAAACAATCAAAAACTTGCTGAAGCAAATCAAAAAAAGGCTGAGGAAAATGCAGAAATAGCTCGTGTTAATGAGGAGAAAGCAAAGAAGGAAAGAATGCTTGCTGTGGCGAAAGCGATGGCCATTAAGTCTAAAGACTTAAGCAGCAATCCTGAACAGGAGGCACTTGTGGCTCAACAGGCGCACAACTTTCACGCATCGTTTAATGGCTATCCGTATGACAACGATATTTTCAATGGACTCTTCTCTGCCCTTGAAGTTAAGAAGCATCCTCTTACGTTAAGTTTGGAAGGACATAAAAACTCGGTTCGAGCCCTTGAAACCCGGGTAAGCAGTAACCACATCTATTCAGGTGGTACAGACGGAAAAATTCTTCTTTGGAATTATCAGAATAATAAATGGGAGGCGACTGAAATTGTTGGTGAGCGGACTGATTATTTAATCTACTCGTTTGACATTAATCCCAACGAGGACAAAATGGCTGTGGGTGGCTTACATACGATTGATTCCAAGAATAATTATGTGGAACTCTACGACTTGCACAATCACAATGCACCGCCAAAGAAAATTTCTGGGTATGTGGATGCAATTGGTGATATTAAATTCACCCCCGGACGGAAAAGGATTCTATGCTCGTGACAATGGTGGATTAAGCATCAAGTACTCCGATATGAATACAGTGCGCGAAGTGGTGAAGTCTAAGGAAAAAATCATGTCACTAGACCTTAATGTGAGCGGAACCAAATTAGTGGGCGCAGGATTTAACGGAAATGTTTACATCTGGGATATTTATAATGACTTTGCCGAAACGGTAATAAACCTTTCAAAAACAGGTATTGCCTCTGTGGCTTTCGCACCTGAAGGAAGACGAATAATTGCCGGTGACAATAACGGTCAGATTAAAATAATAGATAATGGAGTTGTTATTCGTGAATTACCCGGACACACTGGCGCTATCGAACACATAAAGTTCAATCATAATGGAACATTCATGGCTACATCAAGTAAGGACTTCTCCATTCGCCTTTGGAATTTTAATCAATTGAATTTCCCCCCTATCGTTTTGAGCGATCATGACTGGGTGTGGAGTGTTGCTTTTACACCGAATGACGAACAATTGTTTGCCGGAATAAATAGTGTGAAAGATCAAATTGAGCGGGGTGAGGCCAAAACAGATTTTAGCATTCATGCATGGCCAACAAAAATTGAAACAATGGCAGGCATCTTATGCGGTGAACTTAGCCGCAACATGACCCAGGAAGAATGGAAAATACATGTTGCTGAAGACATCGACTACGAAGCAACGTGTAAAAATCTACCAGTAAATAAACAATAGAATTTGATGAAACGAAGTGTCATTTTTTTAATCGGATTGTTCAGTGTGGGTGTTGTGGCAGCGCAGGAGCAAGCATCGCGTTGCGCTCAGACACTCAGGCTGGCTCAATCCACCTACGAGTCGGGTCGATTACAGGAAGTCCCGGGTATATTACAGGGTTGTATTGATGGTGTTGAATTCTCCGTAGTAGAACGCACCAACGCCCTCCGACTTGTTGTATTATCCTACATCTACCTTGAGGAGCATGATAAAGCCGATCAGGCGATGATGGATATTTTAAATAATGAACACTTCTATGCACCAAACGAGGCCGTTGATCCTCCTGAATTTGTTGCTTTGTTTAATACTTTCCGGCATAAACCCGTGTGGTCTGCCGGGATAAAAATTGGAGGTAATACCTCTTATCCCTGGAACATCAGTAATTATTATGTTGGCAGCACAAGTGTAGGACAGGGTGAAGCATCACAGCAATATTCTTTTCAGTTTGGACTTTATTTTGAAAAGCAACTCTTTGGAGATTTCTTTGGTGCACCTGAAATAGCATTTACGAATCATAAATTTTCATACGCTAATGAAGCCTTGAGTATTGATGAAAACACGGGCGAAAATTTTGGCAGAGTCGAATCGGTGGTCTCACAAAACTGGTTGGACCTGAACTTACTCGTGCAATATGCTTTTAAGAATTCGGTGGAAACCCAATTCTTTGTAACGTTAGGTCCGACAGTTAGCTACATTGTTGGAGCGGAAGGAACTTTAGTTTCAGATTTCCGTGGTTTTACCGTCACAGGTCCATCGGTTGATGAAAAAGACCGGTACAATCCACTCAACTATTCCATTATTGCCGGAGGCGGAATTAAGAAGAAAATTGGTGGCCTATACCTTCTTGCTGACATCCGGTATAAGTTCGGTATCAACAATATCATCGATTCATCAAACCGCACCAACATAGAACAGACGTTTGATTATGGCTATACGAGCAATGATATGAGGATTCAAAGCCTGATGATCAACGTGGGTATCATGTACCCGTATTTCAAACCCAAAAAACTGGCGATAAAATGAGAAGATATTTACTGATTTTGGTTGCCCTCGTAGCGGGTTGTACAGAAAGCAATTTAGAACTTGGGGCACCCGCTACATTTGTACGAAGTTTTAATGGTGGAGCCAATGATGAAGCACAGATGGTGCAGGAAACACCGGATAAAGGGTTCATTATTTTAGGCACTACAGAATTTTTTGATGCCGCTAATTCCACAACGTATTATAAAATTAAGCTTATTAAAACCGATGAGTTCGGAAATACTGAATGGCAGAAGTCTTATCCACCCTACCCTTTTGATGCTGCTTCTCCACCGCAAAGTTGGCGGGGTAGTGCCGTTCATATTATTAAAGATGGCGCAGGTGCCGTGAGTGGTTATGCCATTGTGGGTGATAGTGTAGAACAAGGGAAAACCATTGATCTGGCCGGCTCAGGCATGTTAGTCATGACAACTGATGCCCTTGGAGTACAAACACAATCAACTGTCATTAACCACAGTTCTTCTATTCTTGGTAAGGCCATAACGCAGGGCGCCAATGGTAATTTGTTGGTACTTGGAACTTCAACGACTTCACTGACAGAAAACATGCTGCTTTCTGAACTGGCTATTTCAGATTTGTCAACGGTATGGACAAGACCTTATGGTAATGGTCAAACTGTGCTGGCGAATAAATTATTTACGAGCAGCCAATCTTCAATTTTCTGGTCAGGCTCTGTAGATTATAACAACAATTCCGATATCCGTTTGGTAAAAACATTCCCCGATGAAGCTGGAACTGAATTTGATTTACAAATCGGTGATCCAATTCTTAATGAAACAGGAAATGACATTTGTCGCTATGGGGCCGGATTTGCTGTGATTGGCACTACAACAACAACTGCCGGTGACAATGATATTCAGTTTACATTGATAAATGATGACGGAAATATCCTTTCACAGGAAAGGTACGGAGTGGAAAACCAGGATGACTTTGGCTATTCCATTTGCGGCACACAGGATGGTGGTGTGGTCATGATCGGGGCTATTGAAACCGCGGATGGTAAAGACTATTACCTCATTAAGATCAATGCGTTTGGTGATGAGACGTTTCCTGCTATAGCATTTGGAAGTCGCAATGATGATGTGGCTGCCAGTATTATTCAGGCCAGTGATGGCGGGTACGTAATTCTGGGCACAACAATAATGGGCGGTTTGCAGACCATCATGCTGATGAAGACAAATTTAGAAGGAAAGATCGAGTGACCTGGTCACTCTAACAGGTATATACTATAGTTGAGATTTTTAAC
>JAAUQD010000025.1 GCA_012032815.1 Flammeovirgaceae bacterium
AACGATGAAATATTTCATGCTGATAATGGCCTGGGGCCAATTTTTGTAGCCACATCCTGCGGATCGTGCCATCCCGGGGATGGAAAAGGACACCCTTTTACAACCCTAACACGCTTCGGGCAAACCGGTTCTTCCGGAAATCAATACCTCAATCAGGGAGGCCCACAATTGCAACACCGTGCAATTCCTGGCTTTACACCTGAACAATTGCCTGCCGGGGTTACTTCTACTAAACTAACGCCTCCCGCAAATACTGGATTAGGCTTTCTTGATGCTGTCACCGATAACGACATTTTATCAAGAGCTGATCCCCATGATGCGGACATGGATGGAATAAGTGGAAGACCCAATCGGATTGATTTGGAATCCTATTCACCACCCCGAGCTAACAGCGATATCGCAGGTGGTAAATATATCGGGCGCTTTGGAAAAAAGCCTCCGTTTATGATTTACTGCAACAGACATCCAATGCCTATAACCAGGATATTGGAATAACATCTTTCTTCGAACCGATTGATACCTATTCCAATCTTGAAATTGATCCCGAAATATCCAATGAGACCATAAACAATGTTGTTTTCTATTTGAAAACTTTAAAGGCTCCTATTCCCAGACAAGAAGATGCAGAAATATCGCTCGGTAAAAACCTTTTTATGACTATTGGTTGTGAAAAATGTCATCGAGCACAATGGACTACCGGTACTTCACCAATCAGCGGCCTCTCTAACAAAACATTCTATCCATACACCGACCTTCTCTTGCATGATATGGGACCTGCATTGGATGACGGGTATACGGAAGGCTCAGCAACAACCGCGGAATGGAGAACACCTCCGTTGTGGGGGCTTGGACTTTCAAAAAATTCACAAGGTGGTCAGTATTTTTTACTTCATGATGGTCGTGCCAACAGCATTGAAGAGGCTATTTCTCTTCACGGTGGTGAAGCAGTTGGTGTCAGGACAAACTACCAGGCATTGACCGCGGATGAACAAAGGGCTCTTATCAAATTCCTTGAAAGTCTTTAATATGAAAAGGCGCGATTTCATTTTCCATTCATGTGCTACATGCCTTGGTCTCTCGATTTTTCCACTCACTATTTCCGGTTGTGCAGGCACACGATATGTTTCTGGAACTATGGAAACTGACGGCTTGTCCGTGTTGCAATCTGAATTCAGTGAAACGGAAAAATCACCCGGTAGGCAATTCATTATTGTGAGTAATGAAAAATTAGAATACCCCATCTATCTTTTTAAGAATGAGGATTCATCCTACAAAGCATTATGGATGATGTGCAGCCACCAGGGAACGGAATTGCTTGCCGCGGGAGATCATTTAGTTTGCCCGGCTCATGGCAGCGAATTTAATCATGAAGGAAAAGCCACACAGGGACCTGCTGAAAATAATCTTAGAACGTTTAACGTAAGGTCAGAAGCTGACAAACTTATCATTGAATTGAAATGAGATTTTTACGAACATATATTTTAATTATGTCCTCTCTTCTTTCAATGCAAGTTGCCAATGCTCAGGTTGACTCTACCTTGTTTAAAAGAACAGCTGTGGATACCTCCAAACTCCTTCTTAATATGGATGCTGTTTACAATCGTCCTTTTTTAGGAGTTGGCAAAACTCCGGTTTCTGTTGGGGGCTACGTTGAAGCGAATTACCAGCACCTGGGAACCGATGGAGTCAGTGATGGTCATCAATTCCAGATGAGGAGACTTACGTTGTTTATTGCCTCGGGTATTTCACGCAGATTAAAATTCTTAACGGAGATCGAGTTTGAAGGGGGTACCAAAGAAATAAACATTGAATTTGCATCACTTGATTTTGAATTTCATCCGTTACTCAATTTGCGTGGAGGCATTGTCATGAACCCGATTGGCGCCTTCAATCAAAATCATGATGGACCGAAGTGGGAATTCATCGATCGACCAATCTCTGCCACCCAACTTCTTCCCGCAACGTGGAGCAACGTAGGCTTTGGATTGTACGGTAAACTTTTCAAAAACGACTGGGTGTATGCGTATGAAGCGTACCTCACCAACGGATTTGACGATACGATAATAAGCAATGATCAAAACAAAACGTTCCTGCCGGCATCCAAGGCAAATCCAGATCGCTTCGAGGAGAGTTTTAATGGCATCCCTTTAGTCACCACAAAGATTGCGTTGAGGAACAAAAAAATTGGAGAACTTGGTCTCTCCTATATGGGTGGAATTTATAATCAGTTTGAAGTCGGTGGCCTTACGATGGATGAGAAGAGAAGTGTGGATAGTTGGGCAGTTGATTTTAATACAATTTTACCCGGCAGCAATACCTACATTACCACGGAATGGGCTTGGGTTTTTGTCGATATCCCTGATACGTATACCCAGCAATATGGCAAAAAGCAAACCGGTGGATTTCTGGATATTGTTCAGCCAATATTTCAAAAACCTCTCTTTGGATTCGAACGCTCTGTTATCAATGCCAGTTGCCGCTTTGAATATGTCGACTGGAATATTGGAACGTTTGAAGAGACCAATGAAAATATTTATGACGATATGGTTTCTGTCCTACCCGGATTGTCATGGCGACCTACATCTCAAACCGTTATACGTTTGAATTACCGCTACATGTGGGAGAGGGATTTGTTTGGTAATCCCCCCTCGAAGACTGCAGGTTCCAATTCGGGATTTCATCCTACTTTTAAAACACTGCCATTAGCAAGTGCTAACCAGGATAATTATTATTTTTGTGGTGAATAATTTAGCATGGTGTGGTTTCGTGAGCCGGGTTGGGAGGAAATAATCCTGATTTCAGCATTTCTCATTTTTTACCTGTTCTATGTGATCCGTGTAGTGCGGATTGGAAGGTCACTGAACACCCCCTATCAGAATGTTTTTATAAAATTATTTCTTCGCAGTATTGTCTTTGCACTTTTATTGATCGCCTACCTCGGTCCTTCATTTGGTGAATCCAAGCGTGAAATAAAATCTGTTGGGAAAGATATTATGATTTGTGTAGACCTCTCCAAATCAATGGATGCCTTTGATATACAACCTACAAGATTGGAGAAGGTAAAATTTGAATTGAAAAAGATTGTGGCTTCTTTTAATAGTGATCGTATCGGTATTATTATTTTTTCCTCGGAATCCTTTATGCAATGCCCGCTCACGTATGATCAAAACGCGCTGAACTTGTTTATTGAAACCATGAACACAGGCCTGGTGCCATCATCGGGCACTGATTTTGGACCTCCGTTGCGCATGGCCCTGAAGAAACTGGATGATGAGGATGAACCCAGTTCTCGGCAAAAATCAAAGGTCATTGTATTGATCAGCGATGGTGAAGATTTTGGAGATACAACCAACGAAGCCGTGAATGATATCAACGATAATAGCATAAAATTGTTTACACTGGGAATTGGTACTGAAAAAGGAAGCCAATTGCTTGCAGCAAGAGGTTATAAAACTGACAAATCCGGAAATACGGTTGTTTCAAAGCTTAATTCATCCTCGCTTCAATCCATTGCCAGCAATACAGGAGGCCAGTATTTTGAGATTAACGAAACTAAAAATGACATTTCTCGATTAATAAATACAATAAGCCGGATAGAGGGAGAATTAAAGGATACCCGTTTTGTGGATGTGTCAGCCAACCGGTATTATTACTTCTTATTGGTTGCTTTAGGGTTAATTATGTTGGATGTTATACTTAACATAAAGACGGTTCAAATATGAAATTTGCCTATTTATTGATAATGGCCTCCTTACTGTCGATTGATATTGACAAAATAGGAAAAATCAATTCATTAAAGTCTGAAGCTAAGAAAGCCTTTACCGAAGGTGAATATGAAAAGGCGATCGACACCTATCGTTTTCTGATCGACTCGATGGATGTTAATGAAGATGAGGTGCGCTTAAATCTTGCCCATTCATATTTTCATGCACAAGATACTGCCAACGCCTATAGCGCGTATCAGAGTTTAACTCAAAGCAAAAGTCCAAAATACCAATCTCAAGCCTACCAGCAAATGGGTGTATTGTCAAACCGGCAGGGAAATTTTGAAGATGCTCTTACTAATTTCAAACAATCATTAAAGCGTGATCCGGCTAACGAAGGGGCCCGATACAATTATGAGATGGTAAAGAAGAAACTGGAAGAGCAGAAAAAAGAACAGCAACAACAGCAGGACCAAAACAAGGATCAGAAAGAGCAGGAAAAACAGGAAACAACAAAAAGAATACAGCAGAAGCAGGATCAAAACAAAGATCAGAAAGAGCAGGAAAACAAAGATCAAAAAGATCAGGAGAATAAAGACCAGGAGCAAAAACAAAACGAAGAACAAAAGAAAGAAAAACAAGAACAGGAAAAGAAAAACCAGGAAGAGCAACAAAACGAAGAGCAGGAAAATAAAGAGCAGGAAGCTCCTCCTTCCCTATCTGAAAAGCTAAAGGAAATGCAAATCAGTGAAGAAAAGGCACGAATGATTCTGGAAGCAATGAAAAATCAGGAGATTCAATATCTGCAACAAAACAAACGTAAAGCAACCAAACCAAAAGATAAAAGTAAACCGGATTGGTGAGTGCAGTATCGGAAGCAAGACATTAGACCAAATGCCAATTATTCAAAATCAAAATATTTAAGTCACAGAACTATCAACTAAAGACTACATCATGAAAGAAGTATATATCGTTTCCGCAGTACGTACACCCATTGGAAGTTTTGGAGGCAGTCTCTCCGGACTTACTGCAATTCCAACGTAGGCTCCACTGCTGTGAAAGCCGCCCTTAAAAAATTGATCTAGACCCTAAACAGGTACAGGAACTTTATTTTGGCAATGTCATCGGTGCGGGATTAGGTCAGGCACCTGCAACTCAGGTAGCGGTTGGTGCCGGACTTGGTTATGAAATTCCGAGCACTATCATCAATAAAGTTTGTGCTTCCGGTATGAAAGCCATGATGGTAGGTGCTCAATCCATCATGCTCGGAAGTAATGATGTTGTGGTGGCCGGTGGTACCGAAAGTATGTCCAACATCCCTTATTACCTGATGAAAGCCCGATATGGCTACAAATACGGGAATGGAGAATTGTTGGATGGACTGGCGTTTGATGGATTAACCGATGTATATAATCATTGTGCCATGGGTGTTTGCGCTGACAACACAGCAAAAGAAATGAAAATTTCACGCGAGGATCAGGATAACTATGCCATCAATTCCTACAAGCGTTCAGCCGCAGCTTGGGCAAAAGGAAAATTCAACGATGAAGTAATCCCCGTGGAAATAACCGGTCGTAAAGGAGATGTCACTACCGTTGCCGAAGATGAAGAATATAAGAATGTCAATTTTGATAAAATTCCAGGTCTGCGTCCCGTATTTGGAAAAGAGGGAACGGTAACTGCCGCGAACGCATCCACCATTAATGATGGGGCTTCGGCTGTGATCCTGATGAGCAAGGAGAAAGCAAAGGAACTTGGAATAAAACCACTGGCTAAAATTTTGGGATTCGCAGATGCAGCTCATGATCCAATGTGGTTTACCACAGCTCCATCCTTAGCTATTCCAAAAGCCATGAAGATGGCAGGCGTTGATCAGAAACAAGTTGACTACTATGAAATTAATGAAGCGTTTTCAGCGGTAGCCATTGCCAACAACATCAAACTAGGACTCGATCCTGAAAAAGTAAATGTCAATGGAGGTGCGGTGGCACTGGGTCATCCCCTGGGTGCTTCAGGAGCGCGAATATCCGTGACGCTTGCCAATGTTTTAAAACAGAATAACGCAACAATTGGAGTGGCGGGGATTTGTAATGGAGGCGGAGGTGCCTCTGCCCTGGTGATCGAAAATTTATAGGATAAGTTTCCAGTTCGCTTTATACCATAGCATGGTATTTTTTCGTTGGAAGAATGAATTTCATATGAAGTTACATCTTACTCTTCTGCTCTTCGTCATCGTTTCTGTATCGTTGGCTCAACGACCTGTAAAAAAAATATTACGATACTCAGCGGAAGCAAATTCAGGAAGACTATTTTGTGCTGGCTGATAATCCTGATATTCTTGATGGACCGTACAAGCGATTTTACGAAAATGGAAACGTTGAACTGGAAGGTGCATTTTCGAACGGGAAACGTTCCGGTGAATTTCATGAGTATTATGAAAATGGAATTTTGCAACGCAGGATTTCATATGCCAACGGATTGCGTCACGGACCTGTAGTTGTTTTTGATGAAGATGGAAAGCCAATGCAGAAGGCGTTTTATTTAAACAATCATCTTGTTGACAGTGTACATTCTTATTTTGATTCAGGGTCTATCAAAAGTGAAGGCCTGTTTATAAAGGGAAAGCCCGAGGGCCTTGTTCGTGAATATTATCCGAATGGCAATCTCCAAAAGGAGATCATGTACAAAACCAGAAGCCCAACGGAATGACACGGACCTATTACGAAGACGGCACCATGCAAAGTGAAGCCAACTATGCGGACGGTATCATGAGCGGCTTTTATAAAACCTACTATACCAATGGGCAACTTGAAACCGTCAGCATCATGAATGAAGGGGAGAAAACCGGTGAGTTCAAAAATTATGATCGGGAGGGCAATCTTTTATTGGTAGGACATTTTACCGCTGGCCGGCTTGATGGAGATAACACAGCTTTTTATCCAACCGGTGAAATTCTTCACAAGTTTCATTTCAAGGATGGAACAAAAGTCGGACTAAATGAAGCCTATTATCAGAATGGAAATATAAAGATGCGGGAGCAGGTAGCGGTTTCAGGGATTGATGTAAAAGCGGAAACGTTTGACTCGTTAGGCAACCCGATTGACCTGAAGAATTATAGAAAAGAAAAGCCTCATGGAATTTGGGTGTTTTATTATGAAGATGGTAAAACGAGCAAAGTCAAAGAAACCTATGACAATGGAAAATTACATGGGCCAAGAACGACTTATTACCGAAATGGTAAAAAGGAAGTTGAAGAAACGTACCAGTTTAACCTGATTACGGGAACTGTAAAGAACTATTTCGAAGATGGTAAACTACAATCTGAATGTGAGTACCGGTCCAGCCGGCAGCACGGATTATATACCAGCTATTACCCTAATGGAGAAATTAAAGAACAGGGTGAATACATCGCCAATAAGAAACACAACGATTGGAAAGAGTTTGACGAGCAGGGAAATCTGATCAAAACGTATACTTTTAAAGCCGGCCTCCTTATTGAGGAGAAATAGATAAATCCAGTTTTGGTCGCATTAATTAGTTCCCTATTTTGCAGCCTTCCATGAAGGCTATTAAAGAAACTAATTTCAAATTCAAAAACCAGACAGGATTTTACCGGGGCAAAGTTCGTGATGTCTATTACTTTGGCGATGTTATGGCGCTGGTGGCAACGGACAGGATTTCGGCCTTTGATGTCGTCCTGCCAAAAGCCATCCCGGATAAAGGCCGCATCCTGAATCAAATTGCTGCCATCAATCTTAGCGCCACTAAAGATTTAGTTCCTAATTGGGTAACCTATCATCCGGATCAGAACGTAACAGTTGGATTTCGATGCGACCCATTCCCGGTAGAAATGGTTGTTCGTGGTTACTTGGCTGGTCATGCTGCCCGGGAGTACAAAGCCGGCAAAAGAATTCTGTGTGGCGTCTTGCTTCCTGATGGATTAAAAGAAAATGATCCATTGCCCGCTCCGATCATTACACCCACCACGAAAGCAAAAGTTGGCCATGATGAAGATATCTCAAAAGCCGAAATTATTAAACGCAAGCTGGTTACTGAAGAGCATTATACTAAACTGGAAGAGTATGCTCTAAAGCTTTTCAAAAAAGGATCGGAATTGGCAGCAGAAAAAGATTTGATTCTTGTTGACACCAAATATGAATTTGGTTTGCACAAGGGAAAAATCTATTTGATCGATGAGGTGCATACCCCTGATTCTTCCCGTTACTTTTATAAAGACGGTTATGAACAACGACAACAAAAGAACGAACCACAAAAACAACTCTCAAAAGAATTTGTCCGGCAGTGGTTAATTGAAAATGGATTTCAGGGCAAAGAAGGACAACACGTACCGCAGATGACAGATGCTATTGTTGAGGGTATCAGTGCCCGGTATAAAGAACTATATGAAAAAGTTACCAGTCGGCAATTGGAGCCTGTAGATTATTCTAATCTTTTGGAACGAATTGAGCAAAACATCGTTAAATGCATAGAAAATTAATCTATTTTTGAGCATGAAATATACGATCGATAAACAAGAGAAATACAGCCTGATACGCCTGCATGAGGAGAAAATGGACTCCAGCATCGCTCCGAATCTGAAATCCGAGATGATTACATTGCACGCAGAAGGCGTTAGAAATATAATTCTTGACCTTACAGATGTAAAATATACCGACTCATCAGGACTTAGTGCGTTGCTGGTGGGTAATCGCGTGGTTCAGGAGGATGGCGGTATTTTTGTACTGACTGCCTTATCCGATCATACCCACAAACTGATTAAAATATCTCAACTGGATAGTGTCCTCACGATTCTACCCACAGTGGAAGAAGCGATTGACCGGGTATTCATGCATGAGATTGAAAAGGATATGAAGAGCGGAGAATAATTTCTTCTCTTTCCCTTGTTTCTTTTCCTTCGTCTTAGGAATTTTCTTTTTCGGTGTCATTTTCAATAACCATTCTGGGATCCAGCGGAGCGCTTCCTGCGTACAATCGATTTCCGTCTTCTCAATTCCTTACTATTCAAAACCGACATTTTCTTATTGACTGTGGCGAAGGATCGCAAATGCAGCTGATGCGATTTAATCTGCCCTACCACAAGATTAACCACATCTTTATAAGTCACCTGCACGGAGACCACTACCTTGGCCTCATGGGTTTGTTGTTCTCTCTCCAACTGCAACGCAGAACCAATGATTTGCATCTTTACTCCCATCGCGGACTGGATGAAATTATTACGCTACAACTGAAACATGCCCGGTCAGCATTAAACTTTAATCTTATATTTCACGAAATAGATTCTTCACCCTCACAAATTATTTTTGAAGATGATGTCTTGTCGGTAGAGACAATTCCTCTTCGCCATAAAATACCTTGTGTTGGTTTCTTGATCAAAGAAAAGTCCAAACCCAGAAAAATTAATAAAGAAAAGCTTCCCAAAAATATTTCCTTACAACAAATAGCAAGTCTTAAACTAGGGCATGAGATCAGGGATGAAAACGGAAACGTACTGTTTACCAACAAACAACTAACATTGCCGCCAAAGAAATCATGGAGTTATGCGTATTGCTCTGATACTGCTCCCGATCAATCAATCCTATCTATCATCAAAAAGGTAGATGTCCTTTACCATGAATCTACGTTTATGGAAAGCGAGAAAGAAAAGGCACTGGAAACGCTGCACAGTACCGCCCGACAAGCTGCAGCTCAGGCGAAGGCCGCCAGTGTAGGTAAACTGTTAATTGGACACTTTTCAGCCCGCTACCGTGATCTGGAACCGCTACTCGTTGAGGCTCAATCTGTTTTTCAAAACACATCTCTTGCGATTGAAGGCGAAACCATTGATCTTGACGAATGATCGATCCGATTCTCGAGAAAAAGAAAACTAACCTCTTCATCATACTCGCTGGTATCTTCATCACCAATGCACTGGTGGCCGAAATGATTGGCGTGAAAATCTTTTCCGGTGAAGGAGCCCTCGGACTTCAACCGGCTAATTTATCCATCCTGGGGTTTACCATGGATTTTAACCTCACGGCTGGTGCGATCATCTGGCCGGTAGTATTTGTAACCACCGATCTGATCAATGAATATTTTGGGAAGCCGGGTGTAAAGCGGATTAGCTATCTCACTGCAGGATTAATTGCCTATTCATTTCTTGTCATCTTTCTGACCATGGAGCTGCCACCGGCCGACTGGTGGCTCGATGCCAATAATCAGGATGCTGACGGCAATTACTTTAACATTCAGTATGCTTTTGATAAAATTTTCGGTCAGGGACTGCGCATTATTGTCGGCTCGCTCGTAGCCTTTTTAGTCGGCCAGTTGGTCGATGTTTTTGTTTTCAAAAACTTCGTAAGGTCACGGGCACTAAATATTTGTGGCTCCGCGCTACGGGCTCAACACTGGTTTCTCAACTTATCGACAGCTTCGTTGTTTTGTTCATTGCCTTTTACGGTGTGTTTTCAAATCAACAAATTTTTGCCATCGGTATCACCAATTACATTTATAAATTCCTGGTTGCCATTTTACTTACGCCCCTGATTTATTTGGGGCATTATATGATCGACAATTATCTCGGTAAAGACAATTCTAAGATGGTCATGGAAGAGGCAGCCGACAAGAGCGGATCATTTTTGTAAACGAATCAAATTATCCAGAACAATTCCGGTGGCTACAGCTGCGTTTAACGATTCTGCCCCACCAATTCCCGGTATAGTTATTTTATCAGTAATGTGTTTCTCCAGGTACGGATGTATCCCCTCCGATTCATTGCCAATAACCAAATGCCCCGGTATTGGCTTTTTTATGGTGTGAAGGTCCACACCTTTTAAAAATGTGCCATATATTTTTCCGGGCACACCGGCCAGGTAGGATGGCAAGTCTGTAGTATAGTAACTAACCCGACAAAACGAGCCCATGGAAGCGTGCAACACCTTTGGATTATAAAAGTCAGCCGTTTCTTCTGACACCACAATATCCTTAATACCATACCAGTCAGCGGTGCGGATTATTGTACCCAGATTTCCGGGATCACGAATATCATCCAATACCAATACCCACGAAGACGCGTTTTCTGGCTTATGTGCCTCCTTCATTTTGGAGACAACCAATACAGACTGATTGGTTTTAAAGGAGCCCATAGATGCCAATTCATCCTCGCTAGCTTCCAGCCATTCAATTTTTTTGTTTAATTTTCTGTAATGTGTCAGTTTAAAAGCGGGTGTGCTTACAATCAAGGTTACATCGTAGTCCGACTTCAGAATTTCAAGAACACTCTTTTCTCCTTCCACCACAAAAGATTGCTCCTGTTTTCGGTATTTCTTTACTTGCAAAGATTTGATGAACTTGATTCTTGCTTTAGAGATCATATTGACTGACTTGAGAAAGAAATATATACATTTTCTGTGGTTCTCCTTATTACCTGGATTATTGTCAGGTTGTTTGGGCACAAAATACCTGCAAGAAAATCAGAAGATGCTATATAGTCAATCCGTTGTAGCCCCCAAAGGATTTGATAAGACCGGAACCACTTCATTATACGAACAAAACAGCAACCGTAAAATCCCCTTGCTTCCTATACATTCTCTGGTTTGGATGTACTATATGGGCGTAAGGCATTATAACTATGAAAAGTTCTACAATAAAAAGGTTGCCAAAGAGGCAAAGTTTGATCGAAAGATAGAAGCCACCGACAAGGAACAAAAAAAGGCTAACATCCTATATCACAAACAAAAAAAGATCGCAGTTATTGAAGATCGCATTGAGAATGGAAATTTATTCATGCAATGGGGTGAACCTGTTTCTGTTTATGATACAATCAACGTTAAAATAACGAAAGAAAGACTCGATAACTTCCTTTTTATTAATGGCTATTTTAATGGAAACATTACCGCTCGTATTGGCGAAAAGAAAAAACTGATTGCCGTAAAGTATGAGCTACAACCCAACAGGGCTTATTTTTTTGACAGTATCATTTATCAAATTCAGGATTCAGCCGTGCTTAATCTGGTTTTGATGAATGAGAAAAACGGCCTGATCAAATTGAATGAGAGGTTCAGTCAATCAGCCATTAATAAAGAACGGGAGCGAATAGATCTGCTGTTAAAAGATAATGGATATTTCGACTTCAGCCGTCAATACATCCACTTTGAAGTTGATTCCACCATCAGCAAAGGAAAGGTGGCTATACGGTACATCATCGAAAATCCTGCCGGAAGAAATTCACACCACGTTTTCAAAATCGATTCAATTGTTTTTACAACCGATGCGGCCATCATTCAACAAGAGCAAGGCCTTAAAAAAATATCATCGCGATACCGGGACATTACGTTCAGTTATTATAAGCATGAATACAGCAGACGACTATTAAGCCATCGTGTATTTATCTGGGAGGACAGTTTATACAACCGGCAAAATACATTTAACACACAGCGCCAGTTGGCCAACCTGGATGTGTTCAAGTTTGTAAACATCAATTACGACAGTTCGGGAGGAAAATTTGTTGCTAACATCTTTACAAGCCCGCTGGATAAATATTCATGGTCGAATGAAGCCGGCTTAAAAGTGACACAGGGCCTGCCAGGTCCATTTTATTCATTAACATTTAAGAAGCGTAATCTTTTTGGTGGACTGGAGATTTTGGAGATTGACGGGCGATTTGGTTTTGAAGGTGTTTCACCTGTCACCTCTTCAGAAGGAGTCTATCAGAGTTTTGAAGCCGGAGCTAATTTATCCGTAACCTTCCCTCAATTCTTATTCCCGTTAGGACCAACAGCGGGTGCCCGATTCGGTAAATATAATCCCAAGACTCGATTACTGGCCGGATACAATTACACCAACCGGCCCGAATACACAAGAAGTGCTGTTACTATATCGGATACCTACTTATGGGATCGAAACAGAAAAGTGCAATACCAGTTCACGCTGTTTAATATCAACGTCATTAATTCAAAACTTGATCCGGAATTTGATTCGTTACTCAACGCGCTTCAAACACAACAGGGAAACAATTTGATTAACTCATTCAAACCCTCCCTGGTAAGCAGTATGATATTCACGATGATCTGGAACCCCAAGAACTACGGCAACGATACAGACCATTCGTATTTGATTCGTATCCAGGGTGAAGCCGGTGGAACATTGTTTAATTTTTACACTCCCCAATTTGCTATCAATCAGGGTCTCGAAATTTTCAAATACCTGAGAGCCAGCTTTGATTACCGGACGCTGCGCATCATCAATCGAAATACTTCCCTTGCTTTCCACATCAACGCAGGAGCGGGTTACGCGTATGGGGATAATAATGCATTGCCCTACGAAAAATACTTTTTCGCGGGAGGCAGTAACAGCATACGAGCATGGAGACCACGAAGGCTTGGGTTAGGATCCGCGCCACCACCCCTTGCTGCGGATCCGGTAACGGATGGAACATTTGATTATCAATATGAAAGACCGGGAGCCGTATTACTGGAATCCAGTATTGAGCTGCGCAAAAATCTTTTTGGATTTGTACAGGGAGCGGTCTTTCTTGATGCAGGCAACGTTTGGCTTTTTGATGACGTTATTCAAAATTCAGATGCCGGATACAGCGGCAATACAAAATTCAAATTGAACGGCTCGTTGAGAGAGCTTGGCGTAGGTACAGGTTTTGGTCTGCGGTTTGACTTTTCTTTTCTCGTTCTCCGCTTTGATGTGGGAATAAAAATGTACGATCCAGCACGGATGCCGGGTGATCGCTTTGTCCTGGATCGGGTGAAATTCTTTAATCCCTTTGCCATCAACAATGGAGATGGTACGTTTAGCAACATTAAAGAACCTGTTATTTACAATATCGGAATTGGGTATCCCTTTTAATATACGTCAGTATCCGTCTGACCGCTCTAAGCGGTCTAACGGATATTAATAAGCCAGTAACCTGCTCAATTCAACTTCTACCTTCTGCGCATTAGGCAGCATCTGCTTTTCAAGATCAACATTGAGTGGAACAGCCGGGAGGTTCGCGGCACCCAATGTCATTACCGGAGCATCGAGGAATTCAAAACATTCTTTACCGATGCGCCCGGCCAGCGATTCAGCAAATGAATTGAGTAACGGCTCCTCCGTTAGAATAAACACGCGACCGTGTTTTTGTACAGAATCAGAAATCATGTCCCAATCGTAAGGATTCAATGAACGCAAATCAATAATCTCTACCCGTCCTTCAAAAGATTTGGCTGCTGCTTTTGCCCAATACACACCCATACCATACGTGATAATCACGGCACTTTCCCCATTGGAAATTGATTCCTCAGAGGCTTCAATTACTTTACGTGCTTTGCCGAGCGGAATAATATAGTCCGCATCCGGCTCAATCGTTTTCGCATCATCGGTTCCGGGCACCTTACTCCAATACAAACCTTTGTGCTCCAGCAACACCACCGGATTAGGATCATAGAATGATGCTTTCAGCAACCCTTTCATATCAGCCGCATTGGAAGGGTACACGACTTTAATACCACGAATGTTGAGCAAGGTGGATTCAATACTTCCTGAATGGTATGGGCCCCCTCCCCCATACGCGCCAATGGGTACGCGGATCAGAGATTGAATCGGAAATTTTCCTTTAGTGATGTAGCAACTCTTTGAGAGTTCCTCAACCAGTTGATTAATACCCGGCCAGATGTAATCGGCAAACTGAATTTCTACGATAGCCTTTGCTCCTACAGCCGACATACCTGCCGTACTTCCCACAATGTAGGCTTCCACAATCGGTGTATTGAACACGCGGTCGTCCCCATATTTCTGCGCTAGTGTGGCCGCTTCGCGAAATACTCCACCCAATCTTCCTCCCACATCCTGTCCATAGAACAGAGCTTCGGGATGTTTTTTAGAATTTCATCCACCGCATGAAGTGCCGCGTCCACCATCACCACCTTTTCTCCTTTGGCAGGCGACCGGTTTCCTTTTTCTTCGGTAACGGGTGTTGGTGCAAATTCATGCGAATCAAAATCATCCAACTCGGGATCAGGAGACTTCATGGCTTTGTTAAAATCTGAAAGCACTTTCTTATCAGCCTTCTGCTTTAGATCTTTTAATGCTTTACTGCTTATTCCTTGTCCTAAAAGATACTTTTCAAATATTGGAAATGGATCATCTTTCGCATGCGCTTTCAAATTATCACCGCGATACCATTCCTTACGCACACCACTGGTATGATGACCCAGCAACGGACATTTGGCATGAACCAAAATTGGCGCACGCTCTTTGCGCACGTAATCAATCGCCTTCTGCATTCCCAAAAAGCTGGACTCAAAATCTTTTCCATCCACACGCATTCGTTCCATTCCCTTGAAGCCAGCCGCATACTCGTACGCATCCATCACGCGCATCTCCTTTCCGGTAGCGGAAATTCCCCAGTCGTTATCCTGAATCAGATAAATGATGGGAAGTTTTTTTAATACCGCCATTTGAAATGCCTCGGCAACCTCACCTTCCGTAACCGATCCATCACCCAACGAACAAAGGACAACGGGTTTGTTTTTCCTTTTAGTAATTTTTGCGATTCAAGATAGGCCACCGCCTGCGCCATGCCAGTGGCGGGAATCGCCTGCATGCCCGTAGCGGAACTTTGATGCGGTATAGTGGGGAAACCTTTCTTCTTTATGGCCGGGTGCCCATAATACGTACGGCCTCCGGAAAACGGATCATCTCGCTTGGCCATAAGCTGTAACATAAGTTCATAGGCTTCCATGCCCAGGGCCAACAACACCGATTCATCGCGGTAGTAAAGAGCCGCATAGTCAAATTCCTTTAGCTGTAATCCGGTGGCCAGTTGAATAGCCTCGTGCCCACGTGATGTACTGTGTACATATTTACTGCTGATCTCCTTCTTTTCGTCATAAAGTTCGGCCATTCGTTTTGCCGTACACATCAGCGCATAGGCCTTCAGTAAAATACTACGCTCGATGAGCGATTTGTTCTTTTTAGATTTGACAGATGCGGCTACGGGCATTCATTAAATTTTGGTTAAAGATAGCCAATTTGATAGTGACTGACCACCCTTAAACTGTATCTTACATTTCAAAAAAAAAATAAATTTTATGTATAAATTCATTTTCTCATTCATTGGTTTGTTGTTCATGACATCCGTTGCTGTTGCACAAGCGGATTATTTTTATCCAACAGAAAAATCTTTTAACCCCGCCATCCCCACGCCAGAAAAATTTCTAGGCTACCCCATTGGTTCACATCATACGCGGCATGATAAAGTAGTGGAGTACATCAAAGAACTCGGTAAACTTTCTGATCGTGTGGTGGTGAAAGAAATCGGCTACACCATTGAGCACCGTCTTCAACAGGTGGCCATCATCACCTCACCTGCCAATCATCAGCGCATCGATGACATTCGTCAAAAACATTTACAACAAGCGAAGGGTGATGCGGGTAATGTTCCGTTAATCATTCACCTCGGATACAACGTGCATGGCAATGAACCATCCAGCACGGAGTCAGCGATGTTAACTGCCTATTATTTAACAGCCAGCGAATCGGAGGAAACCAAAAAATGGATGAACGACATGGTGATTTTACTCGATCCCGTATACAATCCTGACGGACGCGACCGTCATACCAGTTGGGCCAACATGCACAAAGCAGAAGCGCTGGTGGCAGATCCGCTCGATCGTGAGCACACCGAGGTGTGGCCCGGAGGCCGTACCAATCACTATTGGTTTGACCTGAATCGCGACTGGATTTTGGGTATTCATCCTGAAAGCAGAAACCGCATTGAGTTTTTTCATACATGGCGACCGTATGTCATGACCGATCATCATGAGATGGGAACCAACTCCACGTTTTATTTTGATCCGGGTATGAACAGCAGTAACAATCCCATAGTGCCGCCTTATCTATACAATGTGGTGTATCCCAAATACGGAGAATACTTTGCCAGGGCCATGAACAGCATCGGCTCACAGTATTATACGAAAGAGTCGTACGATAAATTGTATCCCGGCTATGGTTCAAGCTATGTAAATTTTTATGGAGGTGCCGGATTTTTATTCGAACAGGCCAGTTCGCGCGGACACCTGCAGGAGACGCGCACCAAAGACCTGACGTTTGCGTTTACTATCCGCAACCAATTCACCGCCTCCCTTGCAACAGTTCGTGCATCGATAGCCGAGAAAGACATGTTGTTGAAAATGCGGAGGGATTTTTATACGACAACCGCATCACAGGCTAAAGCCAATCCGGTGAAAGCGTATGTGTTTGGTGACGCTGCCGATGCAAGTCGCACGAACGCCTTCGTAAACCTGTTGCGCATGCACCGGGTGGATGTATACAATGTATCAAAAACATTTTCGGCCAACGGCAAAACATTTGAAAGCGGAAAAGCCTTTGTAGTGCCTACCGAACAAGAGAACTATTTGCTCGTTCGTACTGCTTTTGAAAAAGACATCACGTATGTCGATAGTTTGTTTTATGATGCCTCCACGTGGTCATTGGTACATGCGTTCAATTTGCCGCATGCCGAAATTCGGGGTGCCGTAACGAAAGGAGAGCTAGTAAAAGAAAACCTGGTAAAGACTTCCGCACCCGTCACCAAAGCAAACTATGCGTACGTCATGGAGTTTACCGACTACCAATCGCACAAGGCATTGTACCAACTGCTCGATGCGAAGGTATTTGTAAAAACTGCTTTCAAACCTTTTTCTTTAACAGATAACGGAGCAACCAAAAATTTTGGACGCGGATCGTTGGTGATTGCTGTGGTAGATCAGAAAATGGATGCCGATAAGTTGTACGAAACATTGCAAAGCGTAAGCAAGGATTGTGCAGTAGATATAACCTCCGTAAGCACCGGATTTAATACCAAAGGACCCGACCTCGGATCGAACGCCAATCAGGCGGTTGAAAAACCAAAGCCATTGATGATCATTGGCCAGGGTGTTTCTGGTTATGAAGCGGGTGAAGCATGGCACCTGCTCGATCAACGCATTGGAATGTCCATCACCAAAGTGGATGAGAGCAACTTGGGGCGTGTGGATTTTACAAACTACAATGTGCTGGTGATGGTGGGCGGACAGTACAACTTTTCGAAACCTAATGTAGAAAAAATTAAAGCATGGGTACAAAGTGGCGGTACGCTGATCACTCTTAAGAGCGCTTCGGAGTGGGCGATCAAACAAGGACTGGCCGGCAAGGAAAAATTAGTAGCGGTTGACACCACTAAAATTGCGAAGCGTGCCGACTTTGATGAGGCGCGTCAGATTGAAGGCGCTAAAAGCGTGGGCGGTTCCATCTTTCAGGTTGATCTGGATATCACCAACCCGATTGGCTTTGGGTTTACTGACCGCAAGGTGTCGGTTTACCGCAATGGCACTACCTATATACAACCCAGTAAGAACCCGTACAGCACTGTGGCACAGTACGCTTCTAATCCATTGATTGGAGGCTACCTGCACGCGAGCAACAAGAGCAAGATCGCCAACTCCGCAGCTATTCTGATTGTGCGAAACGGACAGGGCAAGACGATAATGTTTTCAGACAACCCGAACTTTCGGGGAACCTGGTATGGCACGAACAAGCTGTTTTTAAACGCCTTGTTTTTTGGCCCGATCATTAATCCCCCTGCTCCTGCTGGTGAGCATTAAATTGTGTATATTTAGTTTAGAGTCGTTTTTCTAACGATTTACCCTGTAATTTTAGGTAGACGATATAGGAAATATAAACGCAATACGCATAGCGAATTGTTGTATTGAATTGGCTCGGTTTTTATACAAAGTCGGTTAATTCTCCAGGTGATTTGATCGAGCACTTCTGATGCTACGACAACAAACCGTTAGCAGATAAAATACTTGGATTTATCGTCAAGTCTTTTAGGTGAGACCGTGCAAGCCACTTATTTACGAAGCTCGACTTGAAAAAGGATTGACGCAAGCGGAACTTGCGGAAAAAGTTGGAACAACGAAGTCCTACATTTCAAAAATAGAAAATAACTTGAAAGAGGCTCGCATCTCGACACTACAAAAGATTATCGAACTTGGACTCGGTGGACACTTGGAACTTTCAATTAAACTATAAACTAGGAAAAATAAAGTGGCCAGCCGGCAACAATAGCTACAGCCAATGGCGGGCTAAAGTGTTATAGAAAATATTTATCTTACTATTACGTTTGGTTACGGTGGACAGAAACGTTTTCAAAATCCGCCACTGGTTGTAGCCGAGCGTTACCTGCAATGCTAAAAGGACAGATAGACATAACATGGTTTCCTAATTCTTGGATACGTTTACGGACAGACAAGAAAGTTATTTATTTTGACCCAGCCTATCTGACTACTTATTTCTCCAAATACCCTGACAAAACCGAATTTTCAAAGTGGCCTGACCCAATTGACGGACTTCCAAATGGACTTGAAAAAGCAGATATCATTTGTATTACACATCATCACAAAGACCATTGTAAGAAAGTAACTATTGACAGACTAAGAAATAAGGCTACGAAGGTGTTTGCTCCAAAGACGTGCTTGACTGAACTTGGTGATACTTTTCAAATAGTTAAAACTAATGACAGGATTAAAATTGATAATGAAATAGAGTTAGAAGTAGTTGATGCTTACAATACTGAAAAAGGTTCATCAACTCGAAAGCAGCATAAGAAAGGAAAAGGCTGCGGATATATTGTGACACTTGGGCAACTAAGAATTTATCATTTGGGTGACACAGATTTCTTGCCTGAATGAAAAAAATAAAAAGCATAGATTTAGCATTTGTGCCAATGGGCGGTAAGTTTACTATGGACATAAATGAAGCCATAGAAACAACCAAAACAATAAATCCAAAAATTGTAATTCCAATCCACAAATTGGACAAAGACTTTAATGATTTTGCGAAAGAATTAATAGGAGGGAAAATAAAATGCTATGTTCCAGAAATTGGGCAACCAATAAGAATATGAAAGCACATGCAGGTAACACGGGTTTTGCGTTAGTGGGCGGACAGTGCGAATAGAAACATTTGAGTAATTAATAAACGTTGGTGCTGGCTGACAGTTTTCGGTTTCAAAAGCCCACCAACGCAAAGCCCGCAACCGTTAGCGGTCATTGGAAAAAGATACCGTACATAAGATAAAACAGTAAAAAGTAAGAACCTTTGATAATGGATAAAAACGACAACAAATTGAATTCAAACATACAAGGTGCAACACCTTTCGCACAGACTTATTTTCACGGAACAAAAGCAGACTTGAAAGTTGGCGATTTAATTGAAGTCGGTTACAACTCAAACTATGGACAACAGAAGAATGCAAAATATATTTTCTTAACAAGTACAATAGATGCTGCAATTTGGGGTGCTGAACTTGCGATTGGAGAAGGACGAGAAAGGATTTATTTAGTAGAACCGACAGGGAAGATTGAAAACGACCCAGACTTGACAGACAAGAAATTTACAGGCAATCCGACACAATCGTTTCGTTCAACGGAACCTTTTAGAGTCGTTGGCGAAGTAAATACTTGGCAAGGACACCCAGCCGAACAAGTAAAGGCAATGAAAGACGCTTTGACAAAATTAAAAGAACAGGGATTAATTCACTAAATGACTAATCGAATGAAACACAAATCTTCTGAAAATAGTGTCATAATTTTAAAAAACGGAGAAGGTAGAAATTACAAGTGCGGAACTATGAACGCTATTTTCAAAGCAGATGAAAATGAAACAACCGAAAAATATAGTATTTCCGAATGGTGGTTAGAGCCAAATATAGAAGGTGTGGGAGCACACCAACACGAAGAAAATGATGAAGTATTTTATATTTTGGACGGTACAACTTCTATACTCGTTGGGGACAAATGGATAGATGCTGAAAAAGGAACGTTTATAAGAATACCTGCCAAAACCATTCACGACTTCTGTAATAGAACAGACAAGAGAACAGGCGTTTTAAACTTTTTCATTCCAGGTGGATTTGAGAGAAATATGCCTTCCATAGTAAAATGGTTTGACGACAATAAATTATAAGAATGAAAGTGTAATGGGCATGTAAATGAAGGTAAGTATCCTAAGCAGCTGCATTTTGTTAAAGTAGATAGCTACAATAAAAAGAACGATGTGGATAAGGTAAACCACGGCAAGTCCAATCGCAATCATACTTAAAGTACCCGCTGCATTTGAATGGACATTACTAACTGTTTTCTTTGGAATTAGAATAAGAATTACGTTTCCAACAATGATCAGGACATTGGCTATTTTGTAGAATTCGCTCACAAAAGCAATATAACGAGAATCAAAAGTAAGTATCTATCATACCGGTCAGGACTTTCGTCTGACGGCCGCTCTGCGCGGTATTGAACTTAATAGCCTGATCATCAGGCCATCTTCTTTCCATATTTTAAATATCCTTCACGGATTGAAAAATTCTCAACTCCTCATTATCTTACTCGGTCAGTTGGTATTGCGTGATTCGATTTTGGGTTAAACTTAAACGATAGGTTATATATTCTATATGATTCGTTTACACAGTTGGGTGATTGCCGCATTTGCTTTCCTCCACTTTTCATTTCTTCAACCTTCCGCCATTGATCGATTGACCGATCTTATTAATAATCAACAGTACCAAAAAGCGATTGATGAGATAGATCGCCTCCTTCTGCAAAAAGAAATCAGCTATGAAAAGCAAGATTGTTGCATTTAAAAGCCGATGCTTATTACTATTTGAATGAAAACGAACAATCGTTGGAGTACTATCTCAAAAGTATAAGTACGTATGAACAATCGGAGGTACCTATTGATTACTTCCATTATGAATCCCTAAGCCATGCGGGGTTTCTGTATCGCGAATTTGGGCGGTACGACAAAGCTCTTTTTTACTATCAACGATCCGTGGATCTTTCGATCACTTTAGGTGATTCTGTGGAGATCGCCAGTTCGTATTCCAACCTCGGATCAACCTACGCCAAGTTGGGAAATTTAAGCAAGGCAACGATGCATTTTAAAAATGCCTACGACATCGATCTCCTGAGAAAGGACACCATGGCGATAGGCTTTGATTTGCGAAACCTTGCCGAAATGCAATTGCTCAATCATCAATACAGCGAGGCCCTTGCATCAGCAAAAGCCTCTCTTCTGTTTCTATCCAGAAGCCATGGCAATGCCAATTCACATGGCTTGCGCATGAGTTTAGTGGGAAAATCGTTTGCCGGCCTTCATCAGTATGACAGTGCAATCCATTACCTGAATCAATCAACACAAGAATTGCTGACGCTGGGCGATAGCCTTAGGGTATCATTAAATTGGCTTTCGCTCTCTCAATTGGAAATTAACAGAAATCGTTTGGACAAAGCCCTCACCCTGGTGCAGCAAAGCTTTCAGTTCCTTTCAGGAATCAAAGAAGAGAATGCACACAAAATAGAAATCAGGGAAACTATGGCATCTATTCATTTGAAAAATAACCAACCCGAAAAAGCCCTTCCCCTGATCAACCAGAATCTGGTGGCCTCTCGCGAACTGGGATTGACGAAAGAACGAAGAAATGGTTTTTTGCAACGCGCTCTATTCTATGAGAGTGCCGGCAACTACCAGCAAGCATTGACCGATTTCAAAACATACAAAATTCTCAACGACTCTATCTCCACACAACAAGCCAGAGAAAACCTGGCGGAACTAACGGTTAAATATGATGTGGACAACCTGAACCAGAGTAACAAAATTCTTCAGCTGGAAGTTAAATTAACAAAGGAGCAAAACGCGCAGAAGGACGCACGTTTACGATGGATTCTATTAGCAACAGTCCTGATTATTTCAGGAATTGTCACGGTAGCCCTGATGTATAACTCCCGTGAAAAACTGAAAAATCAATTACTTGGCGAAGAGATCAACAACCTTCGCAACCAGATTAAATTGGTGCTTGAAGGCGATATCTCTTCTGTTCAATTAGATTTTAAAACGATCAACAACCGCATTCCCACACCAATGTCAGATCGGGAGATCGAAATCCTTCAATTGGCTTTGAGCGACATGAGCAATACGCAGATTGCAGAAAAAACATTTGTTTCGGTGAATACGGTAAAATTCCACCTGAAGAATATCTATGACAAACTTGGGGTGGCCAACCGGAAAGAGGCGTTGCAATTTGCCTTAAATACCAATTCCTGATCAAGGACTATAAGCCCAAATAGCGAAATTCATCTTTTTTGGAACATTTTAAAAAACTACCCGACCGGGTAGTATAAAAACTACCCTATTGGTATAGGTAAATAGAGCTTCATGAGTGTGTATTTCAGGGTGTAAACCAAAAATAACACACATTATGAAAAAATTAACACACACAATTCTACTGGTGTTACTTTCTGCCTCCTTCAGTTGGAGTCAGGCATTTATCACCACCTGGAAAACCGACAACCCGGGTACTTCAGGCAGCAACCAAATAACCATTCCCACAACAGGAACAGGTTACAACTACTCCGTAAACTGGGGCGATGGCAACAATGACATGAATGTGATGGGTGATATTACCCATACGTACAGCACTCCTGGCACGTATACCGTGAGTATCACGGGTAGTTTCCCACGCATTTATTTTAATAATACTGGGGACAAGCAAAAAATCCTAACTCTTGAGGCCTGGGGAACCAATGCTTGGACGAGTATGGAGTTTGCATTTTTTGGCTGTACAAATTTAACCTATAACGCAACAGATGCTCCCAATCTGTCGGCTGCCACCAACATGTATTATGCCTTTGCAGAAGCAACACTGTTCAATGGAAATTTGAACAATTGGGATGTATCCACAATTACAAATATGTCAGGTCTGTTTTCTAGTGCTACCAATTTCAATGGCAATATTGAAAACTGGAATGTCGGCAATGTTACCAACATGGCTTCGATGTTTGGCGATGCACAGATTTTTAATCAAGATATTGGCTCATGGAATGTAAGTAACGTTACGGATATGAACGGTATGTTTTTCAAAGCATATCTTTTTAACAAAAACTTAAATAGTTGGAATGTAAGTAATGTAACGAACATGGCATCCATGTTTGGGTTTGCCCATGCCTTTAATGGAAATATAAGTAATTGGGATGTTAGCAAAGTTACCAATTTCGGAGCCATGTTTGCCCGTGCTTATGTATTCAATCAAAATATTGGTGGCTGGATTACAGACAGTGCAATCCTAACTAATGGAATGTTTAGCCAAGCGAGTGTATTTAACCAAAATATTGGTTCCTGGAATATGAGTAATGTCACCGACATGAACAACATGTTCTTCATGGCAACCCTGTTCAATCAGGATATAGGCAACTGGGATGTTCACAATGTCACCAATATGTCGTCTATGTTCAGATCTTCCGGATTCAATAAACCTATAGGGAGTTGGAATATGGAAAATGTAGTAAACATTAATCACATGTTTAGTAGCAATACATCATTTAATCAGAATTTAAGTGGCTGGAACGTGAGTAATGTGCAAAATGCTGACGCTGTGTTTTGGTTCAGTTCATCTTTCAATCAAGACATTAGTAGCTGGAACATAACAAAGGTAATTACCATGATTAATTTTTTATCTGAGTCAGGACTTTCGAGTTTAAATTATGACTTACTGCTTTCAGCCTGGTCGGGTCTTACGTTGAAGCCTAATGTAACTTTTGGTGCTGCGGGGATTTCATATTGTGCAGGTGCTGCGGCAAGAGTAATCCTAACCAGTGCGCCTAACAATTGGGCGATTACCGATGGCGGTGAAAGCTGTATTGTAAATATTCCTGATGCCAACTTCAAAGCGGCATTGCTAGCCCACACTCCCGTGATTGACACCAACGATGATGATGAGATCCAGGTTGCAGAAGCAGCTGCCCTAACCGGACATCTTAATGTTGCTAATAAAGGGATCAATGATCTTACAGGTGTTGAATCCTTCGTCAATATCACGCAACTGACTGCACTTGGAAATAACCTGACTTCTGTTGATGTGTCAACCCTTACAGGGTTAACCAACCTGGGACTGTCAAACAATAACATTACTTCGATTGACATCTCCAACAATACAGCTCTGCTACTTCTCTATCTTGAAAACAACGACTTGACAACACTAGATCTTAATAGCAATGTTCAATTACTAAACCTTCAGATCAATGGAAATCAGCTAACCTCTCTGGACCTGAGTAATAACCCGCTCTTACAACAAGTGACCGCTTATAACAACGATATCACTACAGTAAATCTTACTGGACTCACAAAAGTTACAGACTTAAATCTGACCAACAACCCGATTACATCCATCGACCTCTCAGACATGATCAAGCTGGACAACCTGACGTTGGTTGGTAATGAGCTCAGCACAATAGACCTGACAAACAATGGTACGATCCGTGTACTGAACGTCCAAGGCAATAACCTTACATCTCTCGACATCAGCCCACTGACCAACATCAATTGGCTCTACGCTCAAAACAACATCATCAATTCGATAACGATGAGCAACAGCACGGCCATGACAATACTTTTTTTAGGTAACAATGCCCTTACCTCAATTGACCTGAGTGCCAATACCGGACTTACGGATGTACGACTAATGGATAACGACTTGATTTCGTTGAACCTAAGTGCAAATACATCCTTAGAGAAATTATTTGTAAACGGTAATGCCTTGCAAACATTGAACGTAAAAAATGGAAATAATGCAGCCATTACTACATTCGATGCGCGCACTAATCCATCACTTACCTGCATCACCGTTGATAATGTCTCTTTCTCACAAACCAATTGGACTCAAGTAGACGGGATTGCAAAATTCAGTACCAACTGCTCAAATGTTGCAAACGATATACTTACGTTCAGCTTTGCTGAGCAGGCCAGTCCGGCCATGATCGATGCAAACGATCATGATATTGCAATTGAAGTATCTTTAGGTACAGACCTGACGGCTCTCGTTCCTACCTTCACGGTTTCTTCAGGCGCTACCGCGAATCCTCCTTCGGGTGTAGTTCAAAATTTTACCAATGAGTTTACGTATGTGATTGCAGCGGAAAATCCTAACAGCACACAAAACTGGAGAGTGTTGGTATCAGAAGTTAACGTTGCACCCACTGATATTTCGCTGAGCAATAGCTCGATTGATGAAACCAACTCAATCAATGCTGTGGTAGGAATGTTAAGTGCGGTTGATCCAAATGTTACGGATAATCATTTCTTTAGTCTGGTAGCCGGCACAGGTGATGCCGACAATGCATCGTTTGAAATCGATAGCGAAAACCTGATTGCAAAAGTCTCTTTTGATTTTGAAACGAAAACCAGTTATTCAATCCGCGTTAAAGCGGAAGATACCCGGGGTGGTGCTTTCGAAAAAGTTCTGACGATCACCATCAATGATCTGAGTAATGCTGTACAAACCATTGCGTTCACTCAACCAGGCAACGTCACGTTTGGCGATGCTGACTTTCAACTCCTTGCCACCGCCTCATCAGCCCTTCCCGTATCCCTTGTGTCATCCGATCCATCGATACTATCCATTACAGGTACTACCGCCACCATCCTCAGTGCCGGATCAGTTTCGATCACAGCATCCCAATCAGGTAACTTGGATTATGG
>JAAUQD010000026.1 GCA_012032815.1 Flammeovirgaceae bacterium
GTCAGACGGTGAGATTGCAAAAAGGTGTCTAAATATTTGACATGCGTCCATATTTTATTGAACAGCGGTTCAAATTAAGAACTCCGATTTATTCAGAAACTGCATCGTACGGTCATATGGGACGAAAACCAGCAGTTGTTGAAAAGGTATTCAACAAAGGAAAGCGTGATGAAAAGAAAATGAAAGTGGAATTATTCCCTTGGGAGAAACTGGATTATGTGGATCAGGTTAAAAAAAGTTTCTCTCTTTAAGCAATGAGTTTGAAATAAAAAAAGGCTCCGAATCGGAGCCTTTTTTTATACCCTTTTGGCTTTTTGCTTGGTCTTGAATTTTTTGAGTTGAGAACTCAGTGCGGAAGCGGCATTGTCTACCCCTATCTCAAAAGTTTTTGCTTGTTCTTTGGCAAACAGTTGAGACCCCGGTACCCTTAATTTTACTTCAACCGTTTTATTCTCAATTCCCTCATTATTAATCCTCAAAAAGACTTCACCATCCTGAATCCGATCATAAAATGTGTCCAGTTTATCTAATTTCTTTTGAACAAAATCAATAAGTTTTTTATCAGCATCAAAGTGAATAGAGTGTACTTGCAGTTTCATATATCTATTTTAATCGTTAAACATTTTCCTCAATGTTAAGCTTTTGGATGGGCCTGATCAAAAGCCTTTTTAAGTTTTTCTACAGAGTTATGGGTATATATCTGCGTTGCTGAAAGATTGCTGTGTCCTAATAAATCTTTAACGGCATTTATTTCAGCTCCTTTGTTCAGCAAATGTGTGGCATATGAATGGCGGAGAACATGCGGACTTTTCTTTTCAACCGTGGAAAACGCTTTCAGATATTTATTCACAATTCGCTGTACTAATGCAGGATACAATTTCTTTCCTTTATCAGTCCTGAATAAGTAATTGCAGGAATTAGAAAAATCATGATCTCGGACTTTAATATATTCTTTAATCACAGGTATAAGCCCTTGTGTAAATGGGATAACTCTTTCCTTATTTCTTTTACCCAACACCTTTATAGTTTTGTTGCGCAAGTCTATATCCTTATCCGAAATATTGATAAGTTCTGAAAGACGGATCCCTGTTCCATATAACAATTCCAGAATAAGTTTTTCCCGAATTCCTGAATGTGTTAATTCAAAGGCCGCGTTGTCCAGCAGCGTGGCCATATCATTTTCCTTTACAAAATGAGGTAGCTTTTTTTTCGTTTTAAGAACTTTAATCTTAGTCATTGGACTCTTATCAATGACCTCCTGCTTCATGAGGAATTTATAGTAGGTACGCAGGCAAGCTATTTTCCGATTGATCGATCGCGGATCATTTCCCTCCTCCATTAAACTTACAATCCAGGAACGGATCATGCCATAGTTGGCATTTTCTGGTTTATTTTCATCAAAAGTTTGGAGCAGAAAAAGATTAAGTTGTTTTAAATCTGTTTTGTAAGAGGTCAGCGTATGGCCGCTAACCCGTTTCTCGTACTGAAGGTACTTAACAAATGAATTGATCATATCCTCCTCAATCCCCTCCTACAAGGTAAAAAAAATCCCCTTCAACGAAAGTTGGAGGGGATTTGATTTAGCGTTAATGCTTTTAGTAATTATCGTTCGCGAATAATTTTTGGCGATAAGCCGCACGCTTAATTTCATTGCGTCTTGTAACGGAAGGCTTTTCAAAAGCGGTACGTGAGCGAAGTTCACGAAGAACTCCAGTTTTCTCAAATTTCTTTTTGAAACGCTTTAGCGCCTTATCAATTGATTCGTTCTCTTTTATGTTAATAATCAGCATTTGACCATTTTTATTTTAAGGTTGCAAAGATAAACCAATAATGGAATTTTTCAACGTTTACTTCAAAATAGCCCTGGAAATCACCATTTTCTGTATTTCCGAGGTTCCTTCCCCAATGGTACAAAGCTTGGCATCCCGATAATACTTCTCGGCCGGGTAATCCTTTGTATACCCATATCCGCCAAATATTTGCACGCCATCCGTGGCTACTTCAACGGCAACTTCAGAAGCATAAAGCTTAGCCATGGCTGACTCCCGGTTCACGTCTTTACCCTTATTTTTTAAATCAGCAGCCTGAAAGGTTAATAAACGAGCAGCTTCCACTTTAGTGGCCATATCAGCAAGTTTGAATGAAATCCCTTGAAAACTTGAGATGGGCTTGTTGAATTGCTGCCTTTCCTTTGAATAATGCAATGCCGCCTGGAATGCACCCTGGGCAATTCCTAAACTCAACGCGGCTATTGAAATCCGTCCACCATCGAGAACTTTTAGCGACTGAACAAATCCTTCACCTTCTTCACCAATCATTTGCGAAGCATGCACTTTACAATCCTCAAAGACTAGCTCGGCTGTTTCTGATGCCCGCATTCCCAACTTATTTTCTTTTTTACCCGCTTTAAATCCAGGCGTCCCTTTCTCAACAATAAATGCTGTCATTCCATGAGAATCACCAACATTTCCTGTTCGGGCAATAACGACAGCGACATCACCTGACTTTCCGTGAGTAATGAAGTTCTTGGCTCCATTCAAAATGTAATGGTCGCCCTTTTTTACTGCGGTTGTTTTCATATTGCCGGCATCTGAGCCGGTGTTAGGTTCAGTTAGTCCCCACGCACCAATCCACTCAGCGGTAGCCAGCTTTGGAAGATATTTAGCTTTCTGCTCCTCACTTGCATGCTGCAGAATGTGACCTGTGCAAAGCGAATTGTGTGCTGCCATTGAAAGACCAATTGAGCCATCTATGGCTGATAATTCTGCGATGGCAGTAACATATTCTAAATAGCCAAATCCGGCACCACCATACTCATGAGGCACTAAAACTCCCATTAATCCCAATGATCCCATTTTTTGAATAACTGAATTGGAAATTCCTGTGATTCATCCCACTTCATCATGTTGGGCTTTATCTCCTTATCCCCAAAATCGCGAACCATTTCCACAATCATTTTTTGATTTTCATTCTCTTCAAAAGAGATGCCCAGCTCAGATTCAGTCATAGTATTTAAACTCATAGTTTTTATTTAAAAAGGGAAACAAAAGTATCTGATTTAAACGTATCTCCCAAACGAATGTTAGTTAGTAATTTATAAATACTCACTTAGCTCAAACAAGGGCTCAATCACCTATTTTTGCCCTCTTAAATGATTTCTTAGATGAAAATTGCTGTTGTTGGTACTGGATATGTTGGATTGGTAACGGGAACCTGTTTCGCGGAAACTGGAAACACGGTTACCTGTATTGATATTGATAAGAATAAAATTGCCCAGCTTTCTGCTGGCAAAATCACGATTTATGAACCCGGGTTAGAAGTTTTATTTGAACGAAACCTTCAACAAGGCCGGATTTCATTTACTACAGATCTTAAAAAGGGAATTGAAAATGCAAAAATCATTTTCCTTGCTTTGCCCACTCCTCCTGACGAAAATGGATCAGCCGACCTGCGACATGTTCTTGATGTTGCCGATGAACTAGGTCCGCTCTTATCATCCTACACGGTTATCGTTGATAAAAGTACAGTGCCTGTAGGCACAGCAGAATTGGTGGCTGAGAGAATCAGAAAAAAGACAACCGTGGAATTTGATGTAGTCTCTAATCCGGAATTTTTAAGGGAAGGTGTAGCCGTAGAAGACTTTATGAAACCCGACCGTGTTGTTATAGGAACAGAATCAGAAAAAGCCAGAAAGGTTATGGAGGCCTTGTTCGCCCCCTTTGTAAGGCAGGGGAATCCCATTATTTTTATGGATGAGCGTTCTGCAGAATTGACCAAGTACGCAGCTAATTCTTTTCTGGCTACTAAAATCAGTTTCATGAATGAAGTGGCAAACCTCTGCGAATTGTTAGGAGCGGATGTTGATCAGGTAAGGCGTGGAATCGGTACAGACAGCCGAATCGGAAAGAGATTCCTTTTTCCCGGTATTGGTTATGGAGGCAGTTGCTTTCCAAAAGATGTACAAGCATTAGCCAAGTCATCGAAAGACGCTAACTACGATTTCAAAATTTTAAATGCAGTAATGGCGGTGAATAATCTTCAGCGCACAAAACTGATTCCTGTTATAAAGCAGCATTTTAAATCCCTTAAAGGAAGAGCGTTTGGAGTTTGGGGATTAGCGTTTAAGCCTGAGACGGATGATATCCGTGAAGCTCCGGCTCTTGAGAATATAAAAGTGCTTCTGGACGAAGGGGCAAGAGTCAAGGTTTATGATCCTGAAGGAATGCAAAATGTGAAGCAGCTATTTGGTGATCAAATCGAATATTGTCAATCTCCCTATGAGGCGATTGAATCTGTTGATGCCTTACTGATTGCAACCGAATGGCCGGTTTTCCGAACTCCCGATTTCGAAAAGATGAGCTCATCAATGAATACACCGGTAATATTTGACGGACGTAATTTGTATGATGTTCAGGCCATGGAAGAACTTGGATTTACGTATTATAGTATAGGTAGAAAAACTGTCAATGGCTAAGAAGCGAATACTAATTACAGGAGCAGCCGGTTTTATTCGGCTCCCACTTATGCGACCGTTTTATAAAGGAAGGATTTCGGGTAGTTGGCATGGACAACCTAATTACAGGCGACCTCCGCAACATTGAGCATCTATTTAAACATACTGACTTTGAATTCTATCATCATGATGTTTCAAAGTTTGTTCACGTTTCAGGCGATATCCATTACATTCTCCATTTTGCTTCTCCCGCCAGCCCAATCGACTATTTGAAAATTCCAATTCAAACTTTAAAGGTGGGCTCACTGGGCACGCATAATTTATTAGGATTTGCCCGAGTGAAAAAAGCAAGAATTCTTGTTGCATCTACATCTGAGGTGTATGGTGATCCGCTTGTGCATCCCCAGACCGAAGAGTATTATGGTAATGTAAATCCTGTTGGGCCACGGGGTGTTTATGATGAGGCCAAACGCTTCCAGGAAGCCATCACCATGGCCTACCATACTTATCATCAACTTGAAACACGCATTGTAAGGATATTCAACACCTATGGACCCAGGATGCGGCTCAACGATGGCCGTGTGCTGCCCGCATTGATCGGTCAGGCGTTGCGGGGTGAGGACCTTACCGTTTTTGGTGATGGCTCTCAAACCCGCTCATTTTGCTATGTTGATGATCAGGTGGATGGCATTTATAAACTTTTATTATCCGATTACGCAATGCCCGTAAACATTGGAAACCCTGATGAAATCACAATACTGGATTTTGCGAAAGAGATTGTTCAGCTAACAGGAACTTCTCAGAAAATTGTTTACAAGCCTCTGCCAAAAGACGATCCTAAACAGCGCCAGCCTGACATAACAAAAGCAAAAAATATTCTGGGATGGGCACCAAAATTTTCACGTGAAGATGGATTGAAAATCACGTACAATTACTTTAAATCTTTACCGAAAGAATTGCTGCACCAACGCGATCATAAAAACTTTGATCAGTTTATTCGATAATCATGAAAACCAATAAAATCCTAATTACAGGAGGAGCAGGGTTTATCGGATCTCATGTGGTTCGTCTTTTCGTAAACTCTTATCCTGATTGCCAAATTGTAAATCTGGATAAGCTAACCTATGCAGGGAATCTTGAAAATCTTCGTGACGTAGAGGAAAGAACCAACTACCGTTTTGTAAAAGGAGATATTACTGATCGCGATTTTATTTTTGATTTATTCAAAACAGAAAAATTCGATGCGGTAATACATCTTGCAGCAGAATCGCATGTTGATCGATCGCTGGAAGATCCACTTGAGTTTGTGAACACAAATATCATTGGTACACTTACTCTCTTGCAGGCAGCACAACAAATCTGGTCAACTGATTTTTCATCAAAATTATTTTATCACATCTCTACGGATGAGGTTTATGGCTCACTTGAAGCTCATGGGTATTTCACTGAGGAATCCCAAATTGATCCTCAATCGCCCTATGCATCTTCCAAAGCAGCAAGCGATCATTTTGTTATGTCTTACCACAATAGTTTTAGGCTGCCTGTAATTGTTAGTCGGTGTTCAAATAATTACGGACCCAATCATTTTCCTGAGAAACTGATTCCCTTAATGATCAACAACATCATCCAGAATAAACCTCTTCCCGTATATGGTCAAGGCCTGAATGTGAGGGATTGGCTTTATGTCAAAGATCACGCCTCAGCCATTGATACCATATTCCACAAGGGAAAAGTCGGGCAGGTGTACAATATTGGAGGAAACAATGAATTAAAGAATATCGATTTGGTAAGACAATTATGTGACCTGATGGACAAGAAACTTCACAAACCCGAGGGGACCTCTCAAAAGCTTATCACCTATGTTAAAGACCGGGCCGGTCATGATCTTCGTTATGCGATTGACTCCTCAAAACTTCAAAAGAATTATCATGGAAGCCATCTTTGACATTTTCTGAAGGACTGGAAAAAACTGTAGATTGGTTTCTAAATAATCAGGAATGGCTTAGCCACGTGACTTCAGGCGCGTATAAATCGTATTATGAACATATGTATGCCAATCGGTAAATCAATATGAAGGGAATCATATTAGCGGGGGGATCCGGCACGCGACTTCATCCACTCACCTTGGTGGTGAGCAAACAATTGATGCCGCTTTACGATAAGCCCATGATCTATTACCCGCTATCAGTTTTAATGATGGCTGGTATTCGTGATATCTTAATTATTTCAACTCCGGCAGATTTACCCCTCTTTAAAAAATTGCTTGGTGACGGATCAAAGCTGGGATGCTCATTTCATTATGCCATTCAACCAGAACCCAAAGGATTAGCACAAGCATTCATCATTGGCGAAGAGTTTATTGGAAAAGACAAAGTGGCGCTCATTCTTGGAGATAATGTTTTTTACGGAACAGGTCTTATCGATGCTCTTAATCAGGCAAAGGATCCAGATGGAGGTTTGATTTTCGCATATCATGTAAATGACCCTGAACGATATGGGGTTGTCGATTTCAATAAAAAAATGGAGGCCATATCAATCGAGGAGAAACCACTCAAACCAAAGTCGAACTATGCAGTGCCGGGATTATATTTTTATGATAACGAAGTAGTCAAAATATCCAAATCGTTAACTCCCAGCCACCGCGGTGAACTGGAAATAACGGATGTTAACAATACCTACCTTAAAAAAGGGAAGCTAAAAGTTGCTGTCATGAGCCGGGGTACTGCCTGGCTGGATACTGGTACGTTTGATTCGCTGCTGCAAGCTGGAAATTTCATTCAAGTGATTGAAGAGCGCCAGGGATTAAAGATCGGATGCATTGAAGAGATAGCTTTCCGGAAAGGGTTCATTACTAAAAGTCAGCTTTTGGAACTATCTAAACCTCTTGAAAAAAGTGGCTATGGTGTTTATCTAAAGAAACTTCCTGACTTTCATTCATAATAAATTACATGAAGCACCGTATTGCCAACAACACCCAGGGTTTCCTTACTGATTAAATCAAGATTGTCTTTTTGTGTGTGGTGATAGTCACCAAAAAATCCAATACCAGGCTGATAGTCAACGATGCTTATGGATGGAATCTTTGCCACTTCATTTACAAATACATGATCATCCATGGTAGCCCCAACCTTTTGATTGACAAATACGCCAGAATAACCAAGCCTTGATGCAATAGCCCATACCCGGTTTACGGTTTGATTTGCATACTCTACAGAAACACCTTCTTTGAAGAAGTGTGCATTTTTGGCCCCCACCATATCCAACAAAATTCCAAAGTATGCCGAGTAGTTTGCTGTATGCGGATTCTTAGACCAATGTTGCGAACCTAAACACCACCAGGATTGCAAATGGCTTGGCAAGGGGTTTCCAGAACTACTATTTTCCTTTTCACCCCAATCTTCTCCATCAAATAATACTATGTCAACGCCTACATTGTTTGGTGGGTTTTGAGCAAGCATCCGGGCTATTTCAAGTAGTACACCAACTCCGCTTGCTCCGTCATTGGCTCCATCAAAGGGTTGATTTGGCCGACTTAAGTCTTTGTCAGCAAACGGTCTGGTATCCCAATGCGCCATCAGCAAAATTCTCTTCTGCTTTTCAGGTTGGAAGCTGGCAATGATGTTGCGAAGGGATACGCGAACACCATCAAATGTGGTTGCATCAAAATGTTGCTCGTAGACTTTCGCCCCATATGATTTTAAGGTTTTTACAAAAAAATCACCTGCTTTTTTATGGGCCTCCGAAGTTGGAACCCGTGGGCCTAAGTCGACCTGATATTTTACGAAATTATATGCCGAGTCTGCGTTAAATGAAGGAACAACTATTCCTTTTCCCAACTCCTCTACTTTTTCAGTCGGTTTATCATTTCTACCGCCACAACTCACCAAAACCAGTGCAAACAGACCTATCGTAAATTTTGAATTCATCAATTCCCCCTTTTCGCTTAAAAAGTCAAATAACACAATAATTTGCTAGAAACTAAAAATCGATTAAATTTGCATCCGTATTTAAAAAGTAGCATGAGGGGACCACAGTCCCCTCTTTGTTTATACAACATGTATGGATCTTAACGAACGATTAGAAGAAATAGCTGCCGGCTGCCTGGTGAAAAGTGAGCATTTTCTGGTTGCTGTTAAAACTAACCTTCGGATAAATCCAATACGAATTGTCATTGTAGTTGATGGAGACCATGGCGTTAGTATTGATGATTGCGCCACGATCAGTCGTAGCTTGTCTGAACGAATGGATGAAGAAGTTGAAATTGATGATTATACACTGGAGGTCACTACTCCGGGGGTGGATCAGCCTTTAAAGCTTATACGCCAATACGTTCGCAATAAGGGAAGGATCGTAAAAGTACATTTAAAAAATAAGGACGTGGTTCGTGGGCCACTGACTGAAGTTGATGAAGATGGAATCACAATTTCTGCCGAGAAGAAAAACGGAAAGAAAGTTACACACGTTAAGCAGAATATTCCATTCAGTGAAATTGAAAAAACAATTGTTCAAATAGCATTTAAATAGATCGTGATATGATGGATACCGCAACATTAGTTGAATCGTTTGCCGAGTTTGCAAAACAAAAAACATTGACCGGCCAACTATGATTCGTATTCTGGAAGATGTGTTCCGGAATATGATTCGAAAGAAGTACGAGCATGATGATAATTTTGATATCATCGTTAATGCCGACAAGGGTGACCTTGAAATCTGGCGTTTTCGTGAAATTGTTGAAGATGAATCTGAAGACATTTGGGACCATGATAAAATAAGTCTCACTGATGCGAAAAAAATCGAACCTGATTTTGAAGTTGGTGAAGAAGTGGCCGAAGAAATTAAATTGGAAGACTTTGGACGGAGAGCGGTGACTACAGCCCGTCAAACTTTAATTCAGAAAGTGAAGGATCTGGAAAAAGATATTCTCTTTCAGAAATATAAAGACATTGTAGGAGAGATTATATCCGGTGAAGTATATCAGGTGCTTAGCCGGGAGGTTTTACTTATTGACGCGGAGGGAAATGAAATATCTATTCCCAGAAACGAGCAAATACCTAAAGACAGGTATCGCAAGGGAGAAAATGTGCGTGCCATCGTACATAAAGTGGAAATGATTAATGGCAATCCAAAAATCATTCTGTCACGCACATCGCCCGTGTTTTTAGAACGCCTTTTCGAACAAGAGGTGCCTGAGGTATATGATGGACTAATCACGATCAAAAAAGTTGAGCGTGAACCCGGAGAGCGCGCTAAGGTTGCTGTGGAGTCCTATGATGATCGGATCGATCCGTTGGAGCCTGTGTGGGTATGAAAGGATCGCGTATTCATGCCATCGTTCGTGAGTTGCAAAATGAAAACATAGATGTTATCAACTTTACTGAAAACCTGGAGCTTTATATTCAGCGCGCACTCAGTCCTGCCAAACTCACCAGTATGAAGATTGACAAAGAGAATGGAAGAGTTTCAGTTTATCTCAAACCAGATCAGGTTTCGCTGGCGATTGGTAAAGGGGGTCTGAACATTAAATTGGCAAGTCGACTTGTTGATTTGGAGATCGATGTATTCCGCGAAATGGATGGAAGCCAGGAAGAGGACGTTGACCTCAATGAGTTTGGAGATGAGATTGAAGGATGGATTATCGATGAGCTCAAGAAAATAGGATTGGATACTGCCAAGAGTGTGCTCTCTATGGATGTTACAGAATTGGTTAAGAGAACTGACCTGGAGCAGGAGACCGTTGAAGGAGTTCAGGCCATCTTGAAGAAAGAATTTGAACAAGAGTAAAAGAGGCAAAAAGTCATAAAAAACAATTAACTAGCAGAAATTCGGGCATGGCAGAAGAAAAAATGATACGGTTAGGGCAGGCTTCACGAAAGCTTAATGTGGGGCACAATACTATTTTGGAATTTTTGAGTAAAAAAGGGTTTGAGCTTGAAAACAATCCAAATGTAAAACTGACACCCGAGCAGTATGGTTTATTGTCTAAAGAATTTGCTTCTTCCGCTTCCGAAAAACTTGAGGCATCCGGATTAACTATTGGAACAAAACTTACCGAAAACGTCACCATTGAAAGTGATGCTGACCAGCACCGTAAGAAATCGGATGATCAGGAGATCATGATTAAAAATCTTGGATCGACAGAAATTAAGACCAAGGATGAGCCTGAAAAAATTGAAAGTGAAAAACCAAAGCTTGAGGGTATTAAGGTTGTTGGGAAAATTGAATTAGAACAAAAAACCGCTAAGAAAGAAGAAATTAAAGAAGTTAAGGCAGAACCAGCCGAGCGAGTTGATGATTCCAAAGATGAGCAAGAGCTTATAAAAGCGAAGGCTGATAAACTTAAGGGATTGAAAGTAGTTGATAAAATAGAGTTACCCGCTGAAAAGAAAAAAGAACAACCCGTTGCCTCATCGGACCATAAAGATGATGGGAGAAAGAAAAGACCAAGAAGGCGCATTGTTCCTACAGCAGACCGGCAACGGGGCACAGGGGCCGGTGCCAGAGGCCGCCAGACCACACCAAGAACTCAAAAGGCAGAGCCCACTGAAAAAGAGATTCAGGAACAGATACGCGCCACACTGGCGAAGCTAAGTGGCGGACAAAAGAAAACTTCCGGGGCAAAATACCGCAAAGAAAAACGTCAGGCCGTTTCTGACGCCCATGAGGAAAAAATACTACAAGAGCAGGAAGCTTCAAAAACACTGAAAGTTACAGAGTTCATCTCGGCCAATGATCTTGCCTCATTGATGAGCGTTTCAGTTAATGATGTGATCTCTGCATGTATGGGACTTGGTATGTTCGTTTCAATAAACCAACGTCTTGACGCGGAAGCGATCACTGTAATTGCAGACGAGTTTGATTATGATGTTCAATTCACGTCTACAGAAGAAGAGTCAGATGAAGTTGAAGTGGAGGAAGCAGAAGAAAATTTACTTCCCCGCGCTCCCATCGTTACCATCATGGGTCATGTTGACCACGGTAAAACTTCATTACTCGATTACATACGCAATACCAAAGTTACCGCAGATGAAGCCGGTGGTATTACGCAACATATTGGTGCCTATGATGTAACCACCAAGAGCGGGAACAGCATTGCTTTTCTCGATACGCCCGGTCACGAAGCATTTACCGCCATGCGTGCCCGTGGTGCCAAAATAACTGATATCGTAATTATTGTTGTTGCGGCTGACGATGATGTCATGCCTCAAACCAAAGAAGCTATTAATCATGCTCAGGTAGCGGGCGTACCCATCGTGATCGCAATCAATAAAGTGGATAAGCCGGGTGCTAATGTCGAAAAGGTAAAAGAATCGCTTTCGAAAATTAATATCCTGGTTGAAGACTGGGGAGGTAAATACCAATGTCAACCCATTTCCGCTAAAACCGGTGAAGGTATTGATGAATTGCTTGAGAAAGTTCTTCTCGAAGCGGAGTTATTAAATCTAAAATCTAACCCGAACAAAAGTGCAGTTGGGTCCATCATCGAAGCTTCTTTGGATAAGGGTCGCGGATATGTAACTACCGTTATGGTTCAGAGCGGTACGCTTCGCATCGGAGATGTAATACTAGCCGGATCAAACTATGGTCGCGTTAAGGCCATGTATGATGATACCGGAGACCGCGTAACCGAGGCAGGTCCTTCGATTCCTGTTGTTGTACTGGGACTTGACGGAGCTCCTCAAGCCGGTGAGAAATTCCAGGTTATGGAGTCTGATCGGGAAGCACGCGAAATCGCAAACAAGCGAAATCAAATCCAGCGCGAGCAAAGTATTAGGACTAAGAAACATATAACGCTGGATGAAATTGGTCGCAGATTAGCTATTGGATCATTTAAGCAACTTAATGTAATTGTAAAAGGTGATGTGGACGGATCTGTAGAAGCTCTTTCTGATTCACTTTTGAAACTTTCAACCAATAAGATTCAAGTAAGCATTATTCATAAAGGTGTTGGACAAATTTCCGAATCGGACGTGCTGCTTGCATCAGCGTCAGATGCTGTTATCGTAGGATTTCAGGTGCGTCCTTCCGGTTCTGCAAGAAAGGTGGCGGAAAATGAGGAGATTGAAATTCGTCTTTACTCGATTATATATGATGCCATCAACGATGTGAAGGCCGCAATGGAGGGTATGCTTGAGAAGGAGATGGAAGAAGTTATTGTTGGCAATGCTGAAGTACGTGATATTTTCAAAATATCAAAAATTGGAACTATTGCCGGCTGTATGGTAACAGATGGTTACATCAAGAGAAACAATCCGATACGTTTAATCCGTGACGGTATTGTGGTCTATAGCGGTGAGATGGGAGCCCTGAAGCGATTCAAAGATGATGTCTCGGAAGTAAAATCAGGATTTGAATGCGGTATCAGCATTAAAAGCTTCAACGACATCAAAGAAGGTGACGTGATTGAAAGCTATGAAAATCGCGAGGTAAAGAAATAAGCCAATAACAGTTTGTTATACACGAAACCCGACCGCAAGTCGGGTTTCTTATTTTATTATTTTCAGAATTGTACCTGAGGCACATCCTCCGCGCCAAGCGTTGCGGCAAATGGTTCCTTCCTCACAAAATCATCACCCTCTTTGGCCAACCAGCCAATGGCCATACTTTTAAAATAGCCGCGGATATAACTGTTATAATCACGAACTGATTCATTGTATCTGTCGCGCGCTACTTTTATTCTGTTTTCTGTGCCTTCAAGCTCAGCCTGAAGCGTAAGAAAATTTTCAGTGGATCGGATTTGCGGATAGGCTTCAAAGGCAAGATTAATGGCAGTATTTATTTCCCTACCCAACAATTCCATTTCTTCGGGCGTGCTGGCATTTACTATTCCTGCCCTGGCCTGAGTAACTCTTGTGAGAATCTCCTTTTCATTCTCCGCTGCGCCTTTCACTGTAGCAACAAGATTTGGAACTAAATCTGCCCTGCGCTGGTAGGCTGATTGAACATCACCCCATTTCTGATCTACGGCCTCCTGAAGTTCAACGGTATTGTCATACACACCCGTAGCCCATGTAAAAAAGATTAAGCCGACTGCTGCGAAAACAGCCACGATCAAAACAATCTTTGCCCAGCTTTTCATCTTTAGAAATTTTAGTATGAAAATACGAAAATCATTTCAACAATCCCTGATCAACCAAATACTCGGCAATCTGCACCGCATTCGTAGCGGCTCCTTTGCGGAGGTTATCGGCAACAATCCAAACATTCAATGTTTTTGGCTGAGACTCATCTCTTCGAATTCGGCCAACGAATACTTCATCTTTTCCTTGAGCATCGATGGGCATTGGGTATTGATTATTGGCCACATCATCCACCACCACTACACCCGGGGTTTTTTCTAATGTATTTCGCACAACACGAAGATCAAATTCTTTTTCAAACTCAATGTTAACCGCTTCCGAGTGACCTCCGATTGTGGGAATACGAACAGTCGTTGCCGTAAGTCCAATTTGCTGATCATCCATTATTTTGCGCGTCTCATTAACCATTTTCATTTCTTCCTTGGTGTATCCATTATCAAGAAATGAGTCAATATGAGGTAAGGCATTAAAATCAATTCGGTGTGGATAAACCCGGGCTCCATTTTGCACTCCGTTGCGCTCATCCATTAGCTGCTGAACAGCATCCTTACCCGTACCGGTTACCGACTGATAGGTCGAGACCACGACACGTTTAACTTTATACTTGACATGCAGGGGCGCTAATACCAATACCATTTGGATGGTTGAACAATTTGGATTTGCAATAATCCGGTCGTCTATCCGCAACACATGGCCATTGACTTCGGGCACAACCAGTTTCTTTTCTGGATCCATTCGCCAGGCAGAAGAGTTGTCAATGACTATTGTTCCACGCTCGGCAAACCTTGGTGCCCACTCCAGGGATACCGTTCCGCCTGCCGAAAAGATGGCCACATCCGGAGCTTTTTCACAAGCCTGTTCAAGGCTGTGTATCGTGTATTTGTTGTCGTTAAATTCAAATCCTTTCCCAACGTTCTTTTCTGAAGCAACGGGAATGAATTCGTCAAAATGAAAATTTCGTTCCTGAATCACTTTCAACAATTCCTGACCCACCAGTCCGGTCACTCCAACTATAGCCAATTTCATCACTAAAAATTTTATGCAAAAATAGTATTTAAAGAATAGGCAGATGAGATTCTACACTCGCTTTTTGTAATTCAAAATCGCCCACCCGTTTAGAACGATTGCGAATAGGGTCACCACCAATATGTGGTAACGGATATCAAACAGTGAGCTTCCACGTAAAACTACCATACGCATTACTTCAATAAAGTAGGTAACCGGATTAAACCTGGCAAAGATCTGAGCCCACATGGGCATACTTTCGATGGCTGTGTACAACCCGCTTAGTAAAACAAAAATCATCATAAAGAAAAATGAGATCAGCATGGATTGTTGCTGCGTTTGTGAATAGGTAGAAACCAGCAACCCTAATCCCAGAACTGCCAATAAGTAAAGAGCAGCAAACGTGAATACAGTACCCAGGCTGCCTTCACTAACAATCCCATAAAACAACCAGCTCAAAACCATTCCTATTCCCAGTACTATTAAACCAAGAATCCAGAAAGGAATGAGTTTCCCTAAAATAAATTGATGCTTCCGAATAGGAGTTACATTGATTTGTTCGATTGTCCCAACTTCTTTTTCTTTTACGATATTCAATGCTGAAAGGAAAGCGCCCACCATCGTTACCAGGATTACCAAAATGCCCGGCACCATAAAATATTGGTAATTCAATAAGGGGTTAAACCAATTTAATGCTGATATCTGAATGATCGGCCTGGGGCTAAAGCCCGGTGATTGAATCCAATCCATACGGATATCCTGATTAAAATCCGAAATGATGTTTCGCAGATATACGCCTCCCAAATTAGCTTTTACACCATTGATGGCATTCACCGCAATAAATAAAGAAGCGGTATTCTCCGTAAGTAATTGCTTTTCAAAAAGCGGAGGAATATTGAGTATCAACTCGGCTTTATCTTCTTCAATAAATTGCAATGCTTCCTCATAGGAGTTGCCATAATGGATTAAATCAAAATAAGCGGATGCTGAGATTTTGTCAACAAGTTGTCTCGTATAGGTGGAGTGATCCTGATCCACGACTGTGATTCTGACATTCCGAACTTCATAATCGGCAGCCAGGGGAAGTATCAGTAACTGCACCATGGGCATGATAAAAATCAATCGCAATATGGCTTTGTCTCTAAAGATTTGACGAAATTCTTTTTCTAAACAAAATCCATAACGTTCTCATGCCAATCGTACTTTAAATTTCTTGATGCTCACTAAAATCAGGACAATCAACATAATGATCAAAATCACCGTCTCCTTCCATACCTGGTCAAACCCTGTGCCCATGATCATCACATCCCGCACAATGTAAAAGAACCATTTTGCGGGGATAAGATTGGATAGAAGTTGTAATGGAACGGGCATATTTTCAATGGGAAACATAAAACCACTGAACATAACGGTGGGCAGGAATAGCGCCATCAATGAAATTAACATAGCTGTTTGCTGAGTATCTGATACGGATGAAATGAACAGGCCAAGCGCAAGGGCCGTGAGCGTAAACAGGAAACATTCTACTAAAAGAAGAAATAAATTACCCACTATCGGTACATCCAAAACAAAATAGCTCAATGAAAGAATGCTAATGACATTGATCATACTTAACACCAGGTAAGGAATCATTTTTGCTATAATAACACGGAAAGGAATAATTGGTGAAACGAGAATTACCTCCATAGTACCCAATTCTTTTTCGCGCACAATTGATATACTTGTCATCATGGCGCCCACCAACATAAGTACCAATGCCATTACTCCGGGAACAAAACTGTAGGATCCCTTTAGTTGTGGATTGTACAACATCCGTATTTCTGTTTTAATGTCTAGCGGAAAACTTAATCCTGTTGTGTTACGCTGAAAATCCATAATGATGGTACTGGCATAGCTCACCAGTGTGTTTGCTACATTGGGATCCGTAGCATCTGCGATCAACTGTATCGTTGATGATTTATTGTGACTCAATTCATATTGCAACTGCGGAGGAAATACAATTACCATTCTGGTCTTTCCTTCCCGAAACGTTCTTTCAATCTCATCGTTTGAATTCAAATATCCAGTCAGGTCGAAATATCTGCTGACCGAAATTTCATCGATAATAGCACGACTGGTTTCATCTTTAGCCAAATCGAGAATTACGATTCTTGAATCTTTTACTTCATTGGTTAATGCAAACCCAAAGATGACGATCTGAGCAATCGGCATCCCAAAAAGGATGATCAATGTACGGGTGTCCCGCAGTACATGATAAAACTCCTTCCGGATGAAATAGATCAATTGCTTCATTCTCCCCGCGTTGCTTTGCGTGCCAGTTTTACAAAAACATCCGCCATTGTTTTCACCTTGTACGTATTTACCAGGTTAACCGGAGTATCAAGTGCTTCAATGCGTCCATCGACCATGATAGAGACGCGATCACAATATTCAGCTTCATCCATATAATGTGTCGTAACAAATACGGTGGTACCGCGATCTGCTGCAGAATAAATCAGTTGCCAAAACTCCCTTCTTGTAACAGGATCCACACCTCCCGTTGGTTCATCCAAAAAAATTACTGAAGGGTCATGTAGCATCGCTACAGAAAAAGCCAATTTCTGCCGCCATCCGAGTGGTAACGACCGCACCATTGTATTTGCGCTACCTCCAAGATTAAGTTGGTGGAGCATGAATTCTGATTTCTCTTTTATTTGCTGATCAGTTAAGCCATAAATTCCACCATAGAATCGGATGTTCTCCTTCACTTTTAAATCTTCATACAATGAAAATTTTTGACTCATGTAACCAATGTTTTGCTTGATTTTTTCGGATTGAAATTCAAGGTTGTATCCGGCCACTACGGCACTTCCGCTGGTAGGCTTTGACAAGCCTGACAACATGCGCATAGCGGTTGTTTTGCCCGCCCCATTTGCACCAAGGAATCCAAAAATCTCACCTTTTTTTACCTGAAACGAAATTGAATCTACCGCGGTAAAATCACCAAATCGCTTTGTTAGATTGATGGATTCTATAGACAAAGGGAAATTCATTTTCTCATCTGTTGCATGAAACAATCCTCAATAGTTACGATGCCCGGTTCAGCTTTTAGGTTGGTTTGTCCTTTTGCTTTTAGCTGATCCAGAATTTCAGGGACGTCTTGATCCTGATGCAGTACTACATGATGATGTTGGCCAAAAGGATAACAGGCAATCACATTATCCATTTGTTGCAGATCAAGTAAGAGCTTGTACATTTGATCAGACCTAAACGCCCACAGTGGATTTTCAAATTTGTTGGTTATTTCCTTAGGCGTATCAATGTCCAAAATATTTCCATTTTGAATAAGCGCTACCCGATCACACAAGCTGGCCTCATCCATATAGGGTGTTGAAACCATCATGGTAATACTCTGGTCTTGCAATTTTCTCAACAATGTCCAAAATTCGGTGCGAGACACAGCATCCACACCGGTAGTTGGTTCGTCTAAAAAGAGCACATGAGGCCGGTGAATGAGCGCACAACATAACGCCAGCTTTTGTTTCATGCCTCCTGATAATTTTCCGGCTCTTCTTTTCTTGAAAGGTTCTATCTGGTTGTAAATGTCTTTCACCAAATCATAGTTTTCCTCCAGGGAAGTATTGAACAGGGTGGCAAAAAATGAAAGGTTCTCCTCTACCGATAAGTCCTGATAGAGTGAAAATCTTCCAGGCATATACCCCACAATTTTTCGAATCTCATGATAGTCATTGACGGTATTGAATCCCTCAACATAAGCATTACCATTATCGGGAATTAATAATGTGGTCAGAATTCGAAACAAAGAAGTTTTGCCGGCTCCATCGGGCCCTATTAAGCCAAATATTTCTCCGGGATTTACAATAAATGAAATGTTGGTTACTGCATTCACTTTTTCTTTTCCAACCGGATACGATTTGGAAATTCCATCAACAACTATTGGTGACTTGTGCATTTTTCAAAAAAGAACTTCTCCGTACATTCCGATTTTCAAGGTGCCGTCATTTTTAACTGCGATTTTAATTGCATACACCAGGTTTGCCCGCTCCTCTTTAGTTTGAATTGTCTTGGGAGTAAATTCAGCTTTATCAGAAACCCAAATTATTTTTCCGTTATGCGTTGTGTAGTCGTCAGCATTCGCATCCACCTTTATGCTAACGTCTTGCCCCAACTTTAATGATGGCAGCTGACTACCAGAAACATATGCCCTTAAATTGATAACTGTAAGGTCAGCCATTTTGAATAACGCTCTTCCTGTCACGGCTAACTCTCCCGGCTCAGCATATTTTGTCAATACCATTCCATTCACCGGACTTATAACAACCGACTTTTTGATTTGATCATTAATTTGTTCAATCTGTGCGCGGATGGGTAACGTCTCTTTCTCGATCGAATTGGTACTTATCTGTAGTGAAGATTCCAATGCGCTGTACTCACGGAGCAACACTTCTAACTGTGAACTAAGGTCGTCAACCTGCTTTTGAGTTGCGGCATCACCTTCCAACAAACGCTCAAATCGATTCTTTTCCCTGATAGTAAAATCAATTTTTTCTTTTAGGGATAGCAATTGTTTCTCCACATCCGGCTTGCGCGATCGAATTGCCGTGATGGAATACTCCAACTGTCGTTTCATTAAATGGAGTTGAGTTGTATCAATGTATCCAATGACTTCACCCTTTTTAAGATGTTGTCCTTCTTCACAATTGAATTGCAGCAACTTTCCATTGCCTTCTGCTGATACAATAGTTTCATCAGCTTCAAAATTTCCGGTGGCATCAAATTGTTGATTGCCGGAATTGCAACTTATGCTTACAACTCCCACCAGAATAAAATAGGTTAGTCTATTCATATCATATAAAGTCAAAGTCCGGATAGTGTTTTATAATTGTAATAGGCCATCATCAGTTGTACTTCATGCAGCAACAAATTTTGTTTCGCCTGATCCTCTGCATGCAAATCCAGCAAATAATCGTGCTCGGTAATCACTCCGTTTTCCTGTTGAAACCGTGACGTACTTTTAATGCTGCTTCGTAATTCAATTAATTCCCGGTCGATTTCAATCAGACTCTTTATCTTTTCGATTTCTTGCTTTACCTGAAGTACTGAGAGGTTTGTATTAAATAGAAATGTTTCTTTTTGAGCATTGATCATCTGCAGATTAACGTCCCGCAAACCCCGGTCTCTTTTTTGGTTGTAATATCCTCCCAACGACCAATTAAGACGAACACCTCCTATATAATAAAGATCAAACTCATTCAATAAAAAATTAAGTCCTGGTTTTCCATAACCACCTTGCAAAAACAAATTTAGTTTGGGGAGGTTCCTGACATTATTCAACATGTATTGGGATCCAACCAATTCACTTTGGAAGCGGTAGAGTGAAAGTTCAGGACGAGTTATTTGAGTTTCCTCCGGCAAAATGTAAACATCAGGCTTCAAAAGGTCTGTGAATTGCTCATCCAATCTCTCGTTCATGAAAACTCCCAGCATAAGCAAATACGCTTTTCGGGAAGACTCTAATTCAACAGTTTGCTGTACAGCTTTCAGATACTCTGCTCTAAACACATTTCCTGTTGATCGCAATGCAACTCCATTGCGAATGGCGGATTCCGTCTCATCAATGCCCGATTGCAAATCTCTTTTCAGCAAACTGACCTGCTCCAGTTGAGCTTCAATTAATAAAATGCCAAAATAAAGTTGATTTATGCGATCACGAATTTTATATAACTCTATTTCTAATTTCTGATTCTCCACCTGATTGCTCATGTCCAGTAAGGATGCCTGTCTTTTTATCCCTCCGCCATCATAGATTGCCTGATTGACTTCACCGTAAATTTTGTATTGATCTTTTGTTAATGGCTCAAAAGGTTGATTCGGCACTTCGGTAACTGCCGATTGATAGGTAGCCTGACCATTGATGGTAAGCTGCGGCAAAAAGCCAGATCTGGCATTGGCAATGGTATAGTCATTGCTTTGTAGCAGTAACTCCTTTTGCTTTATAAGCGGATAATTTTGTAATGCTGCTTCATAGCACTCTTCGATCCGAAGGGTTCGAACTTGTCCATACAGGGGCTTGATCCACTGTAGAGTCAGAAGTAGGATTAAGAATATTGTTCTCATATCGATTGAGGATTGATACCCATAAAAATAAATTCAGCTATTTCATCTTTCCTCCTGTTCATCGTATCATCAAACTCTTCATCCGACAAACCATTTAATAACTGTATCATAGGCCGCGCAATGAACGGATAAACACACAACGACATGATGTTGATGAGCAGTTGCATGCCTTCAATGTTTCTAATGACTCCTTTTTTTGCTCCTTTTTCACCTGGCTATTGAACGTTTCAAAGATCAATTTCGGGGAGACGCCATTTTTAAGTATGAATTTTTTAATGCGATCCGGATTCTGATTGATTTCCTGGAGAACAAATAGCGGCAAGTCAGGATGCTTTTTAAGCATTGACATATCATGATCAATAATGGCCAGCACTTTGTCTCGCAAATTGATGTCGGCTGAAAGAATGGCAATCAACCCGGAGAAGAACTCAAGTATTCGCTGTTCAAAAATCACTTCAAACATGCGGTCCTTATTTCGAAAGTAGTAGTGGAGAAGAGCCCTGTTAATGCCGGCCTCATTGGCAATGTCATCCATACGAGCTCCGGAATAACCTTTTTGTGTAAAAACCTTCCTTGCGGCTTTCAGGATCACATTTTCAGTATTAGAATCTTTGGTTTTCAAAAATTAACAATATTGTTTAACATTTTCGCTAAATAAAGAAATCAACACATTCCGAGCAACCATTCTCCCAAAATTTTTTCGTTGTAATTTTATAATACCATGAAAACACTAATTGGCTTTTGCGGATTTCTGATAAGTATTTCTGCTTATGGTCAGGTTGTTGATAATTTCAGTGATGGAGATTTTTCCTCAAATCCTTCATGGAGTGGTGAATCATCAAAATTTATAGTCTCATCGGGAGAGTTAATGTTACAAGCTCCGGCAGTTGCTGCCACTGCATATCTGGCCACCGCAAGCGAAGCAATTAATGATGCGGTTTGGGAATTTTACCTGAGAATGGAATTCAATCCATCCAGTTCAAATTTTGCCAGGATCTATTTAGTTTCTGACAACCATCAACTTGATGGACTATTAAATGGATACTATGTGATGGTTGGAAATACCTCTGATGAAATCTCATTGTATCGACAAAATGGAAGTAATACCACTGAAATTATTGATGGATCAGATGATGCTTTGAATGTGTCAATTGTAACAGCAAGAATTAAAGTCACCCGGTCGCTATCCGGTATTTGGGAATTGTTTACCGATGTAGGTGTAACCGGCAACTACATCTCTGAAGGAACCGTGGTTGATGCCAACTTTACCGCTTCACAATATTTTGGCATTCATTGCACTTATACTTCAACCCGTTCAGATAAATTTTTCTTTGATGATGTCTCGGTTTCGGGCAACCCATACCAGGATTTAAATCCACCCACAATTATAACGGTCACTGCCACAATTAACACAATAGCAGTAGAGTTTGATGAAGAAATCGATAATTCTTCTGCCACAGTTCTATCAAACTATGTTGTCAACAACAACCTGGGCTCACCAATTAGCATCTCTCAACCAGCCGCGAGCTCTGTACTCCTCACGTTTCACAAATTTGTGAACGGGCTTCAAAATAATCTTAGCGTGTTCAATGTTCAGGACCTGCACGGAAATACAATCAATTCAATTTCAACTCCATTTATGTACTTCCAGTCCAGAAATCCCGACTTCAGGGATATTATCATTTCAGAAATCTTAGTCGATCCGACCCCTCAAATCGGGCTTCCCGATGCCGAATACATCGAATTGTATAATCGGGCCGATGTCCCCTTTAATCTTCAAGACTGGACCTTTTCGGATGCAACCTCCGTTTCAACGTTTCCTTCGGTCATACTTCTTTCCAATGAATATGCTGTGGTTACTTCAACGACTTCCGTATCCAAGTTTTCAGGTTTAGTTAAGGTCATTGGCCTTTCAAATTTTCCAACACTAAACAATGATGAAGATATTCTGAAAGTTCAGGCTACTGGAGGGAATTTGATTGATTCAATCCATTATGAAATTTCCTGGTATCGCGATGAGGACAAAAGCCAGGGCGGATACGCATTGGAAATTATTGATCCTGAAAATATCTGTGCCGAGGAAAGTAACTGGTCAGCATCCGAAAATACATCCGGTGGAACACCGGGATTTCAGAACTCGATATTTGCCAGCAAGCCGGATTTAACCGGTCCGCGATTAACAAGCGTAATTCCAACTTCTCCAAACCAACTTAAACTCACATTTGACGAAAAGCTATCCAATTCAACTTTGATTACAGCTCAGTTTACGTTCGATCCTTCTACATCGGCATCAAACTCAGAATTTGTCGATCTCTCCCTTCGGTCAATTAATCTTCAGATTACTCCTGACCTTAGTCCGGGAACTATCTATACGATCCTGGTTGATGATCTGTACGATTGCGCTGGCAACTTGATTCAGGCCGACTTCGATGAATTTGTATTTGGACTGCCTGAAGATCCACTTCCTGGAGACGTTTGTTTGAATGAGATTTTATTTAATCCAAGACCCAATGGCGTTGACTTTGTGGAAATTCAAAATCATTCTTCCAAATTCTTTAATCTGAAAAACTGGAGTTTATCAAACATTTCAAATGATGTTGTCTCAGGGAAAAAGATAATTACCACCGATGATATCTTACTTGCTCCGAACAGTATTGTGGCTTTTACGGAAGATGCAATCATATTAAAGACGAATTACCCATTAGCCGATGAAGCTAATTTTATTGAAATCAACTTACCGTCTCTTCCCGATGATGAGGGGAGCGTAGCGTTACTCGGCCCTGATGATATGCTTATTGATCAATTCGTTTATTCCGATGACTTCCATTCACAAATCCTCAAAGATGATGAAGGTGTTTCGCTGGAGCGAATATCCTGCGATGAGCCATCTCAAAATGTTCAGAATTGGAAATCAGCTGCTTCAACATCAGGATATGCGACACCCGGTTTGATTAATTCAAATACCAGACCTTCAATAGCTGTTGAAACAGGTCAGGTAATTATCGAGCCTGAAATATTTAACCCATACGATGCAACAAGGAGTTTTGCTCAGATTAATTATGAATTTGAAAACAGCGGAATGGTTGCCAACATTAAAATTCTTGATCGTCAGGGACGGATGATTAAAACCATTGCAAATAATGAATCGCTGGCTTACTCGGGTTTTTTTAGATGGGATGGCGACCGTGAGGATGGGAGTAAAGCAGGACCAGGATATTATATTGTGTGGTTTGAAGTATTCGATTTGTCAGGAACCGTTTCTACATATAGAAAAAGAGCAATTATGTCTGTCCAATGAATCCGAATTAAGCTCACTAAAATGCCGCGTTAATTTTTTGTTTTGCCCGATAGGGTTAATTTTGCGGGAATTTTAAAAAAACCTACTGAAGGGACGAATTATGGCGAAGTCAAAGAAAAAAGTAAAAGCAAAAACCACTAAAAAAGCAGTGGTAAAGAAGAAGAAAGCAGCTCCTAAGGCTAAAAAGATTGCTAAAAAGGCGCCCAAAAAGGCTGCCACCAAGAAAGTAGTTGCCAAAAAAGCCAAAAAGACACCGGTAGCAGTTCAAAAAAAAGTAACTCCAAAAGCCGCTAAAGCGCCCAAAGTCAGGGCAATCCGGAAGGCAACAAAACCCGCAAAAAAAGTGGGAGGGAGAACGGCCAGACAAAGAGCATTTGAGCGTCCCGCAACGCCTCCGCAACTCACCGTTTTTCCAGCTTTAAACCAGCGGCCTATTGCCCATAAGCCTTCGAAATCAAGTACAATGCCGGAGGATAAAACACGCTATAGCGATGCGGAGTTGAAAGAATTTGAAATACTGATTCTCGAAAAACTGGAAAGCTCGCGTGAAGAATTTAAAATCCTCAAAGAGACACTTAACCGGAATAATGACTCTGGCACAGATAGTACTTCTGGCGGAAATACCAAAGTATTGGAAGACGGAGCCGAAACTGCCGAGAAGGAAAACTTAAGTCAGCTCGCTGCGCGCCAGCAAAAATATATTGCGAACCTTGAGAATGCTCTGGTGAGAATAAAAAATGGCACTTATGGAATTTGTTCTGTAACCGGAAAGCTGATTTCGAAAGACAGGCTCATTGCTGTACCGCACACAACACAATCCATTGAGGCCAAAATGATGCAGACCGACTAGTGGATTTTCTTATCAACCATATCGAGGCACTCATTTTCTGTGCACCTGGCCCGATCAAGCTTTCAGAATTAAGGAACTGCCTGAGCGAAATGTTCAATGCCGATGTGCCTGAAGAAGATATTCTGGGTGCGATTGCAAAACTTGATGAGAAATACGCTTCGGATGAATTCTCCTTTCAGATTTTCAAACTAGGCGGTGGGTATCAGTTTATGAGTAAGCCTGCATACCAGTCCAGTATTGGAATTCTTTTAAAGCAACAGTCCAAGAAAAGGTTGTCTACCTCCGCTATGGAAACCTTGTCCATCATTGCCTATAAGCAACCCATTGCCAAGCCGGAGATCGAAAATATCCGAGGTGTAAATTGTGATTATGCGATTCAGAAACTTCTTGACAAAGGGCTGGTTGATATTTTGGGAAAAGGAGAATCCGTAGGCAGGCCCATTATTTATGGCACAAGCCAAAAATTTATGGAATATTTTGGCATTAATGATCTAAGTGAATTACCTACTCCAAAAGATTTCGCACAGGAAGTAAACAGCATTGGCGAAATACCGGAAAACTAGAACTTAATACATTTAAAAGGCGTACACGCCACAACATTTATGAAAGACAGAAGAAGGTCGGGACGATCTCCTCGCAATGAATCATCCGGCAAAAAAACAAGAAGCGACAGCGAACGAGGTGAAGAAAGAAGAAAATCGCCATTTTCTAAAAATTCGGAAACCCGATATAGATCTGGCGATAAATCGCGAAGCTCAGATCGGTTTAAAAAAACAAGGGACAGCAACGAAGACAGTCGTGAATCAAGATTTAGAAAATCAGGGTCTGACGATAAACCAGAATTCAGAAAAAATACCGGTTCTGGTTCCCGTTCAGGAAACTTTAGAAATCGATTTTCAGATAGCGGAGAAAACCGATTCAGGAAAAGATCTGACTCATCAGGACGAACCAAGCGATATGGTGACCGCACCGATGATGGGAGCAAACCGGGATTCAGAAAAAATGCTGATTCCAATACCCGTTCTGGAAAATTCAGAGATCGCAATATAGATAGTGGAGAAAACCGATTCAGAAAAAAATCAGGCTCATCCGAGCGACCCAAACGATATGGCGACCGCGATGCGGATAGGGACAAATCAGGGTTTGGAAAAAAACCAGAAAGAAGCTCCCGATTCAGTAGAGATGAAAGGCCTTTTCGCAAAAATGAATTCGTTAAAAAACCGTTCAGTGAAAAACGAGGACGCTCAAAAGATGCAAGAAATGCTGAACGGCCAGACTCTTCGGGGTTAATCCGACTGAACAAATATATTTCCAACAGTGGAGTATGCAGTCGCAGGGAGGCTGATGAACTCATCAAGATTGGGCTGGTTACTGTAAATGGACAGGTGGTTACTGAAATGGGCCACAAAGTAAAACCCACCGATGATGTTCGGTATGAAGGGGAGACGCTTGCACAGGGAAAA
>JAAUQD010000027.1 GCA_012032815.1 Flammeovirgaceae bacterium
AACTTAACAACCTACATAGACAAAAGCGGTAAAAAATATGCGCTCACTAAAGCCCTATTTTTAGAAAAATCACTACACAAAGTCGGTACCTACCTTAATGCCAGCACCTTAAAAGCACTCGCACACATTCCCATGCTCGGCATTTTAAATACCTTAAATACAGAAAACAGCGTTTTAAAACAAATCGGGGTGCCCGAGAATTTTACAATAATTGCCATAAACCGGGTGAGGATCAGGGAACCCAAGGAAGTTGATGAAATCTTTGACAAATTCAGAGGACGCGGATACATCTACGGGATAAATGCTGCCAGACAGCAAATGGAAATTCCCTTTATGATCAGGTAGTTAAGAAATCCGAAGCTTTAACTTTTTACTCAGTTCGTCAACTGAGTTTTTGAAGTTGGCATCCATCTTCATCATGTCTTCTACAGACTCCAGCGCATGGATTACTGTGCTGTGATCGCGCCCACCAAAATTTTCTCCAATGAGCGCTAATGTAAGTTGTGTATATCTTTTACAAAAATACATGGCCACCTGCCGTGGAATCACAAATTCCCTTTTCTTGATTTTGCCTGTCATCTGGTCAACATCCACTTTGAAATACTCTCCTACCGTTTTCTGGATGAAGTCAACGCTAACATCGGATTGAATCTCTTTAACAATATTTTTAAGTACTTCCTTAGCCAGAGATAAGTCAATTTCTTTTTTCAATAAAGTGGAGTGAAACAGGAGAGAGTTCAGAACACCCTCATATCCCGCAGGTTGGTATCCACACTATACGCCAGATATTCCGCTACTTCGGGAGGAATTTCTAGCCCGTCCGAATTCATTTTATTATGAATGATAGCCAGTTTTGTTTCAAAATCAGGCTCCTGCAAATCTGCCGTTAGTCCCCATTTAAATCGGGAAAGAAGACGTTCCTGAAAGCCCTTCATATCTCTTGGCGGGCAATCACTAGTCATAATAATTTGTTTGCCCGACTGGTGTAATTGATTAAAAATATGAAAAAACATTTCCTGCGTCTTTTCACGGCCCGCCAGAAACTGAACATCATCAAGTATCAATAAGTCGACCTGCAGATAGAAGTTCTGAAAATCATGCAACTTGTTATTCTGAAGTGCATTTAAGAATTGGCTCGTAAAATCATTCTGATCTACGTATAGCACAATCTTATCCGGCAGGCTTTTCTTTATCTCATTGCCAACGGCCTGAACAAGGTGCGTTTTACCTACGCCCACACCTCCATACAACATGAGTGGGTTAAAGGAGGTAACACCCGGTTTTTTAGAAACAGCAAGACCTGCAGACCGAGCCAGGCGATTACAATCCCCCTCTACGAAATTGGTGAATGAGTATGTTGGGTTTAGTCTTGAATTGATCGTTTTAGGATCTAATGCCTTGAAGCTGAAAGGTGAATATTCACTAATTCCCGCTCCATTCGACATTTTTGTTGGGTATTTTACCGTCAACGGAGGATTTTTAGGATTTCCGCTATCAACAATTACCGAATATTCCAGGCGGCCATTTTTTCCAAGGGTTTCAATCACTGCTTTTTTTAAAACAGGAACATAATGCTCCTCTAACCACTCGAAAAAGAACTGCGATGGTACCTGAATAGTTAGTACGTCACCTTCTGTTTTTAAGGGAACAATGGGTTTGAACCAGGTGTTGAAATTTTTTTCATCTACTTCATGTCGAATTACTTCGAGACAATCATTCCAAACGGTTCCGTAATCAACCTGCATTAAAAAATCCTTAAGAGCCAGTATTTAATTTTCCCTTTGGGGAAGGGAGACAAAGGTGTGAAAAAAAAGATCAACAAAAAAACAGAACAAGCTATTGTATTATTACTATTTTTTCCGTTATAATTCCGCCTGAAGTATGTCAATTTCTTTGCTAATTTGAAATGGAATTTCAATTTATACACCATACTTTAGGTCTATTCCGTGGAGAATCAACTACTTGAAAGTTTTTCTGAATCCAATTTTGAGAATTGGAAAGCTGCTGCTGCGGAAGAGAGTAAAAAAAAGGTTTCCGAATTGGAGTTGATTGAAATTGATAAAGACATTATCATTCAATCTTTTTATGATGCCTCATTCCGAAAAGAATCTCCGGCAATTATTCTGCCCGTAGGGCAAGACAAGTATTTCGGAGCCCGTGCCTGGCATAATCTTCCTCCTATTGTGGTTTCAAATGAAAAGGAATCAAATAAAAAGGCCCTCCATGCTCTGGATAATGGTGCTGATGGAGTTTTCTTTATTATTAGGAAAGAAAACTGTCGCGCTGGTGACCTGCTATCTGGAATAGATATGGAGATCTGCCAGTTGAATTTTTCCCTGCAAGGAACAGCCCACTCATTTATTAATTCATTTGCCGATTACGCTGATAAAAATCACAATCCCAAAAATATCAAAGGCTTGTTTTTTGGAGTCGATGACCTGATTCTTCCGAACGAATTTGAAAAACTCAAAAGTCTGGGAATTAAAGTTGAAGCATCACCTACCGTTCAGCAGCTTGCTCCATTACTTCATCAGGTGGTATTAAAAATTGAGTCAAATAAAAAGGTATCCCCTAATGCTGTTCTCAACAATATTGGTTTTTCAATTGATTGTCAATCCAATTTCTTTTTAGAAATAGCCAAGCTTCGCGCCCTTCGCATTCTTTGGAATTGTTTAATTGAGGGCTATAGTGTTTCAGAAATTAATCCTTACATCCATTCACTGGCCATCGTGAACCGTGATGAAGTTTTTGAACCGCATGCCAATATGTTAAACTCCACATTTTCAGGGATGGCATCTATCCTGGGTGGCTGCGATGGCATTTCTATATTTCCTGAAAACCCTGATGATGCTATGATGTCACGTATTGCTCAAAATGTTCCCATCATTTTGCGCGAAGAATCCAACCTTCATCGGGTAGCCGACCCGGCTGCCGGATCTCATTTAATAGAACATTTGACGAATACAATAGCTGAAAAATCATGGCAGCAATTTCTTAACCTGGTAAAATCATGAGGCCAGACTTTTCAAAAATTCGGGTTGAGCGTAAATCGTCAAAATCGGCACACCGGGATGCAGGCAAATCCTGGTCTTCACCGGAGCAGATTCAAATAAAACCCATCCCTCCCATCTCAACCAAACTACCCTTACACATTTTTTCTGCAGGCATACCTCCCTTTCTGCGTGGCCCGTATGCCTCCATGTACACGCAACGCCCATGGACTATTCGCCAATATGCGGGATTTTCAACCGCTGCCGAATCAAATGCTTTTTACCTGAGAAATTTGAAAGCCGGACAGAAGGGGCTTTCCGTAGCTTTTGATTTGGCTACCCATCGGGGATATGACTCAGACCATCCGCGAGTGTCGGGTGATGTCGGTAAGGCTGGCGTAGCTATCGACTCCGTGCTGGACATGAAGATTTTGTTTGATCAAATTCCACTCAAAACCATGTCCGTGTCAATGACTATGAATGGCGCAGTCATTCCCATTATGGCGTTTTACATCGTGGCTGCCGAGGAGCAGGGAGTAAAACTATCTGAACTCAACGGAACAATCCAGAATGATATTCTTAAGGAATTCATGGTACGCAACACGTATATCTATCCGCCAGCAGACTCCATGCGCATTGTAGCAGATATCATCCACTACTGCGCTGAATATATGCCCAAGTTCAATTCGGTGAGCATAAGTGGCTATCACATGCATGAAGCTGGTGCTCCTGCCCATATCGAATTGGCATACACCCTCGCAGATGGTCTTGAGTACTTGCGTGCCGGGCTTGATGCTGGAATTGATATCGATGATTTTGCTCCAAGGCTATCTTTCTTCTGGGGCATAGGAATGAATTTCTTTATGGAAGTAGCCAAAATGCGTGCGGCCAGAGTTATCTGGGCTCATCTTGTAAAAGGATTTAATCCGAAGAATCCAAAGTCGATGGCATTGCGTACACATTGCCAAACATCGGGATGGAGCTTGACGGCTCAAGATCCATTTAATAATGTAACCCGTACTTCCGTTGAAGCTTTGGCAGCAGTCCTTGGTGGCACACAATCGCTCCACACCAATTCGTTAGACGAAGCCATTGCATTGCCAACCGATTTCTCAGCACAAATAGCGCGCAACACCCAACTCTATTTGCAAAAGGCTTGTGGCCTGACGGATGTTGTTGATCCCCTGGGTGGATCGTATTATTTAGAATATTTAACCGATCAGCTTATTGAAAAATCCTGGAATCTCATTCAGGAAGTTGAAGACCTTGGCGGCATGACCCGTGCAATCGATAGCGGGATTCCAAAATTACGAATCGAAGAAGCTGCGGCAGCCAAACAAGCACGAATTGATACCGGAGAGGAAACGATTGTTGGGGTTAACAAATTCCAAACCGAAGATGATCATGAATTAGAATTTCTGGAAGTAGACAACAAAGCGGTAAGACAGGAGCAAGTAGACCGGTTGACTATTCTAAAAAAAGAACGGAATGCTGAAGCGGTAGAGAAGGCACTGAAGGACATCACCCTTGTTGCCCAAAGTGGTGAAGGAAACTTATTGGAGAAGGCGGTCATAGCGGCACGTCATCGGGCAACGCTTGGCGAAATCTCCATGGCCATGGAAACTGCCTTTGGCCGATACAAAGCTTCCATTCAATCGATTTCAGGTGTATATTCAAGAGAAATGAAAAATTCCAAATTGCTGGATGAGGTAAGAAAGCTATCTGACAAAGTAGCAAAAAAAGAAGGGCGCAGACCTCGAATACTGGTGGCCAAAATGGGCCAAGATGGTCATGATCGGGGAGCCAAGGTTATTGCAACAGGTTTCGCAGACTTAGGATTTGATGTCGATATCGGGCCATTGTTCCAAACTCCTGAGGAAGTAGCAAAGCAGGCTATTGAGAATGACGTTCACGTTGTCGGTATATCAAGTCTTGCCGGAGGTCATAAGACCTTGGTTCCTCAAGTTATTGAAGCGCTGCGAAAAGGAGGTCGGTCCGATATTTTGGTGGTGGCCGGTGGTGTTATTCCGAAACAAGATTTTAAGTTTTTGTTGAAAGCAGGAGTAGTTTCCATTTTCGGTCCGGGCACCCCCGTTCCACAAGCGGCCAAAGATATTTTGAATAAAATCGGCTGATTGGTCGTTCTATTCAATTCTATAACAGGAATACCCTGTTCGATCCGTGCAAAAAACTTTGTGTTTCACTACCTTTAAGATTCTAATAAACGACACCCAATGTTCCGGAAATTTTCAATAGTACTAATTGGTTGTATTTGTGTGCAATTTAGTTTGCAAGCGCAAGCCAAGTACGACAAGTATGTAATCAAGTCAGAAGGATATTATAATATCGGGGATTACACAAAATCATTAAGCACACTCGAAAAACTAAAAAAGAAAACGAACAAGAAATTGGGTGTATTAAATCCATATACACCAAAGTATTATTTGTTACGGGCTAAAAATGATTTAGGGGCAGGCTTGTTAGTTGATTTTGACAGTAATCTCCAGAAGGCAATTGAAACCAGCAGCCAGATACACCAGGACAATAGTCAATCGCATGCTCTTGTGTACGTAGAAGCGGCCAAACTTCATAATCAAAATGGCAGTTACCGGATTGCAAGAGAGATGCTTGACAACGCAAAACGGATATTAGATGCGGGTGGATTTTTTACTGAAGATATTGGAGCCAGATATGATATTGTTCTTGCTGAAACTCTTGGCGGTCAGGGTTATTTTAATGAAGCCGTTGATATTCTTAAAAAAAGAGAAGTGTATTTTCTCGGACGGGCAGTTAAACAAGAAACTTATACCAATGATAAAGGTGGGCTATCCAGCCGGAAGCTCGACAGCGATGAGGTTGAAGTGCGTTATAAAGAATACGCAGAAGTCGCCATTTTATTTGGCCTTACCTATGGCAAACAAGGGAACTTAAGGAGTGCCGATTCTGCATTTGTAGCAGCAACAAACTGGATTCAAAGAAATCTTAGCCGATCAACGCTGGCTTATATCAAAAGTCAGTTTTATCATGCCATGATGCTCAAGGAGAATGGAAATGAAACTCTCCCGAAAGAATTAGAACTTGATCGTACACTGAACTCCATTAAAATAGATCATAAATCAACTCATTATCTGGCTATTGAAATTTATGAGGCCTATATCGAAGAGTTGTTGAACAGTACCAATTCAGCCAAGTATGCAAATACAAAACTGGAGTTTGAAAAAATCATTAATAAGGATTTTGGACCCAACAGCATTTATCGGGTTCAATTACGGGCGATTGAGTTTAGTTCCAAGCTAAGCAAAGATAAAGTACGCTCGCTGGAGAACGATGCCAACAACCTGTTGGCTAATACACAAGGATTGCCACGAATTAACATAACAACAACACGAATTCTGGACTTTCTCTACAACCTCTCCATTCAACAAAAGAATTATGGAAACGCTGAAAGATACCTGACCGACATCATTGATATAAAATCAGAGCTCTTTGGAAAAGAAGCTCCCGAATCTCATCTGGCACGATTACATCTGGCGAATTTCTATCTGGACTATACGAATAAACTTGCCGAAGCAGAAAAAATTTACCTCGAGAGTTATGTCGGAATCGTAGAAAAAGAAATTCGGGCATGGCACAAGGATAACCTTGTCATTCTAAATCACCTGGCAACCGTGTATGAACTTACCGACAAGTATGCCAAAGCTTCTGAAGTATTGGACAAAGCAGCTTACGTTGCCCGATCAAAGTACAGTGACACCGATTACCAATATGGAGCTGAACTAACCCACATCGCTAAACTGGAGATCAAGTTGGGTCAATATGAAAAAGCAGAGCAACACCTGACCAGTGCACTTGGAATTCTTGAAAACTTTAGAAAAGAGGATGACAAAAAATACTTGCTGATTAATGCCATCGAAACGGAAGCTGTACTGCTGGGTATTAAAGGTATGTTTGATGATGCCCAATATGCCCTTGACCGCGCTGCAAAAATCATACGCAGAGCAGATGACCTGATGGGCATTGATGAATTCACTACAGCAAAAGAGTTGTCAAGTTTATTTATCCAACTAGGAAAGTATTCTGAAACAGAAAAACTTTTAGATGTTCTTCTTGATGAGTATGAAAAACTTTACGGACCTGAAAGCCGCAGACTAATCGAGCCCCTGGTGAACAAAGGGAAACTCACATTAGCGAAAGGTGATTATACCGAGTCAGAAAAAATTGCGCTGAGAGCCAATCAAATTGCGTTGAGAGTTTATGGTGAAACTTCGACCAAGACTGCGCCTGTTCAAAAGCTTTTGAGTGATATCTATTTTACGATTGGTGATAATGACAAAGCAGAGACTTTCATTCAACTTGCGCTCAAAAGCCAGGAAAAACAATTTGGACGCAGCCACATTGAAGTTGCCAACTCGCTTGCTCAACTGGGGCTCATTAAATTTTATGATGGAGATAAATTCAGTGATGTTGAGAAGATCATGCTCGAGGCAAGAGACATTATGGGCGCTAAACTGGGAACCCAAAACCCGCAATATGCGGAGATACTGAAGAATGTTGCCATCATTTATATTTCCGAAAAGAAGTATGATATCGCATTTAGCTCGCTGACTCAGGCTGAATCCATATGGAAGGCAAAGGCCGGGTCAAAAAATAACATTAATACAGCCAGCATCTATACACTCACTGGCGATGTTTATTACGAACAGAAAAACTATGACCAGGCCGATGAGTTCTACAAAAAGTCAAAGGATTTGTATGAAAAGTTTTTTAGCAAAAACCATCCTGAGTATGTCCGAGTACTATCGAAAATGGCCAAGGTTCAATACATGGAGAAAGACTTTAAAAGAGCCAAAGCCAGTATCGAAGAGGCACTGGCCAATTACGACTTGTTTATAAAGCAGTTTTTTCCGGCATTGAGTGAACGCGAAAAGGCAAAGTACTGGAACACCATAAAGATTGACTTTGAATTTTATAACACTTTGGCCTTTAGTCGACTCGATGATTTTCGTGACTTAAGCGGTAAGATTTATGATTACCAGCTTTTAACCAAAGCCTTGTTATTGAGTTCTTCTATAAAAATCCGTGAACGGATCATGAAGAGCAACGATGAGGATTTGATTTTATCGTATAATCTATGGCAGCAGAAGAAAGAGTTTCTGACCAATGCCCTTTCCATGAGCACTCAGCAACAGGTAGAAAATGGAATTGATGCCAACGCACTGAGCCATGAAGTTGAGAAACTTGAAAAGGAATTAAGTGAGAAGTCAGAATTATTTGGTCAGGATTTCGAAAACAAGAAAATTACTTACAAAGAAGTTCAGGGGGCGCTTGGACAAAACGATGTAGCTGTTGAGATGGTGCGCTACCGTCACTTTGATCACACCTTCACGGATTCGGTGGTTTACGTAGCCCTATATGTTAAAAATGATAAATCAAGACCCAAAGTTATTGAACTGCCGGAAGGGTACAGAATGGAGACCCGATACTTCAAGTATTTCCAGAACTGTATCATTGGAAAAATTGAAGATCAGTATTCGTATTCCGTATTCTGGGAACCAATCGCTAAAGAAATCGGACAATACTCAACAATTTTCTTATCTCCTGATGGTGTTTATAATCAAATCAATCTGGAAGCCATCCCCACGCCTGATGGTAAATATGTAATTGACAACTCCAATATCGTTATCGTGAGCAATACAAAAGATATTTATCTGCGTAAAATAAAAGCCAAGCTGGCGAGCCAGTCAAAAACGGCCACGATGTTCGGAAACCCAACTTTTTATTTAACGGCCAGTAAGGATCAAACTATTTCTGCTTTACCCGGAACGGAAAAAGAAATTACAGAACTTGATAAACTTTTAAAGCAAAGTGGATGGGTAACACAAGAGTATGTTGAATCCTCCGCCAGCGAAGAGCATGTGAAAGAATTGGAGAGTCCCCGCATCTTTCATATCGCCACACATGGTTTTTACACACAATCAAGCGATGATGACGAAGAGCTCGTAGAAAATGAAGCCCAAATTTCAAGCAATCCATTGCTAAAAACAGGCCTTCTGCTAAAGGGAGCGGGAGATTTGTTGTCAAAGACAAAGTATAATTACAACATGGAGAGTGGTATTCTGACTGCCTATGAGGCTATGAACCTAAATCTCGATCAGACTGATCTGGTTGTACTTAGTGCTTGTGAAACAGGCCTTGGCGAAATTTCAAATGGTGAAGGGGTGTATGGACTGCAGCGTGCATTTTTAGTAGCTGGCGCAAAAACCCTGATCATGAGTATGTTTAAAGTAGATGATGCAGCAACTCAAAAACTGATCATCAACTTTTATAAAAAGTGGTTGACGAGCGGTAATTTGCGCCAATCTTTTATTGACGCTAAAAAAGAACTTCGTGTCGAGTACCCGGAACCAATTTACTGGGGCGCGTTTATGATGATTGGCCTGGATTAAGTCGGAAAGCTAATCGTGCAGGGGTCTCTTTTTTATCATACCACCCTTGATGTCGTTAACACTGTTCTCTACAACAAAGGCATCTTCATCAATCTTTGCAATTTCAGTTTTTAATTTCTGAAGTTCCAGGCGGGTAATGACTGTATAGATAACTTCGTATTCGTAGGTTTTATGACCTGTTTTACCATACCCTCCTATCCCTTTCAGTACCGTAACGCCACGACCCATCCTTTCTATGATAGCCTCTTTTATCTCGTCACTTTTTTTGGAAATAATGGTAACACTGGTGTACTCCTCTATTCCATGTACAACAAAGTCCACCGTCTTGGAAGCTACCAGGTAAGTCAGAATAGCATAAAGTGCAATTTCGATATTGATCAAATAGGCAGCCACGGAAAAAATGATAATGTTCAATACAAGGATGATGTCACCAACGGTCAGTGTAGTTTTTCTACTGGTATAAATAGCCAACACTTCGGTACCATCTAATACACTTCCTCCACGAATTGAAAGGCCGATTCCCAACCCCAAAAAGAATCCACCAAAAAAAGCGATAAGAAGTTTGTCAGAGGTAATGACCGGATACTCTACAAATGCCAAAACTAAAGCTAACCCAAGAATGGCTACCAAAGTGCGGAAGGCAAACCGGTGTGTGATCTGCATATAACCAATAACAATGAAAGGGAGATTGATGATAACCACCAGGTAAGAAAGATCAAAGCCGGTTAAGACATTTACTAATAAAGATATTCCCATCACCCCTCCGTCTAAGAACTGATTCGGAAGTAAAAAACCTTTCAATCCAAAGCCTGCAGAAAAAACCCCGATGACAATAAAGAATGCACTTTTGAAACCTCGCTCAATATTAATCCGCTGAATTCGAAGAGCCTTAAGTCTATTAAGCCGTTGGAGAGTAGTCATAAACTAAAACTAGAAAATAAAGACTACACTACATTGATCTTTTCAATATAGCAGCACTGACAAAGGCAATGAAGATACCGACTGGAAGGATTTCAGAAAGCGTGATTCCAAATCTTAGAAATGGGTTTTTATACATCTCTCTGATATTTTCCATTTCAGTTTTTCTGGAACCCAATTCTTCGGCCGATGCCCCCTCAGCTTCTAATTTGCTTATGTAATAGCTGGAGTACTGACTCATAAATTCATTTCCTGTCGACTGATAATAAATCTCCCAGCCAATAACATAAACAAGTGATGCTAATATTGCTATTAAAAGTCCAATTCTAATCCCCTTACCAAAAGATATTACACCGGTCGCATAGTTGTCGCGGTAAGAGCGAATACCAAAAAATACAAGAGATAATGAAACCACCATTGACGCATACCCGATTAACTCACCCGTTTCGAAATTTAGTATCCCCTCTTTCCACAGGGGCATCGTGGTAAATGTAAGGCCTGTAATGATAAAACCCGAAAAGAGTCCATATACAATAATCGTTCGGTTCATATTAATGTATTTGAAACAATAAGGTTATATAAAAATTATAGGAAAGGAAAGGTAAGCTAAATACTTCACTATCCGGCCCACCCTTCCCGATCAAGGCTTCTGTATTGGATAGCTTCAGCAAGGTGCTCTATTTTAATCTCATTGGTTCCCGCCAAATCGGCTATAGTTCTGCTTACTTTAAGAATTCGATCATAGGCTCTTGCAGAAAGTCCTAACCGTTCCATAGCCGTTTTTAAGAGATTTTTTCCAGCTTCATTTATTACACAAACATCCTTAACCATATTGGAGGGCATCATGGCATTACAAAAAATACCCTTAGCCTTTTTAAATCGTTCTTCCTGAATCTTTCGGCTTACGATTACTCTCTCCCGAATTTGTTCACTGCTTTCGGCTGTTTTTATCGTAGTCATTTCATCAAAGCTTACCGGCACAACTTCTACGTGCAAATCTATTCTATCCAGTAGCGGGCCGCTGACTTTACTCAAATAACGCTGCACTACGCCAGGTGCACAAACACACTCCTTATCAGGATGATTATAATAGCCACACGGACAAGGGTTCATACTGGCTACCAACATAAAGTTTGATGGGTAATCAATAGAAATCTTTGCCCTTGAAATGGTCACTCTGCGTTCCTCCATCGGCTGGCGCATCACTTCCAGAACACTTCTTTTAAATTCAGGCAGTTCTCTAAAAAAAGTACTCCGTTATGTGCAAGCGAAATTTCTCCGGGCTGTGGATTTCCTCCACCTCCTACTAATGCCACATCCGATATGGTGTGATGAGGTGATCTGAACGGCCGCGAGGTCATGAGATTGGCGTCAGTACCCAGTTTGCCGGCCACTGAGTGAATCTTGGTTGTTTCCAAAGCCTCCTGAATGGTGAGCGGAGGAAGAATGGATGAAAGTCTTTTTGCGAGCATCGTTTTGCCTGCACCGGGCGGACCGATCATAATTACATTGTGACCACCACCCGCGGCAATCTCTAAAGAGCGCTTAATATTTTCCTGACCTTGAACATCTCTGAAATCGGCTTCGTATAAATTTGACTTCGTGGTAAATAATTCCCGGGTATCAATCTTAATCGGATCAACCTTCACTTCATCGGTAAGAAACCCAATTGCTTCTTGGAGTGTGTCAACACCAATGACATCCAGATTATTTACAATGCCCGCTTCAAGGGCATTTGATTTGGGGAGTATAAATCCCTTGAAGGATTCCTTTCGGGCCTGAATGGCAATCGGTAGTGCACCACGGATAGGTCGTAATATGCCATCCAGCGCAAGCTCTCCCATAATAATGTAGTCCTTAAGTTTTTCAGTTTTGATTTGTCCTGATGAAGCTAATATGGCAAGTGCAATCGGAAGATCATAAGCAGCACCCTCTTTTCGAATATCGGCTGGAGCCAGATTAACCACGACTTTGTTTCGTGGCATAAAATAATCCAGGCTTTTAAATGAACTCTCTACACGATGTTGGCTTTCCTTTACCGCGCTATCCGGCAGGCCACTCATATAAAAATCCTTACCCTGAGTGACGTTGACTTCAATAGTAATTATCTGGGCATCCACCCCATACACTGCCCCACCAAATGTCTTAGAAATCATGCCTTTTATTTCCTGATTTTAGGATTTATAGCGCACTATTCCAAAAACTCAGGCAACGATACCTTTCTCGATGAGCAGAATTAGGATGTGAATAATTTTGATGTGGACTTCCTGAATTCGATCCGAATAGCCGGAATGTGGAACCCGAATTTCGATGTCTGAAAGGCCGGCTAATTTACCTCCGTTGTTTCCGGTGAGCGAAATGACCTTCATCTTTTTGTCCCTTGCTTCTTTGGCTGCATTAATAATATTTGCTGAATTTCCACTGGTGCTAATGGCCAACAATACATCCTCCGGTTTTCCCAGGGCTTTGATATACCTCGAAAAGATCTGATCAAAGCCAAAATCATTGCCTACACAAGTGATGTGCGAAGGATCAGAGATACAAATGGCTGCCAAGGGTGGCCGGTCATCACGAAATCGACCTGTGAGTTCCTCCGCAAAATGCATGGCATCGCAATGCGAACCTCCGTTACCACACGAAATAATTTTACCACCTGATTGCAAAGCAGTTATACAAAATGAAGCAGCTATTTCAAGAGCCTCAATATTTTTTTTGTCTTGACTAAAGGCATTAAGGACAGAAGCAGATTGCGATAATTCCCGGGCTATAACCCCTTTACCATCCATAGGTCAGGCGGTATTGGCTTTTCCCGAAGCTAAATCTCGTTTCGCTTCTTCTTGCAGATCAAACATTTTTGCTTTCAAAGACTTTGATTCATTATTCAGTTTATCAACTTCTTTCTTCTGATTTCTAATGACCCACCAGGCCCATCCAAAATCAGCTGCTACTAAGAGAAAGCCAAGTAGGGCGAAGTATTTCAATGCGGGCACATAACGTACAACACCGAGTAACGCATTCACATTGGAATCGATTACAATCGTGAAAATCAAAATTGCCAATTGATAAACTCCAAATACAGAATAAAAAATAATGCGATTCTTACTCATCTTGTCTATTAAGACGTAAACTTAGCCCAATTATTCTTCCCGAAAATACCAATTCCTTTGGAAATCTTGCATCCATTAAACTTTCTATTTGACGGTCAGGCTTTCTGAATGTCACTCAATTTTTTATAAATCCCATCATTTCCATTAATCCAAGATGTGTGCCTCGTTCTACGATTTGTCCATCCTGAATTACAATTATTTCATCGGCATGTTGAATGGTGCTTAAGCGATGAGCGATTACAATTGACGTTCTGTTTTTCATCAATTTTAATAACGCATCCTGAACCAGTTTTTCAGATTCAGAGTCCAATGCCGATGTTGCCTCATCAAGCACTAAAATGGGTGGATTTTTAAGAACTGCCCTGGCTATGCTTAATCGCTGACGCTGCCCTCCTGAAAGCTTAGAGCCGCGTTCTCCAATAATCGTATCATACCCATGTTCTGTTTGTAAAATGAAATCATGTGCGTTGGCGACTTTGGCCGCCTCAACAACTGCTTCCATTTTTACATTGGTCATCCCAAAAGCTATGTTGTTAAAAATAGTGTCATTAAAAAGGATCGACTCCTGAGTTACAACGCCCATTAACCTTCGCAGGGAATCAATATCATAATCCCGAATGTCCCGATCGTTAATGCATACCACACCTTCAACCGGATCATAAAATCGCGGAATCAAATCTGCCAGGGTAGACTTACCTCCTCCCGATGCGCCAACTAAGGCTATCATCTTTCCCTTTCCAATTTTGAGATTGATATGGCGGAGTACAAATTCTCTTTCATAGGCAAAACTTACATTGCGAAACTCAATGGAAGAGTCAAACGACTTGACCTCAATAGCATCCGCTTTATTTTCAATGATGGGTTGGGTGTCAATAATTTCAAAAATTCTTCGAGCCGATGCTATACCCTTTGCAGTGAGGTAATTCCGTTCGAAAATGATTTTGCCGGCTGGATAACATTTGCAAAAACGGTGAGGAAGCCAAGAAATAGACCTGCTCCAAGCTGGTCATCTCCACTTAAAATTAATCGGCCCCCGAAATAAATAATTACGGCTATAATCATGACCCCCAAAAACTCAGAAACCGGTGATGACATTTCATTTTTATAGGACATGGAGAGATTGACCTTGCGGTAGTGTTCATTTTCTTCATTCATTTTATTCATGATATACGAGCGCGCATTGAAAGCTTTGACCACCCGCATTCCAGAAAAAGTCTCATCCAATATATTTACAATTCTGCCCAACGATTCCTGACTTTCTTTAGCCTGCAACTTCAACCGCCTAACGATCTCTGCTAAAGCTCCTCCTACTATGGGTAATACTACCAGGGTAAACAAAGTAAGCTTGGCAGAAATAAAAAATAGAATTGAAAAGTAGACGATGATCGTAATGGGTTCCTTTAAAACCGCTTTCAGACTATTCATTACAGCACTCTCAACCTCCTGTACATCGTTGGTAAACCTTGAAATCAAGTCTCCTTTTCGTTGATCATTGAAGTAACCAATGTGAAGCCGTGTTACGTTTTCGAAAATCTTTGATCTCAGGTTTTTAACAATATCCAGACGAATGAGAGATGCCATGATACGTTCGAAATACCGAAACGAGTTACCCAATAAAACGGCAGCAACTATGCAGGTACAAACAAATAACAACGCATCTGCCTTGCCATATTCAATGATTATGGAAATAAAATAATGACTGAACAAATCCAGCATATACTGAATACTGATAGTAAACTCCGGCAAAGGTGGAATTGTGGTGGCTTCCACTTTATCAAACAATATATTCAGCAGGGGTATCACAACCACCAGGCTAACGGCACTGAAAATAATTCCGATAAACGAGTATATAAAAAACTGAACGAGTCTTGGGGTCAGGCGAGTAGAGTACTGGAGTATTCTAAAAAATGTTTTCATTAAAAAACTTAAAAGTCATATAACCGTTGAGGAATGTTCCACCGCAAAGCTAAAGAAGTTACGGATGTGTTTTGGTTGTAAAACGAAAGCGGGCTTTCACTCCTTCTTATAATTTGCTTCAGATCAATAAATACATTGTGCCTGAATTGATAGGAAACCGTAAAATCAAAAAAAGCTATATCATTGGGAGATCCCTGGCCAATCTTATTGTCATAGTCCGACTCCCTTGTACTGTTGTCTTTCAAAATATCTCCTCCAAAATTGACACCGGTGGAGTCACGGCCTGTTTTTGCAAAGAACGATTTAACAATAAGATTTATTTTTGGAACAGGCTGATACCTCAATATAGCAACCCACTCCCTGAAATTAGCACCCAATGGATGCGCTATGGCCTGACGGTAATTTGAAAATTCACTGTACTTGGTGTTGTGAGAATAGGTATAGGGCCGCACCATATTCAGCTCCAATTGAAAATCCAGATTTTTAATTTTAGCAACGTCAATATATTTTAAACCTGTTTGCAAGCCAAATTTATTCGCCCACCAGCCATCTCCAGCTTTTATCTCATCCAAAACAAACTCATCGAGAATAAATTGCCCATAAAACGAAAGGTTCTTTACGGCATTCCATTTATAGTCTAGCCCCACTATCACGTTGTCGCTGCTGCCAAATTGTTGTTCAATCGCACGATAAAAAATAAGCGGATTCAAATAGTTTAATTCGAAACCTCCACTGCCCGTGGAGTCCGCAAAGACAACGGACTCAAACAGACCTAAATTGAATTTCTTCCCAATATTTATACTAAAGTGATGGAAAGCGCTAAATTTTTCCGGATAAGGTTGCCCGCCTGAACTAGTTACATCAGCGGCCATGTGGTTAAGCTGAAATAAGTAGTTCAATTTCCAGATTTTTACATTCGTACGTAAGTAAAGCTGAGGAGGAGCGTAATCAGAAAAAATAAGTGATCGGTAACCGTTTCCAATAAACGTCCGATCATGACCAAGCTGCATGTAAATGTGTTTTGATACATTAAAGTCGATGTAAGCGCGCGCCTGGAAAAAATCTACACCATCATCTTTAAAATCCTTCCAAAAACCCTCATGCGGAATCACATTATACTGGCTTACCACATCGGTAACGTACGAAGGTAGAACCGACTGGTTTTCACCAATGAAGGTATAGAAGCCGATCTTTTCATCAACAATACCTCTAATCTCAATTCCACGGGTGTTGGTCCATATAGGATCATCCAGTCGCGAGTCACTACCCACTGCTAAATAAAGCACCGGATTTACATGAAGATTCAAGTCGGGAATGTCAACAAAAACCAAATCGGATTTCTTTTTATATAAATGCTTTAGAAAAGGTTTTCTGCTGTTGTTGGTTTCCGCATGACTCCACTCCCAGCTATCATTTCGCAGATAATTGTAATTGAACTGGTCCGATCGAGAAGAAAAGACAGAACTTCTGCTTTCAAGGGAATCCATATAATCTACAATCCAGGCCCGCTTATATGGCTTAATCGTGGTGAACAACTCGGGCGATATTCGTCCCGACTTAATCTCATATCGATCAATCCAATGATAGTAGTCCTCATTTAGCGGGGCATTAACACTCTGCGACCATGAGAGCAGGGGCACCGGTAAAAAAAGGAGAGTAAGACAAAAGGCTCGGAAAGACAGGTTGATCAAAATGGCCGGTTTTTAGTGAAATTGATGTTTTTTTGGCTAATAACTGTAAAATAGAACTAAAAGGGTTAATCCTGAACAAATTCCAAAATGAGAAGTTGGAAAACCATGGGGATTCTTTAATTTTGCAGTCCTTTAAAAAGAAAAATATGAAAAAAGGCATTCATCCCGAGTATAATGATGTGGTTTTTTGGGATACATCATGTGATTTTAAGTTTCTCACCCGCTCAACGCTCACATCTGGCGAAAAAACAACATGGACAGATGGCAAAGAATATCCATTAATCAAAGTTGAGGTAAGTTCAGCTTCGCACCCCTTTTTCACCGGCAAGAAAATGTTTTTAGATACAGCAGGGCGTGTAGAGAAATTCCAGAAGAAATATCAAAAAAAGTCATAAGAGAATCTTTCTTAGTGGTTTTAAACCAAAGGTCTCCTCATCAGTAGGAGACTTTTTTATTTTGACCTATTTTAACAACCTTGATAGGAGCCTATGAACTACATACTTTTTGATGATCCGATTTTAGAGAAGATCTTCTTCCGTTTACATTTACGCGGCCGGTGTCATCAATCAGGGTAGGCATTTTAACCATCCATGAAAAATGGGAAAAATATTTAGACACAAAAATATCAGTTCGCACGACTGATTATTTGTCTAAAAAATATCCTGAAAAATCAGGAGCTCTGAATGTATTTATAAATGGAGCCGTCTGCCCAACCGCAGATCTTGTCAATGCTATTTCTGAATTAAACGATGAGCAGGGATTATCGAAAGGTAATATGATCATCGCGATTAAAACCCGAAGTACAAATTTTTCCGAAACGGATTCAAAACTGACTTCGTACTCAAAAGAGCTTACTGTAATTGATAAGCCCTGGAAAATATTTTTAGAAAACGGTGCAGAAATTTCCCGTGATTTTAATTTAATAACTGCGGGCAGGAAATCCACGACCGTTTCAGACCCGCATACCAAAAGCTATAATTCAAAAATATATTTTTGGAAGAGGGGGCAATGGTTAAAGCGTGCACACTTAACGCGGAGAACGGGCCTATTTACCTTGGAAAAAATTCTGAAGTTCAGGAAGGAGCTATTATTCGAGGGCCATTTGCCCTTTGTGAAAACTCCGTTGTTAACATGGGTGCCAAAATTCGTGGTGACTCTACCGTAGGTCCTCACTCAAAGGTGGGTGGCGAAATCAACAACTCCGTTATTTTCGGATACAGCAACAAAGCGCATGACGGCTTTTTAGGGAATTCGGTTATCGGTGAGTGGTGCAACCTCGGTGCCGATACCAATAATTCAAATCTTAAAAACAATTATGAAAACGTGAAGGTTTGGAGTTATAACAAAAAGAGCTTCATCGATACCGGACTTCAGTTCTGTGGATTGTTGATGGGCGATCACAGCAAATGCGGCATCAACACCATGTTTAATACAGGTACTATGGTAGGTGTAGGAGCAAATATATTTGGTGACGGCTTTCCACGAACATTGATTCCATCCTTTGCATGGGGAGGTGCCAGCGGCTTTGCAACTTTTCAGCTGAACAAAATGCTTGAAACTGCTGGCAAAGTTATGGAGAGAAGAAAAGTTATTCTCGAAGACCAAGATAAAGAAATCATTAGAAAAATATTTGAACTGTCGGCCCCTCAAAGAATCTGGGAAAAAAAATAGAAAATGCGCTATCAGGACATTCCGGGTCTTTCTCATGTAAAAAATCATTTAGTCAAATCCGTGCAATCTGGGAAAGTGCATCACGCGCAGTTGTTTTCCGGTAAAGAAGGTGCCTTGAATCTTCAATTAGCCCTTGCCTATGCAATGTATTTGCATTGTGAAAATCGGACGCAAGATGCCTGTGGTACCTGCCCGGCCTGTTTGAAGAGCGTCAAACATGTACACCCCGATACCCACTTTGTGTTTCCTGTGAGTAACATTAAAAATGAAAAAGACGCGGAAAAATTTAAAGCTGAAATTCTAAAACAATGGAGATCCTTTTTATTGGAAGAACCGATTGGCAATTTTGATGACTGGACAAATTACTATGGAGGCGAAAACAAACAGGCCATTATTTCTAAAGAAAGCAGCCGCGATATAATCCGCAACCTTGCGCTTCGTCCTTTCGAAAGTTTATTTAAAGTCATGATCATCTGGAAACCAGAGTCCATGCATGCGTCTGCATCAAATGGGATTCTAAAAATTCTGGAAGAGCCGGCAAACAATACGGTTTTTATTCTTGTTTCAAATGCCGCTGATCAGCTACTCCCAACCATTTTATCAAGAACACAGCAAATTAAAGTCCCGCTGCTGTCGGATGACGAGCTTGAAGAAGAGCTGACCAAACGTACGGAATGTGATTCTTCCAAGATTTCAAAAATTGTTCAGCAAGCTGAGGGAAACCTCAATCTTGCCTTGCGCTTGACCGATAGTGCCGAAAATGGATACGAGGAAACATTCACGAATTGGATGCGAACATGCTACGAAAGAAAATATGGAGAACTGGTGCAACTGGCTGAAGAGTTTCATGGATATGATAAATTGGATCAAAAAAACTTTCTCAATTATTCGCTGAATTCCTTACGCGAAGTAATCCTGGAATTAGCCGATGCCGGGCAAATTCATCGGTCCAGAGATCAGGAATTGAAGTTTGTACAGGACTTCAGTAAAATAATGAGTATACCCAAAGTGGACAAAGCAACCCGCCTCGTCAATGATGCCGGCTACTACCTGGAACGAAATGGCAGTGCCAAAATGATTTTTCTGGACTTATCGTTGCAACTCTCCAACATCATCAATCCAAAGTAATTCGCTTCTTTTGGCATATGTACCTGCATATGCTATTTTGGGCACTAAAAAATTTCTATTACAATGCGTTATTTCATTTCACTTACATTCCTTTCTATACTCGTTACCAGCTGTGCCCAGATCAGTGACAAAAAAGATTATCTGATCACAATTAAAACATCTGAAGGCAACATGATTGCAATACTTTATGATGAAACCCCCAAGCACAAAGAGAATTTTATTAAACTGGTAAAGGATAAGTATTATGACAGTTTATTGTTTCACCGGGTGATCAGTGATTTTATGATTCAAGGCGGTGATCCTGACTCCAGGAACGCTGCTCCCGGTCGATCCTTAGGATCAGGTGGACCAGGGTACACCACACCGGCCGAGATCAATCCCAAATTCTTTCATCAAGAAAGGAGCCTTATCAGCAGCCCGCACACCCGATCAGGTTAATCCTAATAAAGAAAGCAGTGGAAGTCAATTCTATATCGTGCAGGGAACGGTTATTCCCACATCAGGAGTGGATGAGTTGAGCATTGATCAGGCAAAATTGAATTCCGGAATGCAACAAATGCTGGCCAAGCCCGAAAACAAGCCGTTATACGACTCACTCAGTCAATTGTACTATGCGGGCGATATGGAAGCCTATAAGAAAAAGATATATAGCCTCGCTCAGCGTATTGAAATAGAAACAGGTATAAAGGTAAATCGTGATGTTTCTCCTGAAAAGATCAAAGCGTATACAAGTATTGGAGGATATCCGTCATTGGATAATGAGTATACTGTATTTGGTGAAGTTATCAGCGGACTGGACGTAATCGATAAAATAGCCGCGGTTGCCCGGGATCAGAATAACAGACCGTTGACTGATATTCCCATGCTCATAACAGTCGAAGAAGTCTCAAAGAAAAAATTTCAAAAGAATTCGGATACCAATATCCGGAAAAATGAAAATCCTTGTAACAGGCGCTAACGGTTTACTGGGACAAAAGCTTTGTGAAAGAATTATTCTGGATAATTCAATGACCTTGATCGCTACAGCTCGTAATAAACTTACTTATCCTCTAAATCATCACACCTTTCAAATACTTGACATCTGTAGTAAAGATCAGGTTGATAACGTTGTTTCATCTACTAAGCCGGATGTGATTATCAATACGGCCGCAATGACCAATGTTGATCAATGTGAAAATGAAAAGGAGGCTTGTTGGGAAGCCAATGTTTTAGCTGTTGCAAATCTTGTTGAAGCATCAAAAAAAATAGATTGTCATTTCATTCATTTGTCCACCGATTTCATTTTTAATGGAAAGGAAGGACCTCTTGATGAGCTGGCCTCACCCGGCCCCGTTAACTACTATGGTCGTAGTAAGCTCGCGGCTGAAGAATTAATACGAAACAGTTTGAAGAACTGGAGCATAGTTCGAACGGTGTTGGTTTTTGGGATTACTGACGACATGAGCCGGTCCAATATCGTGTTGTGGGTAAAAAAAAGCCTGGAAGAAAAAAGATCTATTCGAGTGGTTAATGATCAATGGCGTACCCCAACTCTGGCGGAAGACCTTGCTGAAGGCTGTTATTTGGTAGCCAAGAAAAAAGCCTTCGGTGTTTACCACATATCTGGAAGGGATTTCCTTTCGCCTTATGATATCGCTATTCAAACAGCGGATTTTTTCAATCTGGATAAGTCGCTCATCTCAGCCACTAATTCAAACACCTTTAAACAAGACGCTGAAAGGCCATTAAAAACAGGGTTTATTATTGACAAAGCAAAGAAAGACCTGGGTTATCGGCCCCACTCTTTTAAAGAAGGCCTGGCAATGATTGCCAGCCAATTATCATAATTGTACCACTTTGATGAAATTGAATTTGATAAATGCAATAAATTTCTCTTATTCGGCACTTAATTAATTACAAGAAACCTAAACCAACTTAAATATGTCGATGGCATCATCAGATAATCGCGGACAGTGGGGATCAAAATTTGGATTTATTATGGCCGCTGCCGGGTCTGCAGTTGGCCTCGGAAATATCTGGAGATTTCCATATGTAACAGGACAGAATGGAGGTGGTGCATTCGTATTTGTGTACATCCTCTGTGTTTTATTAATCGGTTTGCCCCTCATTTATAATGAAGTTGCCCTGGGAAGAATGACTGGCAAAAATACAATTGGTGCCTTTAAAGATACGGGTGCCAATAAGTTCTGGATGATCACAGGCGCTGTACTGGCATTGTGTGTAAGCTTCTTTGTGCTTAGTTATTATAGTGTAATTGCAGGATGGACCATCGGTTACATTGTAAGTGAGTTTACTGATTTCATAAAGGATTTCAATACATTCAGAGCTGCCCCTGTCTATGTTATTCCGTTTTTTGCTCTTTTTATGATTTCAACAATTGTGATTGTTCTGGGGGGTGTCTCCGGTGGAATTGAAAAGGCTTCAAAAATATTAATGCCTGTTTATTTATTCTAGTATTTGTCGTTATGCTACGTAGCCTTACGCTGCCTAACGCCATGGAAGGTGTTAAATATTATTTAACACCGGACTTTACTAAAATAAATGGAGGGGTAATACTTGCGGCTCTGGGTCAGGCATTCTTTTCACTTTCTGTTGGTTGGGGAATTCTAATTACATACGGTTCCTACTTACCTAAGAATCAAAATATAGTTACAAGCGGTATGTGGATAGGCTTGATGGATACCAGTGTAGCCCTTTTAGCCGGACTGATGATTTTCCCTGCCGTATTTGCCTTTGGGAAAAATCCAGCTGAAGGAACTGCCCTTGTTTTTCAGGTACTGCCTGATGTATTTAATTCCATGCCAACTGGGGGAAATATTGTTGGTGCTTTGTTCTTTTTGTTGTTATGTGTGGCTGCCTTAACATCCTCTATCTCCATGATTGAAGTGCCTGCCTCCTATCTGATTGATGAAAAGAAATGGAGCAGAAAAAAAGCAGCCTGGGCTGTGGGTATTCTTGCCTTCATCGTAGGTATTCCATCCGCATTATCTGGTGGAGCTTCCAAATACTTAACCGAAATGTCACTCGATCTGTTTGGATCAACCAAAACAAGTTTTCTGGATATTATGGATACATTATGGGGTGGGTTATTTATCGTGATTGTTGCCCTCATGACGTGCGTATACACCGGATGGATTATTGATGTAAAGAAAATGGCTAAAGAAATCGGTATCGGTGCGCCCGTTTTTGAAAAGAAGATTATTGGAAACGTAACACCATCAGATATGTGGATATTTTTTATCCGGTACATCTGTCCGCTGGTTATCCTTGTGGTTCTGCTGAATATGGTTGGGTTGTTCGGTGTTTTTGCCGGAACCTGATTCTATTCTCTTTACTTCTCAAATAATTCCCCAATCGGTTGACCTGTGCAGCCATTGGGGAATTTTATTTTGAGTAAGACCGAAAGTGTCGGGGCGATATCGGTGATGCGATGATACACTGAACTGGATCCCTTCCTGATTCCTTTACCAAAAAATAGAATGGGAATGTGCGTATCATAACTGTATGCCGACCCATGTGTCGTGCCCTGAATACCACCCCAGGTAATCCAACCCGGCTCAAGTTGATACACAATGTCACCAGATCGTTTATGATTGTAACCACGTACAATCATCCCCTTAATTCCCCCCTCATCATAATCACCTTGCCGAATCGTACTCTCAGTGTATACCTGAGCTACTCCGGCTACTGACATTAAATATTCTGAAATTAGTTGACTGGCTACCATCAATTCAACGCCTGAGGATTTTGGTTCACTCGAAAATTCCTCATGGTTGAGAAACACCTGATCATTATAAATCTTCTCTATAATTTCTCTGTCCTGAAAATATTTCTTTAAATGAAACTTTAAACCGGCTTCAACATTGGCCACCCTGAAATACCCGGCTGGCATATTTTTATCGGTTAGTGATTGTGGAACGTCTGCCACCCCATGGTCTGATGTTAAAAAGACGGTGTACTGATTTACACCCACTTCCTTGTCCAGATACGTAAACAATTCTTCAAGGTTCTTGTCTAGCTTAATGTATGTATCCTCAACTTCTACCGCATTGGGTCCCATGGCATGGCCAATGTAATCCGGTGAAGAATAGGAGATGGTTAGAAAATCAACAATCCCATCCTGACCTAACATTTCGCCTTTAATTGCACCCATTGCAAATTGTGTCAGTAAATCATTCCCAAAGGGAGTGGCAGGCAATACCGCAAACTCACCGTTTTCCTTTCTCAGTTCACTAAACTTATATGGAAAGGTCGATTTATCCTTTCCTCTGAACTTGACTTCATAAGGTGTGTCATCTGGTCCGCTTTCGGTATAGGAGGAAATGGGCAATGAAGTATTCCAGTCCTGATTAAGATATGTGTCCGCCTGTTTTTTCTTGTTGAACTGATCCACCCAGTTAGGTAATTTTTCCATGTAGTATGTACTGGTAATAAACATACCCGATCGGCTATCGTACCAATATGCTCCATCCGGATTGTGACCGGCCGGCAACACAGCACCCCGATCTTTAATTGACATCCCTACTACCTTTGATTTGTACTGTGTGAATAATTTTAGTTCATCGGTAATTGTGGTTGTAATCATACGTGCCGGTGAAACATTTCCTTCCGGAGAATCAAAACCGACCGATTTATATCGATCATCATCAACACAATTCACCATTTTTTTTGTTCCCTTCTCGTACCAATCATTGCCGATAATACCATGATAGGCAGGCGTTGTGCCCGTAAAAATAGAAGCATGCCCGGGGCCGGTATACGTGGGCACATAATTGTAATGGGCGTTGTTCAGGGTGAAACCATCCCGCATCATTCGTTTGAATCCATCCTGCCCGAATTTATTTTCAAACCGATACAGGTATTCATGTCTCAACTGATCAACCACTATACCCACAACAAGCTTCGGTTGTGTTTCCTGTGAAAACGAAGATATTGAAACGATCAGCGCAAGTAATGTTATTATTTTTCTCATAGTAAAAATGTAATGCTCCAAGATATATAAAAGTGAACAGACCGGGCTCATCAACCTATTTAAGCGCACAATATTTACTTTGAATCGCAATAGATTTTCTCATATTCATCCATGTCATATACCTGCCTCCTTAAAAACTTACCATCTTGATCGTAGTAAATGACTACGTGTATTCCCGCTTCCTCAACATGTTTTTCAGCGAAGTACAAGGGCTTGTCGGGTGAGCCCAGGTTAATAATATCATCAAAAGTAGCTTCCAGAATTACGCCCCTCCTATTGCTTAGAACTCCAAAAAATAAACCCTGGTTGACGATGGCTATTGTTTCTTCATCATCATTTCGAACAAAGGAGTAATCTTTTATACCCGAAATGCGAACTTGTTGACGCTGTACTTCATAGATCATCCACTGAAAATTCTTTTTGACCAGTACACAAGAATCATTCCATGGCCGGATTTCTTCAAAATCAAACTGCCCCAAGGGTTTTGAATCGAGCGAAATAAATCCATACCCATTTTTATATCCTGCTAGCCATCGGTCATCGATTGATAAAACATTTCGGTCGTATTCAGGTTTGATCAGCTTTTGAGTACCCGGATGATAGAGTCCAAATTTTTTGTCCTTAAGAACGGTAATGAATTGCTTTCCATTCCTCATGATAACATCATACTCCAGCGGCAGTACAATTTTTCCGTCCAAATTGATTAGGCCTTTTTTACCTTTCGTAACGAGGAAAAGATCGTTGGACAAATATTCTATTCCATCAAAATCAAACGAAAACAATTGCCTTCCTGAAACAAGTTCATAAACCCCGTTCTTTTTTGCGTCCGGGCTATAGATAAATTGTGCCGAGTCAGCGCTTTTAATAAAATGGATGGGGGCCAGTTTTGAAAATGCCAGCCTCTTCCCTGATTGTAAGAATACATGGATGGAGTCAGCCGAGTTGGCAAACACAACTCTATTATTTAACCAAACACTATCCGCAGTCAATGGAACAAATTTTTTAGTATCCTGACGAAAAATCTGGTACTGATTACTCTTTCGAAGAGCAATCCAATTGCCATAAGGAAGAATTTGATCGTAGGTTTCCTTTTCAAGATCGTCTGAAAGACCCAGAACTGAGTATGACTGATATTTTTTTCTGATAAATCCGAAACTGGTTTTTGTTAAAGCTTGCCGGTCAAGGGGAAGGTCATACG
>JAAUQD010000028.1 GCA_012032815.1 Flammeovirgaceae bacterium
AGCCGACCAGACAATATGCTAGCGGACAGCAGACATAACTGCATTGGAAAATTCCAGGGTGAAATAATCAGGCAAACACCTTTTGGTTCGTACCAGATATCCAGAGCTGTGCCTAAAAACTCTAAAGGTGTATCTATTTTTTGTGTTTCGTCCATCGCTTCACATTTTTGATAATGTGATTAATGGCACTGACCGTAGTGTAAATTTCGTTTGAATCAATTTCAAGGGGAGGCTTCCCAAGATCTTTTCGAACCGCTTCAATGATTTTATCGCGATTCTTCAGCACCCATTCTCTCAACTTGATTAGCTTTTTGATTCTCTCGCGAACTGATTCATTACGGAGCAGCAATGACTTCGCCTTGTGTTGTGCAAATAGTTCAGGTAGTTGCAGTGGCTGAGTCATACAATTAAATGTAGGGTGAAGTTTTATGCCGACCTAAAGTCCACCGCTTTTTTATGGGAATCAGTTTTGTAAGATCCGAACCTCAACTCTCCGGTTCATAGCATGGGCTTCCTCTGTGTTTTCGTGAGAAAGTGGTTGCGTTCCTCCATATGCCACCGTTTTAACTTTATGCTTGCTTATTCCCTTTGACAGAAGATAATTTTTAACAGCCTTAACACGGTCTTCAGATAATTTCATATTTCCGGCAGGGCTGCCCAGAAAATCGGTATGACCTTCTAACTGAATGACCATGCGTGGATTTTTATTCAACATAGTAACAATGCGGTCAAGTTCTTCAAATGAACTTCGATCAATTTTTGACTTACCCTGCTCGAATATCAAATTTTCAAGCCGTAAAACTTTACCCACTGTATGTGTTTCCTCAGCCACGTCTTCCGCAGCTTTCGGCAATTCTAATTCAATATTCCTAACTACCTTTCTGTCCGCATTGGCCTCGTCTGGATCCAGCATGTACTTTGAAGGGGCATACCCGGGAGCTTCTATCGTAACGGAATACTTATCATGATCATACATGGGAAACGAAAAGGAAGTGCCTTTCTGAAATCCAAGCCGGCTGCCATACGGCAAACTTTGAAATGAAATTTTAGCTTCTATTGGTTCTTTAGTCTGTGCACTAACAATTGTACCTGTAGCATAGATTAAGGTATCCTGAGCACACAAAATACTTGAAGACAAAATTCCAATTAAAAAAAACCCCAGTACTCTCATTCTAGTTAACTTGTTTAATTGTGAATTCAACCCTTCTGTTTTTTCTTCTACCCTCCACAGAGTCATTGGTAGCAGTTGGTTTACTTTCCCCATAAAATACAATTCCTATTCGCGATTCTACAATCCCCTTACCAACTAAATATGCGGATACCGATTTTGCCCTGCGCTCAGACAACTGCAGGTTATAACTTTCAGGCCCTGTTGCATCCGCGTGTCCTGCAATTTCTACCTGCATGGATTCATACTCGCCCATAAGCTTCACAATTCTATTTAATTCGGGGAATGACTCTGACTTCAGGCTGTGTTTATCAAAATCAAAAAAGATATTATTAAGTGTTATGGTAGCATCAGGAACTATTGGTGTCACAACAATTGGATTGAGTTGGATGTTGAACAACTGAATAGCACCATCGCGCAAGATATCCCTTAAATCCAGATGTTGGTTTTCGGAAATGTGACCTTCTGCCTCAGCACGAACGCCATATAAATGCCCTCCAGGAAGTCTAATTTCATATTCACCTGTTTTAGGATCGGATTGGGCAATGCCCACTTCAACGCCTTCAGGAAGTTTCTCGTAAATGATTTTTGCCCCAATTGGCTGACCTGTTTTCGCATCAATCAATTTTCCCTGCACAACTACAATCGGTTCTGGAGTTTTGAAGATCGGTAAGTTAGCCCGGAAAATATCCAAATTATCTTCGGATATCCCTCTTGAATAATATGCGAATTCGCTTGAGGCTGGAATATGAAAGAACAGGTCATCGTATTGAGAGTTGATATCCGGACCAAGGTTTTGCGGCTCTGACCAGCTTAGCCAGGTGTCATCGAGTCGCTTGGAAACGTAGATATCATTTCCTCCGTATCCGCTAAATCCATTTGATGAGAAGTATAAACTTACATTGTCTTCGGCCAGGAACGGCCCGGACTCTTCACCAGCTGTATTTACAGCATCTCCCAGGTTTTTTGGTTCGGTCCAAGTACTATCCTCTTTCATAAAGCTTACATAGAGATCACGGCTTCCATGTGAATCTTCCCGTTCAACCGACATCAACAGGGCAAGCCTATTATTAGTCAAAAAGTAGTTAGCCTTTTCATTAAAATTATAATCGTTATCAATTTTTACCGGAGCAGGCTTCGACCAGGAGCCACCCACATTGTTACTCATTGAAATTCCGGCCAGCATTTTTCCCTTTTCCAGGTATTGATTGCCGAGCACCAGTACAACAGACTTTCCGTCTGGTGTAGCCGTGGCGATGGAATTCACAAAATTCGGATATTCGTTGTTGAATTGCGGGCCCATATTTTTGCCAGACTCCATTTCCCATCGCTCCCCATTTCAGAATACCAAATGTCTTCCTTGTCATTAACACCACCGGCATTATTTGGGTGGTTGCTTCGACTGAAGTATAAAGTCTTGCCATCGGGCGAGAGTAAAGGATTCAAATCGTTTACTGAACTGTTTACATTTTCATCCAAACGTTCGGTCAAAATACCCTCGCTAATTAATTGGGGAATATCGACATTGGCGATGATCTGAAAATGTGAATCTGAAATGGCAACTCCATCAATAGAGAAATAGTCGGTTAGCACCCCGCCATCAAATTCAAGCTTTATAGCCCCTACTTTATATTCAGTTTTTTCAACAAAAACGTTCATCATTCTTGCCTTCAACGGTATTGCCTGTGGGTCAAATGTGTGAATTAATATTTCTCGCCCGGAGGGATCATACGCATATATCCGGTATAAAGAACCCGGATTGTATGATTCAGCGATGGCGATCTGTTGAATTTCAATCGGGTTCTCAAATCCAACTTTGATGAATTCTTTTCGCTTTGGTTTATCAGGTGTCCACGCATTGGGATTCTGTCCACCGGCCGGAGAACATTTGGCTTGCCAAGAGCTTGACTGGCAGAATACTGAACCGGAGTGAGTTCACTTGAGAAATCAAGGACCTTGGAAGCCCATTGAACACTTTGGGCTTGCGTTAAAGACCAGGAAAGCAAGATGATGCTTACGAGAGAGACAGAGCGCTTAATAATAATTGACACGTGTATTCGAATTTGAATTTAAACTTAGCTAAAATAACAATATCGGGAAAAATACTACACGATGAAAGGTCAACCTTTAAGATATAAATAGGCCCAGATCCTTCAATAATCTATTACTACTCTAAAGAAGTTTTGTTGAAAAGCAAAAATCCTACATGCAATAAGACGCTAAATTCCTGCTGGTCATCATCATAATAATTGAAACTAAGACTTACAGGGCCTACTGTCGAATGCAATACAAGGCTTGCGGTTCCGGCAAAATAAACTTTGGATAACTCCGTATTAAGTATAGGTGTCTGATCGGGTTGTTCTTCAAGTGTCGTAAATGGTTTAAAGAGATAGCCTTCGAGGCGAAAGTCTATATTCGTGCTGAGTTCAAATACATTTCGCCATCCTCCTGCGGCATAATAGAAGGAGCGGAAGTTTTCTAAAAACGCGATTTACTGTCTTGCAGAGGAAAGAATCCTGGTGAATTAATTAAGGTTCCCTGATAGTTAGAAAAAAAAGGTTGATTTGATGCTACACCTTCTATCAGATATCCGGTACGATATATTCCGCTCTTAAAATATTGTTCCATGGAAACTCTTGCTGTTACCCATTGGTGATTCTTTTGTTGTGCCCCATTTAAAGATGTGCTCCCCGGAGTATAGGCTTCATCAACATTAAACCAATCAACAGAAAAATTATACGCATAACCTGCCGAAGCATATTGCTTCCGGTTTAGACGATTAGAAGAAATTGCAAAGCCAAGTCGTTGGCCAGAAAGTCGGAGTTCATCCAGCGTATCGGCAGAAACAAACACATCGTTATTGCTGTATCGATCAAGATTATTTATGAAATGAGCGTTTAAAACCGCACGATATCTTTTACCAATAGGTACTCCCGCGCCCAGTCCTATCTTTCGGTCAATGCGGTCCAATACCACTGGTTTATAATTGGGATCAAGGATATCTCCACTTTGTAAAAAATCCCAACTGTTATAGGTTGCTTCGGGTTCTAAATAGAAATGAGTCGGTGACGAAAAATCAATTCGCGATCGTAGTTGTCCGGATTTATAAAAACTTCCGGTACTCACATTTATATTCGTGTTGATCAACGTGCGATTGAAATAGTAATAATTCAAACCAAGAAAAATACTAGATATGTTCCGTGTGGCAATTACACCGCCAACATCCACCAAAAAATCATTTTGAGGTCGGTTGGTGAGCTGAAAATTGAAATAATGGGATAGGGTATCATAGACAAACGTGGGGTACACATTTTGAAAATAGTTTTCAGATACCAATCGGTAATAACCATCTTTTATTTCAGAAAACGGAAGAAGACTTTTTTTCTGATCGAAGAAACGGTTTATATATCGTTGTTGGTTTTTTTGAATCCTTGAAACTGAATCTTATCAAAAAGAAAGGCTGTGTTTCGATTATTAAATAGATTCCTGCTCTCTGCAACCGATTCACAGGTTATACGTGTTCCAATCTTTGCTTTTATCTCTTCCATTTGTCGCATCGTCTGATTATACCCGCTGTCAATCAGTGCTCGTGCGTACGCGAAATCAAAATTGGAATACTTACTTACGGCAGGGCTTATGTATACCCCGCTTTCAGGAATACTCTTAGGATCGGATTTATCAAGGAATAAATAAAGGAGCATTTTTGACATCAGCTTTTCATCATCTTCGTACGGATACTCGTCAAATACTTTTGATGAGACATTGCTGCCAATGATTACATCCGGCTCGAATTCTTTTTGAGCTATGTCAACAGGAAAATTATTGTACACGCCTCCATCGAATAAATACTTTCCGTCAATCTTTATCGGTTTATAAAAAAAAGGTACCGTTTGAGATGCGCGCAATGCATCACTTAAATTTCCATGATCTAAGATGATCTGCGATTGGGTAAAAATATCAGCAGCAACCACCCGTAAAGGGACAAACAGTTTGTCAAAATCGGCCTGAGCGTTGGCAGTAGGCTGAGCCAGTTTTTCTGCCAGGGCGAAATTTAAAGAGAGGTCATTTGCCAGGCTCCCATTAAAAGAAATATTTCTGGACGAATCTAATGAAAGATTGACCTTAAGAAACGAAGGCTGTGCATGTTGATTGGAATAATAATTGTATTCGACATCCGGTTTTCCATTCACCCAGTCTTGAAAGTCTTCTGACAAGAATATTTCCTCAATTTGTCCGGGACTCATACCAGCCGCATAGCATCCGCCAACAATTGCCCCCATCGAGCTGCCTACTATATAATTAATCGGGATTTCATTTTCTTCCAGTGCTTTGAGAACTCCGATGTGTGCAATTCCCTTAGCTGCACCTCCACTCATCACCACAGCAACTTTTTGCGCCAGTACTGCAGGCGACACGACCATTAAAACAAGTACAAAAAATTTCCGCGCAGTAAACATTCTCACATCATATAACGAAAAACAAGAACGAAAAGGATAAGCGCCTATCAATATTTTGTTGATGCCAGAGACGCTTCAATTGAGGGAGGCATAACGATCATATCCAGTTTCTTAACAATATCGTTTTTAGCTAGTTCAAATTGAGGATTCATCTCCGGTTGAATAGGTTCTGCCGGAGGGAGATCAACCTTTAGGGCATCTACCTGAACCCCATTTTTCCAGAATCGATAACACAAATGCGGCCCGGTTGATAATCCTGTACTTCCTACATAACCAATTATTTGACCTTGTTTAACCTGAGTTCCGGGACGAATGCCACGTGCAATTTTTGACATGTGCAAGTATTGTGTCGCGTAGGTGCCATTATGTTTTACTTTAACATAATTACCATTGTTCCGCTTGTACTGCGCTTCCAGAATTACGCCATCACCAACTGATCGAATGGGAGTTCCTGTGGGAGCCGAAAAATCCGTACCCCGATGTGCCCGATACACTTTGTCTACCGGATGAAAGCGTCTCAACGAATACCTCGAGCTTATCCGTGTATATTCAATTGGAAATTTCAATAATTCCTTCCGTAAGCTTTCACCCCGCTCATTAAAGTAGTCGATTCCATTTCCCTGATCAAAAGGAATAGCCCAAAATGGTTTCTCTTCGTGTTCAAAATAAATACCCTTTATTCCTTTAATTCCTACCGCAGACCCATTGACATAAATTTCATCATACAGGATTTTAAATCGATCTCCTTTTTGAAGACGATGAAAATCAATTTGCCACGCAAAGACATCAACAAAACGATTTGTCAGCTCATTTGAAATCCCAAATTGCTCGATGGTTTGTGCCAATGAAAAGTCGATGATCGCAGAGAAACCTTTCTCAACAATTTCAACAGGATGTTGACAGGTTTCAATAATAAGGCTGTCTTCCAAATGAAAAACATAGTAATCAACCGGGCTTTGTTCGTATACAATCGCCTTTAATGATTTAAGTGAATCGGGGTAGTGTATTAAAGTAATTTTCTTGTTCTGAGTAATTTTCCGGAAGTCAAATACTGACCGTGAAACCAGATTTATTTGTTGATGCACAATATCCTGAACATGGTAGCCTTCAAGTAAATCAGTGAAGCGCTGATTTCGCTTCACCATCGATTCCTCCACAACCAGATTATTGATCAGTAATCCATACTTAAATTCAGGCTTAGGCAAAGCCCTGTATGCTGTGGTGTCAATAAAAACCTCCGCGGGCAATTGTTTTTGTTGGTGGCTTGATCCATACCAATAAACTGCTGCAAAAAGGGAGCAAAAGATAACCACTGCCCCTGCGTAGATTTTTTGCCAACGATATTTAAAAATAGTCATAGGCTTTATTGAAAAGCCGATTAGTTTAAAAAATCAGTTAATGCAAAGATAGCTAAACCTCAATATAACTCCTTGAACTTGGCTTTTCCGCTGTCTAGGAAGCGAACAAAACTTTCAACGTCCCGGTTGTACGCATACGGCCATGCCAGTACTCGTTCATCTTTGCCCAGAAGTATGTAGAATGGTTGAGCGTTGTTTTCAAGATTAGTTATCTGCAAGTCTGCATTTTGCTTACCCATTGTCTTTTTAAGTTTACCATCATACGCGGAGGTGTACCATTCTGATTCGGGAAGTTCAGTTTTGTCATCTACGTACAAAGCCACAACAACAAAATCATTTTTTAAACGATCCATTACCTGCGGATCAGACCATACTACAGCTTCCATTTCACGGCAGTTGGTACAGCCGTGCCCTGTGAAGTCAATAAACAACGGTTTGTTTTGTTGGCGGGCACAAGTTAGTGCCTGATCATAATCGAAGTAACCTTTCAATCCATGAGGCAGATGAAGGAAGTCACCGTATAAAGGCTCTCCACAAATGTCATCAGACTTATCTCCGCGAGCCATCGACACTAAATCGAAGTCATGTGTATGCATGGGTGGAAGGTAGCCCGCCAATGCTTTTAGGGGCGCACCCCACAAGCCCGGTATCAGATATACTACAAACGAAAAAGTTAATGTGGCCCATAATAACCGGGGGACAGACACCTTTTCAACGGGACTGTCCGAAGGCATTCTAAGTTTGCCCAGAAAATAAAAACCAAGCAATGTGAAGATGACTATCCAAAGTGCAATGTTTAAGTCCCGGTCCAACAATCCCCAGTGATACGTTTGATCAGCGATGGAAAAGAATTTAAGTGCAAGAGCCAGCTCTAAAAAACCAAGCGTCACTTTTACAGAGTTTAACCAGCCGCCTGACTTTGGCATACCCTTGAGCCATTCCGGAAAAATAGCAAACAGAGTAAAGGGAATGGCAAACGCCAGCGCATAAGAAAACATGCCAACTACAGGCTTTATCACTTCACCACCTGCTGATAGCACAAGAACATTTCCTACAATGGGAATTGTACATGAAAAAGAAACCAGCACCAAAGTAGAGGCCATGAAAAATATTCCAACAAGTCCGCCTTTTTCAGATTGCTGATCGGCCTTGTTTACCAATTGATGCGGAGCAGTAATTTCAAACATCCCCAAAAAGGAAAGAGCAAACACGATGAATATGGCAAATACGAAAAGGTTGGGGATCCAATGAGTAGCCAATGCATTAAGTCCCTCCGCACCAAACAGTAAGGCGAACAATGTGCCGGCAATAGTATAAATAACAATTACAGAAATGCCGAAGAAAACTCCTTTCCGGATACCCTGGCTTTTTGTTTGATCTTCCTTTAAAAAGAACGTTACCGTCATAGGTATCATCGGAAACACACAAGGCGTAATCAACGATGCAAACCCGAGAATGAAAGCAAAAAACATATACCCCCACATCGAATCACCCGTTTGACTTGCTTCACCATCAAGGATAGTTGCATCAATGTATGGTCCCTTACTATTACCATAGAATTCGGGTTGTGGTGTTTCTTCAGTAGTCGCGGGAACCTCCTCAGTTTCATCTTCCTTTGGAGTTTCAGATGATAAAGCCGATCCGGTTATATCAAACCTGGTTAGTAAAAATTCACCATCACCAGGAATGCATCGTCCATCTACTTCCGTGCATACCTGAAATTCATACGTTCCTGAAATTTTAAGTTTGGGTGTAAGAATTTTAATGCGTTGTCTAAACTCAGCCGTCTTTTTAAATATTTTGACATCACATTCAAACACATCGTCAAACTTGTCTACCGGATTAATGGCGCTAACTTTTCCCACTAATTGAAAACTCGGGTCTTTGATAAAATCAAAGGTTGTTTTCATAGGTCCATCTTCACAATCAAATTCAGAGGAATACAAATACCAATTGTCATCAATCTTCACATGGAAGAGAATATCTATTTCATCGCCAACACGTGCTTTGGGGGTAGCTGGTGTGACCTCCCATTTTGAAGGTGTAAGAATTTGTGCGTAGATAACGCTAAAACTTAGTGTAAATAGAAAGAAAAAAATAAAGCGTTTCTGCATGACTTAAATTTCAGCAGCAAAGGTAACAAAGGCCAAAGCAAAATAGTTGGTATTGGTATTGCTTAAAGGGATATTTTGTCTGATTTGAAACAATTGAATAAGATTAACGTAATTTGCTTTGAATAACACCTGTAAACAAATCCAAACAATTTAAAAACGACTAAATATGATACGAAAAACGTTATTTGTGGCAGCAGCCCTTTTATGTGTGGTTGCAGTTCAAGCACAAACACTTGACGAAATTTTAACTAATTATTTTGAAAACACGGGGGGCGTAGACAAATGGCGAGCTGTTGAAGGCATTCAGATGGAAGCCAAATTAAATCAGCAGGGTATGGAGTTACCTCTGACCATTGTGCAATTGAAAGACGGCCGCCAAATGACATCCATCTCCTTTCAGGGAAAAGAAATAAAGCAGGGTGTGTATGATGGCAGTACTCTTTGGGGTACGAATTTCATGAACATGAAGGCTGAGAAAAGTGATGCTGAAGCGACCGAAAATTTTAAACGCAATCTTGGTGACTTTCCCGATCCGTTTCTTGACTATGCTAAAAAAGGTTATAAAGCAGAATTAATGGGAAAGGAAACCGTTGAAGGAACAGAAACATTCAAAATTAAGCTGACTAAAAAACCCGTATTAGTGGATGGAAAAGAAGAGGAAAATATTTCCTACTACTTTTTTGATGTGGATAATTTTGTGCCCATCATGGTTGAGTCTGAAGTAAAGTCCGGCCCGGCCAAAGGAATGGTTTCGCAATCCACCATGAGTGACTATCAGGAAGTCAGTGGTTTGATGATGCCTTTTTCAATGACTCAGGGAGTGAAGGGCAGTCCGGGTCAACCAATTACTATGACATCTATAGTTGTTAATCCAACGGTGGACGGTGCGGTTTTCAAATTTCCAGAAGAGCAAAAATAATTGATCTGTATGCGAAGGAGTGGCGGTGTGTCACTCCTTCTTTTTTTAACCAATTTCAATACATGATATGAAAAGAATAATTACATCCCTTTCTTCGATTTTAGTTTTCGTTTCAACAATGTCGTTTGGACAAGATGCCATTACCCGAGGCAAAGAACTGTTTGGTGATTTGCGGGCAAGGCACATCGGCCCTGCGTTGATGAGCGGGCGTATAACTGATCTGGATATGCACCCTACGAATGACAGGATTATTTATGCCGGTACTGCAGGCGGTGGTGTGTGGAAAAGCAATGATGGCGGTGCGATGTTCAACTCCATCTTTGATGATTATTGCCAGTCGATTGGTGCAGTTGCCGTAGACCCAACCAATCCCGATAATGTGGTATGGGTGGGTACCGGTGAAACCTGGACCAGGAATAGTGTTTCCGTTGGTGATGGCTTATACAAAACCATCGATGGCGGTACCAACTGGGAGAAAATCGGTTTTGAAAAATCAGAACGCATTGCAGGCATTCAAATCAATCCTAAAAATCCGAATGAAGTGTATGTGGCTGTAATGGGCCAGTTGTGGAGCGATAGTGAAGATCGCGGCTTATATAAAACCACAGATGGCGGAAAAACATGGAACAAAATTCTATACGTGAATCAAACCACCGGTTGCAGCGATTTAATTATGGATCCTAAAGATCCTAATATTATTTACGCTGCTTTTTGGGAATTCAGAAGATCACCCTGGTCGTTTAGCTCAGGTGGTAATAGCAGCGCTTTATACAAATCAACTGATGGTGGAAAAACATTTGCTAAAATCCACAATGGATTTCCGGCAGGAAAACTCGGGCGCTTCGCCATTGCCATTGCACCATCCAGTACAAACATTCTTTACGCTGTAGTTGAGTCTGAGCAAGACAAAGACAAAGGCTTATATCGCAGTGAAGATGCCGGAGCATCCTGGAAACAACTCAATAACGATTTCGAATTGGTGGTACGTCCATTCTATTTCTCACGTATTGTGGTTGATCCAAGAAATCCGGATGTGGTTGTAAAGGGTGGACTTTCAGGTTCAATTTCACGTGATGGGGGTAAGACATTTAAAAACCTCGGATTCATGCACTCCGATATTCATGATATCTCGTTTGACATTCATAATTCGGACCGCATGTATGTAGCCACCGATGGGGGCGTTTATCGTTCATGGAACGGAGGCACCACCATGGAAATGGTTGAGAATATACCGGTATCACAATTCTACCATGTTAGCGTTGATAATGATGAACCGTACAATGTATATGGCGGATTACAAGATAACGGCTGCTGGTATGGCCCGTCAAAATCACCCGGAGGAGTTGAAGCACGCGATTGGCGCAGGGTTGGCGTAGGCGATGGATATCGTGTATACCGGCATCCAACAAAAAATTTAATTTATTCTGAAATGCAAGGCGCTGAAAATGTCTGGCGTTACGATCCCGCAAAGGATCAGGCTAAAACCATTCAGCCACTTGCTTCAAAAGGTGATCCTAAACTTCGTTTCAATTGGAATGCAGCCATGGCCATCAGCGTTCATAATGCCGATCGCTTTTATATGGGCAGTCAGTTTGTTCATCGATCCAACGATATGGGTGAAACGTGGGTTAAAATTTCACCCGACCTCACCACGAACGATCCCGCAAAACAGGATCAATCAAATTCCGGAGGATTGTCAAAAGATAATTCAGGTGCAGAAAACCACTGTACGATTTTCACCATTGCGGAATCTCCTTTAGATGAGAATGTTATTTGGGCAGGAACGGATGACGGCAATGTGCAAGTCACTAGAGATGGTGGTAAAACATGGACCAACGTTGTGGCAAACATTCCAGGGCTTCCCAAAAATACCTGGGCCTATCATATTGAACCCAGCGTTTTTGGAAAAGGAAATGCGTATGCGGTATTTACCGGATATACAACGGGCGACATGAATACCTACGCCTATAAAACAACCGACTATGGTGCCACATGGAAATCCATCGTAACACCCGACATCTATGGGTTCGCCAGAAACATACAGGAGGATTATGTAAATGAAAACCTGTTGTTCTTAGGAACGGAATTTGGTTTATACATTACCATGGATGGTGGAACCAGTTGGTACAAATTCACCAACAACATGCCGGCTGCCAACGTGCACTTCATTGATCTGCACAAAAAGACGAATGACCTGGTTGTGGCTACTCATGGGCGTGGAATTGTAATCATTGATGACATTAGCCCGCTTCGTCAGCTTACCGCGGAAGTGATGGACAAAGATTTTCATTTCTTCACTACTAAACCAACTATTATAGAAGAGTCAAATGGATTTGGAGGAGCAAGTACAGAAACGCAATTTGTTGGGGAGAATCCAAGCAGTGCTGCACGCATAATTTACTATATGAAGAAGCGACATACTTTCGGAAAAATGAGTCTTGAGATTCAGGATGCATCCGGAAATAAAGTAACCGAACTCGGGCTTGGTAAATCAAAGGGTATTAATGTGGTGAACTGGAATTATAGTATCAAACCACCGAAAATGGCTGCCGCCAAAACGTTTGCTTTTGGTGGATTTACATCTCCGCGTGTACCGGCTGGTACTTACAAAGTAGTTATTCAAAAGGGAAAAGATACATATACGAATGATCTAGTCATTCAGTACGATCCTAAATCTGATATTTCCCTTGCTGATCGAAAAATGCAGGAGGCGACAACCAAGAAGTTGTATGATATGTCGCAGGAACTGGCCTACATGGTATACACCTTGGATGAATATGTAAAAGTTGGTGAAGAGGCGAAAAGCAAAGGAAAGCAGGGCGCGAAGGTAGCTGATCCTTTAATTAATGAACTCACTAAATTGAAAGAGACACTCGTAGTTACAACCGGTGATAATTATGTTGGAGCAGCAGAACCTCAACTGAGAGAGAAAATGGCCGAATTGTACAGTAAAGTGGCTCAAAGCTTCTACAAGCCCAATCAGGCTGAACTGGATAACCTGGAGGTAATTGAGAACCGATACAAAGCCGCTCAGGCTGACTTTAAGAAAATCAAAGATAAGAACCTGAGCAAGGTCACGGGATTTCTGGCCAAGGATGGTGTTCAGCCACTGGTGCTGAAATCATTCGATGAGTTTATCATTCTTCCGTAATCCGATACGATTAAAATAAAAAGCCCCCGATAAATCGGGGGCTTTTTTATGATTCAAATACTAATCATTTATTGGTTTGCATAATTCTTAAAGAAAGCAACGATCGTCTCTATGCCCAAATAAAAATTCTTTAGCCCATAATGTTCATTCGGAGAGTGAATCGCATCGCTATCCAATCCGAATCCCATCAACACCGTATCAAGACCCAATTCTTTCTTAAACAAAGCTACAATCGGAATGCTCCCTCCATCACGGGTTGGGATTGGGGTTTTGCCCCATACTTCTTCGAATGCTTTGCTGGCCGCCTTAAATGCTTTCGAGTCGGTTGGAGTAACAGCGGGCTGCCCTCCGTATGATGCGTTACTTTGACTTTTACAGATGATGGGGCGATTGACTTGAAATGTTTTGTAAATAATTCTGAAATTTCAGCACTCTCCTGGTTGGGCACAAGCCGCATTGAAATTTTAGCAGACGCTTTTGAAGGCAACACGGTTTTAGCACCTTCACCGGTGTAGCCTCCCCAAATACCATTTACATCAAGCGTGGGCCGTATACCGGTACGCTCTAATGTTGTGTATCCCTTTTCGCCTTTTATTTCGTCAATCCCCAATTCCTTTTTGTATTCATCCAGATTGAAAGGTGCCCGGTTCAGCGCCTCGCGTTGTTCTTTCGTTAAGTCTGCGACCTTATCATAAAATCCGGGTATAGTAACTTTTCCATTTTCATCGTGCATGGAAGCAATCATGTCGCATAACGTATTGATCGGATTGGCAACCGCTCCACCATACACGCCTGAGTGAAGATCGCGATTGGGTCCGGTGACTTCCACTTCCATATAACTTAGTCCGCGCAAGCCTGTGGTAATGGAAGGGTGATCAAGTGAAATGATGGCCGTATCCGAAATCAGAATAACATCGGCTTTTAATTTTTCTTTGTTCTCACGCACAAAAATTCCAAGATTATCTGAACCCACCTCCTCCTCACCTTCAATCATGAATTTTACATTACACGGCAATTGCTTGAGCTTCATCATCGCTTCAAGTGCCTTAATGTGCATGTACACTTGTCCCTTATCATCACATGATCCGCGTGCATAAATTTTTTCGTTCTTAATGACCGGCTCAAAAGGTGGTGACTCCCATAAATCAAGCGGATCGGGAGGCTGAACGTCATAGTGACCATACACCAACACCGTTGGAGCGTCCTTGCTCACATTCTTTTCACCGTATACAATTGGATGTCCCTTCGTTTCGCAAATCTCAGATACGTCCGCTCCGGCTTCCTTTAGCTTTTTTTGAATGTATTCGGCTGCTTTTCGTACATCCGGTTTATGCCGGCTATCTGCACTAACCGATGGAATCCGCAGCAATTCAAAGAGCTCATCCAAAAAACGCTGCCTGTTTGATTCTATGTAATCTTTAACCATATCATTTCGCTTAAGCTCACTAAATTACGGTTCAATGAGTGGCCAACAAAACATTATCGTAATACGGGTTGCTTTTTTATTTTTGTTTATTCACGCTAAAAATTATTTCCATGAGTTATCGAATTGAAAAAGACACGATGGGTGAGGTACAAGTACCTTCCGATAAATACTGGGGGGCCCAAACTGAGCGTTCACGTAACAATTTCAAAATTGGCCCAGAAGCTAGCATGCCGATTGAAATTATTTACGCATTTGGCTATCTGAAAAAAGCGGCCGCCATGGCGAATCATGAGCTTGGTGTCCTGTCCGCTGAAAAAAAGATTTAATTGCCAAAGCATGTGATGAAATCCTTGACGGGAAACTCAACGATCAATTTCCTCTCGTGATCTGGCAAACCGGATCAGGAACACAAAGTAATATGAACACCAATGAAGTTATTGCTTACCGAGCACATGTGATTCAGGGCGGAATACTCACCGATGAAAAAAAAGTTCTTCACCCCAATGACGATGTGAACAAATCGCAATCTTCGAATGATACATTCCCTACCGCCATGCACATTGCTGCCTACAAATTAGTGATGGAAAATACTTTGCCAGGAATGAAAAAACTTCGCGATACACTGGCAGCCAAGATGAGTGAATTTAAAAAAATTGTGAAAACAGGCCGGACGCATTTTATGGATGCCACCCCGCTAACACTAGGTCAGGAGTTTTCCGGGTATGTCCAGCAAATCGATAACAGCATCAGGGCAATACAAAATGCCCTCGAAATGATTCGTGAACTGGCCCTTGGAGGTACAGCCGTGGGAACAGGATTGAACACACCCAAAGGATATGATGTTTTGGTTGCAAAAAAAATTGCCGAGCTAACCGGATATCCATTTATAACAGCACCAAATAAGTTTGAGGCATTGGCTGCTCACGATGCTATGGTTGAATTATCCGGAGCACTAAAAAGATCTGCCGTTTCGTTGATGAAAGTAGCGAATGATATTAGAATGTTAAGCTCCGGACCACGTTGTGGGATTGGTGAGATCATTATCCCCGATAATGAACCCGGATCATCGATCATGCCGGGCAAAGTAAACCCAACACAACCTGAAGCGCTTACGATGGTGTGTGCACAAATTATTGGAAACGATACGGCAGTTTCAATAGGTGGTGCATCGGGCCATTTCGAACTCAATGTATTTAAGCCCGTAATCGCGGCCAATGTTCTTCAGTCGGCACGATTGCTGGGTGACGCGTGCGTTTCTTTTACGGACAAGTGTGCCATCGGCATCGAACCAAACACAGCACTCATAAAGCAGCATTTGGAAAATTCACTGATGCTGGTGACTGCTTTAAATACACACATCGGTTATGAGAATGCTGCCAAGATTGCCAAGAAAGCTCATAAGGAAAATAAGACCCTTCGTGCCGCTGCAGTAGAACTGGGGTTACTTACTTCCGAGCAGTTTGATGAATGGGTAAAGCCTGAAAAGATGGTTGGAAGCATGGATTAATGGCACCTTTTAATTGAAATTAAATCGTTAAATTCCTTGCAAGGGATTCAATTCAGGAATATTTCTTACTTTTATCTCAATAAAACCCATTTACCATAATGAAAACTAATATTTTAATCTTTTGCCTGGCTTTGATTTTTTCCGGCACCCAAGTTTTCGCTCAGCTTTCTAAGTCTGAGAAAAAAGAATGGAAAAAGAAAGCCAAGACCTATTCAAAGAACCCGGCCAGTCTAAAGCAGTTTACGGAAGACAAGCAAACTGCCGATGGTGAGGTTGCTTCCCTGAAAGCTCAGATTACAAAACTGCAATCCACCATGAGCGACAAGGATGCGCGCATTGCTGAATTGGAAGGACAGATTTCCCGTATGCGTGGTGAGTTGACATCTGCAAAGGCGGAGTTGGCTCAATTGAAAGCCGCTCCACCAAAAGCTGATCCTACTGATTATACCACCGGTGTTGTATTCCGTGTTCAGATCGGAGCTTTCAAGAATAAAGATCTTTCAAAATATTTTGAAAACAACCCGAATTTTGGTGGTGAAGCTGCCGAATCTGGTGAGCAGAAAGTTACTATTGGCGTATTCCGTGATTATTGGGCAGCCGATGAGTTTAAAAAATACCTTCGTGAAATGGGCGTCAAAGATGCCTGGATCGTCCCTTATCGTGATGGACAACGCGTAGATATAAAGGATGTTTTAGAAAATGTTGAGGCAGAGAAAGCAAAGAAAGCCGAAAACTAATTTCAGCAACTGAACCAACTTAAAGCCCCGACAAATCGGGGCTTTTTATTTTATGGCCTTATTGATTTTTCCTTTTTAAATTACTGGTTCATTTAAAAAAACGTGGAGAAACGCTGGATCAATAAACCACTCCCAGATGAAGAATCTGTTGACGCGCTGAGTAAGGCCATTAATGTCAATCCGCATCTGAGCACAGTATTGATTCAACGCGGAATTTCCTCCTTTGAATCCGCAAAATCTTTTTTCCGGCCATCCCTCGCTGAACTGCATGATCCGTTTCTAATGAAGGACATGGGTAAAGCAGTAGAGCGTATTCACAAAGCCATTACCTCCGAAGAGAAAATACTAGTATATGGCGACTATGATGTTGATGGAACCACAGCCGTAGCTCTCGTTTTCAGTTACCTTAAAAGTTTTTACAACCACATCGATTTTTATATTCCTGATCGAAACCAGGAAGGATATGGTGTATCAGAGGCGGGAATAATTTGGGCCGAAGAAAATTCATTCGGTTTAATCATTGCCCTGGACCTTGGTATCAAAGCATCGGACATGGTCACGCTGGCCAGTCACAAGGGAATTGATTTCATTATTTGTGATCACCATTGCCAGGAGTGAATATCCCTCAGGCTGTCGCGGTACTTGATCCTAAGCAAAATGATTGCGGTTATCCATTTAATGAATTGAGCGGATGTGGTCTTGGATTCAAACTTGCCCAGGCGTATGCCCGAAAATTCCGGGATGAAACCGAAGTGCACCAATACCTGGATTTAGTGGCAGTGAGTATTGCATCCGACATTGTCCCGATCAATGGAGAAAACCGAATACTTGCCTACTGGGGATTAAAAAAACTAAATGAATCTCCCCTTTCCGGATTGAAGGCACTTAAAGAGGTGGCTGGAATAAGAAATGAACTGGATATTTCTTCCATCGTCTTTACGTTAGGTCCGCGGATCAATGCCGCAGGCAGAGTTGCTCATGCTAAAGCGGCTGTGGAACTGCTCATTACCAACCAATATGAAGACGCATTAAATCTTGCGCAAAAGGTTGACATAAAAAATGACCTGCGAAGGGAATTTGATCTGAACATTACAGAAGAAGCAATCTCCATGATTGAATCCGATCCGAATCTTTTAGAAGCTAATTCAACCGTTTTATTTAAGGACTCCTGGCACAAGGGAGTTATTGGCATAGTTGCTGCTAGATGCATTGAGAAATTTTACCGACCCACTGTGATACTTACTCAATCCAATGGAAAAATTACCGGCTCTGCCCGAAGCGTAAATGGGTTTGATTTATATAAGGCTATTTCACAATGCAGCGATTTGCTGGATAAATTTGGTGGGCATAAGTATGCAGCCGGTGTGACGTTAAACCCGGAAAATCTTGAGGCATTCAAAGCACGATTTGAAGAAGTCGTGTCCTCTTCAATAACAGAAGATCTGAAAAAGCCTGTGGTTGAAATTGATGTGTCGCTACCGTTTAGCAGTATTAATTTCAAATTCCTTAACGTCTTAAAACAAATGGCCCCTTTTGGCCCCGAAAATCAAAAACCCGTTTTCGAATCTTCCAACGTTTTTGTTGCCAATTCTCTAACAACATTAAAAGATAAGCACGTACGGTTTGTTGCTGGTCAATCGGATTGTGACGAGGTGTTTACAGCCATTGGGTTTGATATGGCCCGGTTTCATGAACCCCTTTCTCGTGGTGGACTATTTCGAATGACCTATACCGTGGAAGAGAATATATACAACGGTAATGTATCATTGCAGTTGCGAATAAAAGACATCAAAATTTGACGGGCATGATACTGCGAGCTGATAACCTCATAAAAAAATATAAAAAGCGCATTGTTGTAAACAACGTTTCAGTGGAGGTGAGACAAGGCGAGATTGTGGGGCTGCTCGGTCCGAATGGTGCCGGAAAGACGACCAGCTTTTACATGATTGTGGGGCTTATTAAACCCAACAGCGGAGAAATATATTTGGATTCTGAAAACATTACGAATTTACCAATGTACAAACGAGCCCAGTTGGGTATCGGGTATCTTGCTCAGGAAGCTTCAGTTTTTAGAAAGTTAACGGTAGAAGAAAATATTTTAGCTCCTCTGGAGATGAGAGGCTTCAGCAAGTCTGAGCGCAAGAACCGGCTCGAGCAATTGCTTGAAGAGTTCAGCTTAGAACATGTTCGCAAAAGTTTAGGTATTGTACTTTCCGGGGGTGAGCGTAGAAGGACAGAAATTGCCCGCGCGCTCGCTGTTGACCCCAAATTTGTTTTACTCGATGAACCGTTTGCAGGAGTTGACCCTATTGCTGTAGAAGAAATTCAATCCATCGTATCCCGACTGAAGCAAAAGAAAATCGGAATACTGATCACAGATCATAACGTTGATGAAACCTTATCGATCACCGATCGGGCTTACCTGATGGTGGAAGGTAAACTGTTTAAATCGGGATCAGCTGAAGATCTTGCCAATGATCCCATGGTGCGCAAAGTATACTTAGGACAAAACTTCCGATTGCGTAGAGTCAGCACCCAGCCTTCATCCTGATTCCCCTTTCCCAATGTAGGTTTATCTGCTTTTTTGCGTTTGGCGGCTTAGTAATCCGGAAGTATTTTTGAGTCCATGCAAATTCTGAATTCGATATTGACCTGGATTATGAAACAACGCATTCATCAGATTGAGTTGTTTATGAAATATCCGAATGATGTTCAGGATGAATTACTCAAGAAACTGATTCATACAGCGAAGGGCACCGAGTTTGGAAAGAAATACGGATTCGAAAGCGGGATAACGGAACAAGATTTTAAAGAACGGATACCGGTTCAAACCTATGAGCAGATTTTTCCTTACATCGAACGATTGATGCATGGTGAACAAAATTTATTATGGCCTTCAGAAATCAAATGGTTTGCAAAATCTTCTGGTACAACCAATGCGCGAAGTAAATTCATTCCGGTTTCGGCAGAAGCACTCGAAGATTGCCACTTTAAAGCTGGTAAGGATTTGTTGTCTATCTATGTCAATAATTATCCCGAAACAAATCTCTTTTCAGGAAAGGGTTTGGCGGTGGGTGGGAGTCATCAAATCAATGAATTTGATCCGACCAACACCTCACATTATGGCGATGTCTCAGCTGTAATTATGGCCAACCTTCCCATCTGGGCTCAGTTTATTCGCACGCCTAGTCTTGAAATTGCTTTGATGGATCATTGGGAAGAAAAAATTGAAAAATTGGCAAGAGAAACATCAAAGGTAAATGTAACACACATTGCCGGTGTGCCTACGTGGACCGTTTTACTTATCCAAAAAGTTGTTGAGTTAGAGGGAAAGCAGAATATAACGGAAGTATGGCCAAACCTGGAAGCATTCTTTCATGGTGCCGTGGCGTTCAAGCCGTATCGCAATCTGTTTGAATCACTAATTCCGGCAACCAATATGAATTACTGGGAAGTGTACAACGCTAGCGAAGGATTTTTTGGAATGCAGGAAAAGTCTGGCTCTGAAGAATTATTACTGATGCTGGATTACGGAATTTATTATGAGTTCATTCCGGTGGAGGAATTTGAAAACGAAAATCCCAAAGCGCTGAGTCTTCATGATGTTGAGGTTGGGAAGAATTATGCCATGGTGATCAGTACCAATGCGGGACTTTGGCGCTACAATATTGGTGATACCGTAAAATTCACATCAACGTCACCTTATCGCATAAAAATTACCGGTCGCACGAAACACTTCATTAACGCTTTTGGCGAAGAGCTAATTATTGAAAATGCTGAAACTGCCATTACTAAAGCCTGCGAGAAGACAGGGGCAGTGATGGACAATTTTACAGCAGCTCCCATATATTTAGAAACATCAAGGCAGGGAGGCCACGAATGGATCATAGAGTTTAAAAAAGAACCTACAAGTATTGATAGTTTTACAACAGTTCTGGACGAGACACTTCGTCAGGTAAATTCAGATTATGATGCCAAGCGCTCTAATGATCTTGCGTTAAAAGCACCTAAAATTCACAGTGTACAAGAGGGCACGTTCTACAATTGGATGAAGAAAAGAGGAAAATTAGGTGGGCAAAATAAAGTACCCCGCCTCAGCAACACGCGGGAATATGTAGACGAAATACTTCAGATGATGAAGGAATAAAAAATGCCCCGCTGTGCAGGGCATTTTTTTAATTAATCTTTTTTCGTTTATGAATTCTTCCACTTTATCGTACATCCTATTGCTTTTGTTTTTACTTGTGGCACTTCCTTTCCATCCAGCAGAGCATCAACGGCATCTTCAACATATCTTTTCGTTACCGCATCTGCATTTCTAGAGTTGTCATCTATGGCACCGATGTAGGCAACTTTTAACCCCCCTGATGTGCGTTGCACTATAAAAACATGGGGCGTATTGGTAGCACCGAAAGCGTGCGACACTTCCTGTGTTTCATCCACCAGGTACGGGAAATTGTAATTTTTGTTTTTTGCCTGCTTCACAATTTCATCGTAGGAGTCTCCCTTCGAAATTGTGGGATCATTTGGGTTTATAGTTATCACAGGAAATCCTTTTGATGCGTATTTTTTATTCAAACCAAAAATACGGGAGTTATAGGCTTTGGAGTAAGGGCATGTATTGCAATCAAAGATGACAATAAACCCCTTGGCGTCTTTATAGTCGGCCATAGAAACCATTTTGCCATCATAATTCTTTAACCTAAAGTCCTTTACTATATCGCCAATTTCATAACCCTCATTCACTGGAGCTGCCGCCATCAAAAGAATGCCACACAGTATACTACCAATCCAACTTAACGTTTTCATATTCATTATTTGTTTAAAATTATTTCGATTTTAATTCGTCAATAAGTCGCTCAAGATCACCCTCCCCCAGTTGACGTTCAACAAATTTTCTTTGGCCGGTTTGAGTATTTACAAGTAAGGTAGCAGGAATGGCTCCCGACCATGATTTCTCAATTTTATCGATCCATGAATTGGGATCCTTTTCATCCAAAATCCACACCGTAGACTTAAGTTTTTTGCGACTAATGAACCGGTATACTTTTTCCGGGTCTGGATCCAGGTCAAGGTCTATACTTACCAAAGTGACTTCCACATCGCTATTTGTGGCCGTCAGATTTTCAAAGAGAGGCATTTCCTTTACACAGGGAGCGCACCAGGTGGCCCAAAAATTAATGATTTGGATTTTGTTCGATGCTGTGTTGATTTTATCCTGAATGCGACCAAGTTTCACGGTTTCGGCTTGTTGAGCCGTCACACTCAGACTAACAATCATTAGCATTAAAGCACCAAACATTTTACCTGATTTAAGTATGAACTGCATCTCTTTTTCCACTTGTAAGTTTAATGAAACGTTTTGACAAAAATGACTAAAATTCAGGCAGTTAGGATACCCAAAATTGGGCCAAAAATTTAATCCACAATTTAGCCTAGTTATCCACATAAGAATTGGATGATGAGTTATGTCTCTGGTAATCTGATATATACATCAGTTTCAACGATTCGCAGGCTTGTGGACAACTTTTAAGGCCATTCTATTCAATCATCCTTACTCTATATTTTCTAAAATTCAGATTTTCAGGATCATAGATGTTATTTTCGAAAAATTATTGAACTATTTCATGGATAATAATCGAATAACGAACTTGTTTTCAATTGAATACCCGATCGTTCAGGCTGGCATGGTATGGTGCAGTGGATGGCGCCTGGCGTCAGCGGTGAGCAATGCGGGGGGCCTTGGCATAATAGGGGCTGGATCTATGCATCCGCCAACGCTTAAAGAACACATTGAAAAATGTCAATCGGCAACTCAAAAACCATTTGGAGTAAATGTTCCATTACTCTATCCGGAGATCGAGAAATTGATGGAAATCATTGTTGCTACAAAAATCAGGATAGTCTTCACCTCGGCAGGCAACCCGGCTACATGGACTGGGTTCTTAAAGGATCATGGTATCACGGTTGTGCATGTTGTGTCCAGTTCGAAGTTTGCCAAAAAGAGTGAGCTCGCTGGAGTTGATGCGATTGTGGCTGAGGGTTTTGAAGCCGGTGGTCATAATGGGCGAGAAGAAACAACCACTTTATGTTTAATTCCAAAAGTTCGTGAGGCCACATCGCTTCCCCTGATGGCAGCTGGTGGAATTTATTCGGGTCGTACCATGCTGGCTGTTGAAGTCTTGGGTGCGGAGGGGGTTCAAATCGGGTCTCGCTTTGCCGTCAGCGCAGAATCTTCCGCCCATCAGATCTTTAAAGAAAAAATAGTTTCATCTCAGGAAGGTGATACGATTCTCACACTAAAAAAATTAACACCCGTACGACTAATTAAGAATGAATTCTATAGTCAGGTTAAAGAACTTGAAGAGCGATGCGCCAGTATCGATGAACTAAGTTCGTTGCTTGGAAAAGGTCGCGCTAAAAAAGGAATCTTTGAAGGCGATCTTACAGATGGTGAACTTGAAATAGGGCAGGTTTCTGCAAACATTAGTGAAATCAAAGGTGCGGGCCAAATTGTGGAGGAAATCTGGAGTGACTATACCCAATTGAAAGCCAGGATGTTTGCGTCATGAATTTACTTTCTATTAAGGAGACTTGCATTTATTGGGAAGATCTTGAAGGGGCAAAGAGTTTTTATCACAACAAACTAGGTTTACCGGTAATACACTATGCTCCCGCTAAGCATATTTTCTTCCGGGCCGGGATGTCTGTTCTTCTTTGCTTCAACCCAACAGATTCCGCCAATAAGAAAAGTCCTCCGGCTCATTTTTCATCCGGCAAGTATCATTTTGCATTTGAAGTAGCAGCAGCTGAATATAATCATCACAAAAAGGAAATTATTCAACTGGGTATAAAGATTATTGAAGAAGTTACGTGGAGTAATGGGCAGGAATCTTTCTATTTTGAAGATCCCGAAGGTAATGTTTTGGAAATTGTCCCTAAAGGAATTTGGGACTAAGCAATTTTAATAACCGATTTAATATTTTGTTCTATCGGTTTTATTTTCTGTTCTCCATTTAACGTGTGTTGACGGTTATACCAACTTACATAGTCAGCATATTGCAAACAATCGTTTAGAAGCACATTATTACGCAGGATTTTAATAATCTTATCACGCCCAACAGCCTGCCAAATCTGGTTTTTCTGTTCTTCGGGAAGAGATGACAGCCGCACAAACTCTATCCCTCTGTAATTTTCAGATGGTATCTTCATAACCCAACTATAGACTTAGTTCTTAATATTCTATAAATCCAAATTAGTAACCCATAGACATGACAATATATTGATTTTTTGGGATTTGGATGCTGCAAGGCTTTATTGGGTGACGGATATCATGTAATATCTGATCTTTGCAATTAATTTGATAACCCAATCGAACCACAAATGCTTCCTTCTCAGAAATCTAAATTTTCATTACCCCAAAATGTAACCTATCTCAATTGCGCCTACATGTCACCCATGCTAAAGCGGGTTGAAAAAGCGGGGATTGATGGAATACTTAGGAAAAGAAATCCTTCCTCCATTTCTATCGATGATTTCTTTCACACGGGAGAGCTTCTTCGAAAAGAGTTTGCGCGTTTGATATCTGCCAAAGATCCTAAGCGTATTGTCATTATCCCTTCAGTATCGTACGGACTTGCTAACGTCACCCGAAATATAAAAGTGAGTAAGTCGGATAAGATTATTCTGGCTGCGGAACAGTTTCCAAGTAATTATTATCCATGGCATTCGATGCATTCCGAAAAGGGCGTTCAATTGGACATCATCAACCCGCCCGATGCTACGGAAAATCGTGGCAAGAAGTGGAACGAAAAAATCCTCAATGCCATCAACTCATCAACCCGGGTTGTGGCGCTGGGGCATGTGCACTGGGCAGACGGCACCCTCTTTGATTTACAGGCTATTCGAAAACGCACCCGCGAAGTGAACGCTTTATTGATCATTGACGGTACACAATCGATTGGCGCTCTGCCCTTCAACATGAAAACCCTGCAACCCGATGCACTGGTATGTGGAGGTTATAAATGGCTGATGGGTCCCTATTCAATAGGGCTTGCCTATTATGGTGAATATTTTGATCAGGGTAAACCCATTGAAGAAAACTGGATTAACCGGCTTCACAGTGAAGATTTTACCGGCCTGGTTAATTATCAGGAAAACTACCATACCGGAGCATTGCGATACGAAGTAGGGGAACACAGCAATTTTATTCTTGCCCCCATGATGCTAACAGCGCTTCAGCAAATCAATGAATGGAAGCCTGATCAAATTCAACGATACTGCAAGAAAATTTCGACACGGGCCATCGATCAATTGCGTGACTGTGGATATTGGATTGAGGATGAACGATTCCGTAGCCACCATCTATTTGGAATCCGGTTGCCAAAAATGTTTCGATCAAAACTGTTAAAGAAAAACTAAAAGAAAAATCCATTTCAGTGTCGTATAGAGGAAACGCCATTCGGGTAGCTCCGCACGTTTATAATTCTGAAAGAGACATGATGGTATTGGCAACTACTTTAACTCAAACAACATGATTCGGCTCATCCTGTTTTTCTCTTTAATGTCTTACTTGATAAGTTCAAATGCACAACCCTACACCTTTGTATTTCTAAATAGCAGAACAGATAAAGCTGAATTGCCAAAAGAAGAACTGGATGCATTGATGCAAAAACATCTGGCTAATATAGAACGGCTGGTGAAGGAAGAGAAACTTATTGTAGCCGGTCCGTTTGAGGGAGGTGGTGGAATCTTCATCATGAACACGACTTCGGTTGACCAAGCTCGTGAATGGTTGAGCACGGATGCGGCCATCCAGGCT
>JAAUQD010000029.1 GCA_012032815.1 Flammeovirgaceae bacterium
CCTGCCAGTATGGCTTTGATGGGCAATACCGTAGTTTGGAAACCGGCCTTTACTCAAATCTATTCAGCCAACGTGACCATGCAATTATTAAAGGAAGCCGGATTACCCGATGGTGTGATTAATTTGGTATATGTAGATGGCCCTGCGGCAGGTGATGTGATCTTCAATCACCCCGATTTTGCCGGTCTGCATTTTACAGGAAGTACCGGTGTTTTTAAAAATTTATGGAAAACCATTGGCACCAATATCGATAAATACAAAACCTATCCCCGCATTGTCGGAGAAACGGGTGGTAAAGACTTTATTATGGTGCATAAAAGCGCAAAAGCTAAAGAAGTGGCTACCGCGATTACACGAGGTGCTTTTGAATACCAGGGGCAAAAATGTTCTGCGGCTTCACGCTGCTACATCCCTTCCAATCTTTGGCTGGATGTGAAGAAATATTTACTAGAAGACGTCAAGTCGTTCAAGATGGGACCTACTGAAGATTTTTCAAATTTCATCAATGCTGTCATTGATGAAAAATCATTTGATAAAATTACAGGGTACATTGAGAAGGCACGTGAAAACAAAATGAATGAAATTATTGCGGGCGGAAAGTATGACAAGAAAAAAGGATACTTCATCGAGCCCACTGTGATTGTAACTAAAGACCCCTCCTCACTAACCATGTGTGAAGAGATTTTTGGTCCGGTGATTACGATCTATGAATATCATGAAGAAAACTTTGAGCAAACGTTGGAGTTGGTGAATACCACGTCACCTTACGCGTTGACCGGCTCCATATTTTCGAATGACCGGTACGCGGCTGAGATGGCCACAAAAAAGCTGACGCACGCGGCCGGTAATTTTTATATCAATGACAAGCCAACAGGTGCTATTGTTGGGCAACAGCCTTTTGGAGGTGGCCGCGGATCAGGCACCAATGACAAAGCCGGATCTAAAATGAATCTGTTGCGCTGGGTGTCGGCACGGACTATTAAAGAAACGTTCGTTCCCGCTACTGATTACCGGTATCCGTTTTTGGGATAACCAGCCTGTTTTCTAAATTAAAAAGCCACCTAATTCGGTGGCTTTTTAATTGCTCCTCCTCTTGGACTTGAACCAAGGACCCTCTGATTAACAGTCAGATGCTCTAACCAGCTGAGCTAAGGAGGAAAATAAATTCTGCCGGATTCTCTCAACCAGTCAGATGCTCTAACCAGCTGAGCCCTGCCTGCCGGCAGGCAGGCAAGGAGGATTATCCCGTAAAGGACTGCAATATTAAGGAGTAGACCTTAGTTTGACAAAAACAGATAATACTAATTTCAAAATAACAGGATTAATCAGCTATTGTTTCTTAATCAACTTCCCGGGTCTTGACAGTGTAGCTTTTTGCTGATCATACACCAACTGACCATTTACCCAAACTTTTTCAACGCCAGTTGAAAGGGCCGTTGGGTTGGTAATGGTGGCCTTGTCCTGAATGGTTTCAGGATTAAACAAAACCAGATCGGCATAGAAGCCATTGGCAATCAAACCACGATTGGTAATCCCCAGATTTGAGGCTGTAAGGCCCGTCATCTTATAGATGGCTTCTTCCAATGAGAGAATTTTTTTCTCAAGAACATACCTGGCCAGCACACGCGGAAACGAACCGTGCCCCCGCGGATGACCCCCGAAGGTTCCATCCGAACAAATCGTACTGTACGGCCACTTAATAAATTGAATGACATCTTCTTCCGACATGGATGTTGCAGCTATGGCATCGCTGCCCGACTTTTCTTCGGTAAGCCGGATAACCCTCATCAAGGCATCGGCAGTACTTTCATTATTCATGTCGGCTACTTGCTGAATGGTTTTTCCTTCATAAGCTGGTTCGGCAGTGTATCGTGTTAAATAGGAGGTGGCCGGATCAAATAATTCACGGGTGGCAAATTCAGCGCTAGTCTTATTGGTAAAATCTTTTTTAGGGAAAAGTACACGTGGCGTGGACGACCACATCGTATAGGGATAGACGTCTAAGGTAATGTCAACACCCCCTGCTCTGGCCCGCTGTAACCCGGCCAGCAATGCTGTGCTGTTGCCCCATTTGCTGCGCATGGCTATTTTAGCGTGCGAAAGTTGCACCGGCAATTTTGCCTCTCGCCCAATGGCAATTATTTCCTCAATAGCTTCCTCAATATAAATATCCTCGCTGCGAATGTGGCTGATGTACCTGCCGCCTGCTTCACTGGCGGCTTTCGCGAGTTCAATAACTTCACTTTTACTGGAGAAGAACGCGGCCTCATATTCCAGGCCGGTGGATAAACCCAGGGAGCCTTTCTCCAATTCACTTTTCAATACTTTTTCATCGAATCAACTTCTTCAGAAGTTGCCGCACGACTCAGATCATCCTTCATAACTGCTTCGCGCAATGTGGAGTGTCCGGTATACGATGCCACATTCACACTAAGGGGAGTTTTTTCTATATGTATCTGAAGGGAATCCATAGAATATGAACCGCCATCCTGACCAATCACAATGGATGTTATCCCCTGTGTTAGCAATGGAAGTCCTCCCGGATTTTTTTGAAGACCCCAAAAATGATGACTGTGGCTGTCTATAAATCCAGGTGCCAGGACAAAACCTTTTCCATCGATCACGCTTTCATTTCCCAGTCGGGTAAGGTCACCCGTTGCACCGATTCGGTCATTCACAATCCTCACGGAAGCGTTTCGGAAAAGGAGACCCGTACCGTCAACCAGCTTAACGTTTGTGATGAGTTGTGTTGTTGGAATCTCATACGGTTTATTCTCCCAAATATTTCGAACGGCCCGGTGGGCATACCCATTCCCGGAATTATCCAGAACAATAAGTGTTTGATTTGAATTGATATAGCGAACGATAATGGTTCTGAATCCAACCCAGCCTCCCGTGTGAGCTACCGTTTCGCCAGGTTTTACAATACCCCATCCAAAACCGTATTCAGTTTTTGTCCCATCATTCAAAATACCCGGAGTAAAAGCTTCCTGTTGCGTACTCTTCTTTACCAACTTCTCGGTGTACAGCGCCTGATCCCATTTGTACAAATCCTCAGCCGAGGAATATACATTGCCATCCCCCATCACACCATCATATCGCACCAGATCATTCAATACCTTTTTTCATTTTCATACCTGAAACCAAATACACGATTTGGCGGGTAATTCCTCAAAGTCAGGTTATATATAAATGTATTGGAGAGTTTTAACGGTTTTGCAATGTAAAGCTCGAGAAAACGGTCAGGAGAAAGACCCGATATTTTTCAATGACCGAAGCCAGGGTGGTATAGTTTGTATTGCAGTATTGCCATTTCTCTCCGGGCTTGAATTCAAGTGAAGGCTTCATCTGAGCAAGCAATTCTAATAGCGATTGATTAGTCAGTGTATCAAGTAAACCGCGATGAAAATCAACCAAATCAAAATATTCCGGCAATCCCGAAGTCTGATTCATCAGTTGCCGAATGGTAATGTCCGGATACGGGAAAATGGGCAGGTATTTTTGAACGTGATCATCATAATTCAATTTGCCTTGCTCACGGAGCATCATCACCATCATGGTGTAAAATTGTTTGGAAACGGATGCCAGATTAAATGGTGAGGTTGTTGACAGCATTGCTCCCGACCGGCTATCTGAGATACCAAAAGCTTTTTTGTACACCTCTTTGCTTTTTGATCCGATGAGCACTGTACCGTTAAATAATTGTCTTTCATACAAATAAGTTAACACAGAATCAATCCGCATAAGTTTATCCTTGTTTTGGGATTGACCATTTGCTGAAAAAATAAACCAAAAAAATTAATAAGGATAGTGCGCCCTGGTTCTCTCATGGATTAAAATATTAATTGAGTTTCAAATTACTGATAATTCCTGACGGGAATCATATTTAATGAAAATCAATATACAGAACTTGTCTTTGTAACTTATGATATGAAAATTTCGAAATGGGCCCACTGGTTGCCGCGAATCTCCGCTATTGTCCTGGCGTTATTCCTGAGTCTTTTTTCATTGGATGCTTTTAACGAGAATCAGTCCATCATAGCTTCCATTGTAGATTGGTTGATTCACGTGACTCCAGTCTGGTTTATTCTTATTGTTCTGATAGCTTCGTGGAAAAGACCAATCATTGGAACTGTAATGTTTACGCTGGCCGGATTATATTATTCCATTGCTGCATGGGGAAATTGGAATTGGATTGCTTCAATTGCCGGACCATTAATAATAGTTGCTATTCTCTACTACATCAGCTACAGGAAAAATAGCACATCGTAAAATCAGATCTTGGATACGATTCAATCTTTTAAGTAGAATAATAAAACTATTTTCGCTAGTTGCGGGTTTTACTAACCAAACCAATTACATGAGCCAATCTGCCATTAAAGACATCAAGCCCCTCGGATTCCCATGGGTCACTCAGGATCCGTTTATTTTTTGTGTGCATCATGCCGATGCGTATCCGAAAGGAAATGATGTGATGGGACCCGCTGCGTCTCTGTCAGGAAGAAATATCGGTCAGGATTTTACCATTAAGGATGGATGGCGAATGTATCACGGTTCTAAAGTGCCCGGCTTTCCGGCTCATCCCCATGTGGGTTTTGAAACCGTGACGGTAGCTACAAAAGGTTTGATTGATCATTCCGATTCGATGGGTGCAGCGGGACGTTTTGGAAATGGCGATGTACAATGGATGACAGCCGGAAAAGGTGTGCAGCACTGCGAAATGTTTCCATTGTTAAGTAAGGAAAAAGAAAATCCTTTAGAACTGTTTCAAATCTGGTTGAACCTGCCAAAGAAGAATAAAAAAGTTACACCACACTTCGCCATGTTATGGGCGGATACGATTCCTACCTATACATCTAATGAGTCCGGAAAAACGGAAGTCCGGGTAATTGCGGGCAAGATTGAGTCCGTGCAGGCTCCCCCTCCTACCCCTGATTCATGGGCTGCTGATGCTGGTAATGAAGTGGCGATCTGGCTGATTAAAATGGAAGCTGATGCACAATGGCAACTTCCTGAAGCCTCATCTTCAGTGAACCGCACCTTGTATTTTTATTCCGGCAAAAGCGTAGAGGTTGCCAGTCAAAATATTACTATCCATCAGGCCATCGAACTTCATCCCGATCGTGAAGCGTCTCTCAAAAATGGAAATTCGGAAAGTTTCTTTCTATTGTTGCAGGGAAAGCCCATTGCTGAGCCTATCGTTCAGTACGGCCCATTTGTAGTGAATCAGGAATCGGAAGTACAGGAAGTGATGCAGGAATTTCGTCAATCGCAATTTGGCGGATGGCCGTGGCCCAGTCATGAACATGTGCACCCGCGGGAGATGGGACGGTTTGCCAAATATCCGGATGGAAAATTGATTGAGAAAACTACTTAGTCAATACCAATGAAGGAAGCTTCAACCGGTTGATTAACCATTCTGCAAAAATTAAATTGGGAACCCAGCAAAGCCAGGCGATAACCCGGTAGGCTTCAATAAATTCAATTCCAGCAATCTGGGACATGGGCAGCCAAATGCGTAGCGTGACAGCTGCGAAAGTAAGTGCATAACTCCGAATCATCCAGGCCTGGTGGTCGTCAATTCTACGGGCTCGTATGGCACGAAACGCAATGAACGTTGAAACCAACCAGCTTACAGCCAACCCTCCAAAACCTAGCTTTGCAACAATGCCACCCGTTGCATGAAAAGCAAGGTACAATCCGGCTATCCCGCTGATTAAACAAACTGTAACATAAAATTTTCCCAGCGTTCTGTGAAAATTTAAATTCTTTGCCCGGATCTTTTTACTGAATTGCGACCACCCGGTGAGCAACGCCATACCCCCAAACAAAATGTGCTGATAAAAAGCCCAGTTCCACACCGCATCATTTAAAAGCTCATCGGTTTTGGAATTGAGAATACCGATTTTCGCATCGGTCAGTAAATAAGCGATGGGATAAAGTCCTACACCAATAGCGAAGAATGCAAATACGATCCAACCAAATTTGTTCATGCCTACTTATTTTGGCAAATATAATTTTTTAAGAATAGTTTAGAATATAGTAAGTTACTCTACTAATCCAGCCAAGTGCCTGAAGTGTCAATAAATAGGGATGTACTGCTTTCTGAACTGACTTTTCAAACAAGCCGCAGCAGTGGGCCGGGCGGCCAGAACGTGAATAAGGTAAATTCAAAGGTTACTATACGATGGAACATCCAGGCATCTGCAGTTATATCGGAAGAGCAGAAAATCGTGCTTCTGAGGAAATTGAAAAATCAATTGAACAAAGAAGGGGTATTAATACTTTCCGCGCAGGGAAGCCGGTCTCAGCTTCAAAATAAAGAGTCAGTACTTAGTAAGTTGGAAGCGTTGATCAAAAAAGCATTAACTGTAAAGAAAAAACGAAAACCAACCAAGGCCTCCAAAGCGTCTAAAAGAAAACGCCTGGACTCCAAAAAGAGGCACGCTGAAAAAAAACTGTGGAGAAAAAAAATGTGATCAGTCCCTAACTTTTCCGGTAAGCACGCTGACCTTAGAATTGAATGGATTACCAGACGATCTCCTGAACGACACGATTTGCCCCGTATGCCAGAGGGCGTCAGCAATCGGACCATTGAGTAAATTCCAATACGGATATTCGGTTGTCCTTTCTCCGTTTTTAAAGACCACATCAAATTCACTCATTTCCTGATCATTACTTTTTTTAGCAAGTCGCTGGCGGCTTTGAGATTATACAATGTTAGACGTCTCATTTCATCAAAGGAGTCAGGTTTATGTGCTGATCCGCTCACATTAGGAACTTTGTTGGTCGCATTAACAATAACCAATGATAATTCATAAATGTGCTGAAGCGTTTCAATGGCAGCTCTTGCATCGTTATTGGGCTTGTAATCCAGATCCTCTTTACGCAATCCCTCAGTAGCCCAAAAATACCGAAAACCCAAACCATCGATCATGCGAGCCGCTACATTGGTGGCGGTATACGTTGGAGGATAAGCAGGTATTTCCTGATAGGGAAGTTCATTCTGGCTAAATCCAGTTGAAATCATCAAAGAAAGGAGAATGAATAGAGATGTAAATTTCATAGTCTTAAGAATTTGGATGGATCAAATATCAGAAAAAATAAAAGGCAATTTATTGTATATTCGTCCACCCAAAATTAATTCAAACCTAAATCATCAATTATGGCTGATTCATTCACAAAAGTATCAAGTCAAAGCTGGGGATCCCGTATCGGAGGATCCTTCAAAGGCATTTTATTTGGTATCGCATTATTCCTTGCATCCTTTGCCGTTCTGTGGTGGAACGAGGGGAACTTCATTCATACCAAACGTGGATTGGAAGAGGGCCTTGGTGCCGTGATCAAGACAACTCCTGATGCTGTCCTTCCTGAAAATGATGGTAAGCTTGTCTACATGAGCGGTGAAACAAAAACGGAAGATGTGCTGGTCGATGAAGAATTCGGAATCAGCGAAAATGCTATAAAATTGAGTCGTGATGTTGAAATGTATCAATGGACCGAGGAATCCGAATCTGAAGAAACTGAAAAAATCGGTGGTGGAACGGAAACCACAACTACCTACACCTACAACAAAACATGGGAATCATCACTTATTAACTCAGATGAGTTTGAAATACCGGAGGGTCATTCGAATCCTCAATCCTTTCCATACAATGGCTTTACGAATAGTGCAGAGACGGTCACCCTTGGCGCTTTTGAATTATCGTATTCGCAAATTGGAGACATTAACAATTTTACCTCAATCGACATCCCACCGGTTGACAGCACAAAAATAAAAACTGCGAGAATGAGGGATGAAGGAGGTCAAAAGATCGTGTACCTGGGTAAGGGGTCTCCCTCTTCTCCGGAAATTGGTGATACCAAAATCTCTTTTTCAGTTGTGTATCCGGGAACCATCAGCATTGTTTCTCAGCAACATGATAATACGTTTGAACCCTATCAAACCCAGGAAGACACACAGATTGATATGGTATCCATCGGCAATGTGTCCGCTGAAAATATGTTTGCATCCGCACAGCAAACCAATGTTATCATCACCTGGGTTCTTCGGCTTGTTGGATTTTTGATGATGTTCTTCGGTCTGCGGATGGTGTTTGCACCACTGGAAGTGTTGGCGAGTGTGCTGCCATTTTTGGGTCGTCTTGTAGGGATGGGGGTTGGCCTGATTGCCGGAATGGTTTCAGGATTACTCAGTTTTGTCACCATCGCTATCGCCTGGTTATACTACCGTCCTCTTATCGGAATCGCATTATTGGCGGTTGGTGTTGGCATATTTATTCTGCTGTATCGCAGGGGTCAAAAGAAAAAATTAGCGGCCGTTCCGGTGGTACCTCAACAACCAACGACTCCGTGATTTTATTAATCGCATGGTAATATTAAATGGGCAGCAAGACTGCCCATTTTTTTAAGATTTATAAGTCATAATGACAGAATCTGGATAACATTTTATCATTAAACGGTCATAACGTCATACAAAAATTTTAAAAATTGGGTCGGCACACTTTTCAATAAGTAGCTCATAGGATTTTAAAAAAAATGTTAAACCATAAAAAATTATCACTATGAGCATTATCCGTTATAACCCAACCGATTATGTACCGACTACATTCAGCAGCATGATCGATCGATTCTTCAATGAAAATTTAACCCGTACCGGAGGTAGCACTTTCGTTCCAAAGGTTGATATCATTGAAAATGAAAAGAACTTCGAAGTACTCGTTGCCGTACCGGGCATGAAAAAGAAGACTTCAATATTGAATTGAAAGACAACATGCTGACCATTAGCGGTGAACGCAAATTCTCTGAAGAAAAGAAAGACAAAAATTTTCATTCCATCGAAACACAGTATGGATCATTCAGTCGTTCATTCTCAATGCCTGAAAATGTTGATGCGTCAAAAATTAACGCGAAGTACAACGAGGGTATTTTGGAATTAGTAATTCCAAAGGATGAAAAGAAAGCGTTGAAAAGCACAATTAAAGTCAACTAATGATCATCAGCGACTTTAAAAATCAAAGGGCATCCGGATAGGGTGCCTTTTTTTATATATCCTTTTCTTAAATAATCCCGTTAACTTTAAGACGATGAAACGATCGCTCATCTTCCTTACTGTTATCTTTTCTGCGTTTGCAGGGGCAGTTATTGGCATCGTATTTATGCTTGGCTTTTTTGATGTTGAAAATGCCTCCTACAATTCAATAGATGAGTATCAGCAAAACCAATTGGTACGGTCACCCCGCAATGATTCTACGGCTAAAAAAATTGTAGCTGTAAATTTTAAAGAAGCAGCTCAGCGGGTAATTCCAGCGGTGGTTCACATTCGCACGGTTTACGATGCAGGAGAATTCAGCATCAACCCTCTTGAATATAAATTCAATGTCCCTTCCCGATCATCGGTTCTGGCGTAATCATTTCAGATGACGGATATATTGTTACCAACAATCATGTAATCGAAGATGCCAACCGGATAGAGATTGTGATGAACAACAACCAGCGATTCTATGCCAAGCTAATTGGCCGGGATCCAAGCACAGACCTTGCTTTGCTAAAAATAAAATCCAAGAACCTCCCATTTATGTACTATGGCGATTCTGATTTAGTAACACCCGGTGACTGGGTGCTGGCTGTCGGCAATCCTTTTAATTTAAACTCAACGGTCACGGCAGGGATTGTAAGTGCCAAGGCGAGAAACATTGGCGTATTGGGCGATCGGAACAGCCTGGATGTGGAAGCGTTCATCCAAACCGATGCTGCAATTAATCCGGGAAACAGCGGAGGTGCTCTGGTAAATCTTGAAGGTGAACTGATTGGAATTAATTCTGCCATTGCCACCCTTACAGGAGGATATTCAGGTTATTCTTTCGCCATACCGGTAAACCTTGTAAAGAAAGTCATGGATGATTTGCTGGAGTTTGGAAAGGTGCAACGGGGGATTTTAGGTGTTCGAATCGTGGATGTCAGTGCCGAGATTGCTGAAGAACAAGATCTCAATGTGTTACAGGGAGTTTTTGTTGTGTATGTGAATCGGGGCAGTGCAGCTGAGGAATCGGGAATGGAACAGGGAGATGTGATTATTTCCATTAATAATAATCCTGTCAATAATGTTTCTGAACTTCAGGAGTATGTTGCACGTCATCGGCCGGGCACCAAAATAAAGGTATCCGTACAACGCGCAGAAAATATCAAACATCTGAGCTGTACCCTTCGGGATGTTGAGGGGTCTATCGAAATGAAGAGCAGAACTGTTTCTTATACCATTGAAGGTGCCACGCTTGAAGATATTTCGTACAGTGAGCTGGCCAGGTTAAACATCGAAGGTGGGGTGTATATGAAATACATTCAACCGGGTAAGTGGAGAAAGTCTGGCATTAAAAACGATTTTATTATTACCCATATTGACAAGGTGGATATTGAAAATGTCGAAGACCTAAACCGAACCTTAGAACATAAAAACGGAGGTATCCTTATTGAAGGATTTTATAAAGGCTCCCGTGAAAAAGGAGTTTTTGGAATAATGTGGTGAACCGCTATTTCGGATAAGGTTTTTGCCCAACCCAGTTTCCAGGTGGGTTATAATTACAAACCCAGATTTCCACATTACCGCAGCGAGCCATTGCACAGCCAATTTCATTGCTGTTAGCCCAAACTACCTGAGTGTAGTGGCCACACTTCCACCATTCCTCTTTGCACTCTTGTTTCTTCTCATCATAGTATTCAAGTTCTGAAGCCCAGCTGTCTACAACATGAGTAGCTTCTCGTTTCATCCCAGAAGACCAATATAAATTTTCACCATAAATCTGCTTCCATTCACCCGTTCGTGGCCTATGCTCCATTTCACATCCACGCCTTGCTAATTCATTAGCCCAGGCTTGAGCGTATTTTGCCACGGTATCTGACCAATCTACTGGACCAACGCCCACACGTGCACGCCAGTAATTATGGCGATCAACCATGCCTTTCATTTCAATGGGTTCGGTTTGAAGCTGTGAATTAAATCCGCCAGTAACAACAAAAATGATCAAACAGGAAAATGCTATCAGGGCTCTCATGCAGTCAGGTTTCAGTTTTCTTTACCAATTTCTAAATACAAACGGTTTTCATGACTATCCATTGTTCAAATCCTTGTAATTTTGAAGCCTAATTTACTTTATTCATGAAAAACTTTGGAATTGACGAAGCTCTTAAGGAATTAAAAATAAAAAAAAATAATCCCGGTGTATCAACCGGCAAAAAATGGATCTCTACAAAAGGGCATGTATTGAAATCCATCTCACCAGTTGACGGAAAACTAATCGGAATGGTGGAATCAGCCGATGAGAAGTCCTTCAATAAAGTGGTTGAACAATCTAAAAAAGCGTTTATAGCCTGGCGAAATGTGCCTGCACCTAAACGCGGTGAAGTAGTTCGGCAAATAGGAGAAGCATTGAGAAGAAAAAAAGAAGCTCTGGGTAAATTAGTTTCTTATGAGATGGGTAAATCCTATCAGGAAGGGTTGGGCGAGGTTCAAGAGATGATTGACATCTGTGATTTTGCGGTTGGTCTTTCACGGCAGCTCCACGGATTGACTATGCATTCGGAACGCCCCAATCATCGTATGTATGAACAGTACCATCCTCTCGGAATCGTTGGTATTATTTCCGCCTTTAATTTTCCGGTGGCAGTATGGTCGTGGAATGCCATGATTGCCTGGGTGTGCGGGGATACCTGCATCTGGAAGCCCTCTGAAAAAACACCGTTATGTAGCATTGCCTGTCAGAATATTGTGAATGAAGTGTTTGAAGAAAATGATGTGCCTGAAGGTGTGTCCTGCATTGTGAATGGAGATTTTAAAGTTGGACAAATGTTAGCGGCACATGAAGATATACCATTGATCTCGGCAACAGGCTCAGTACGTATGGGCAAGGCGGTGGCCGTTACAACCAGCCAGCGATTAGGGAGAGCTTTACTGGAATTGGGCGGTAACAATGCTATCATTATTTCCGAACATGCCAACCTTGATATGTCAATACGGGGAGCCTTGTTTGGAGCCGTAGGTACAGCAGGCCAGCGATGTACCACCACAAGAAGATTAATTATTCATGAAAAAAATTTCGAAACGGTTAAAAGCAAACTGAAGAAAGCGTATGCACAATTGAAAATTGGCAATCCGTTGGATAGCAATAATCATGTCGGCCCGCTCATTGATCAACAGGCTGTAGAACATTATGAAGATGCATTAAAAAGAATAAAAAAAGAGGGTGGAAACTTACTAATCCCGGGAGGTGTATTAAAAGGCAAAGGATTTGAATCCGGATGTTATGTGAAGCCTGCCATTGCGGAAGTAAAAAATAGTTTTAAGATTGTCCAACATGAGACATTTGCCCCCATACTTTATCTCATTAAATATAAAACGATTCATGAAGCCATTGCATTGCAAAACGGAGTGAAGCAAGGGCTATCCTCGGCAATCATGACTAACAGTATGCATGAAATGGAATCTTTTTTATCGCACAACGGATCGGACTGCGGCATCGCCAATGTCAATATTGGAACTTCCGGGGCTGAAATTGGAGGAGCTTTTGGTGGAGAGAAGGAGACTGGTGGTGGCCGTGAATCAGGCTCTGACGCCTGGAAAGTATACATGCGCAGGCAAACCAATACCATAAACTATGGTGATAATCTGCCACTTGCACAAGGTATTCGGTTTGATGTATAAACCATTTGCAATTGACTCTGTTACCCGTTAAATTACAACCTACCCTGTTTCACTATGGCTGATAAAAAGTATTCAATTGTTATGCTGATCGATGATAATGAGATTGATAATCTCATTAACCAGAAGATGATTGAATCATCCAATATTGCAAAACACATTTATACGCATACTGGGGCAAAAAGTGCGATTGAATTTTTGAGAAATATGGAAAAGTTGGAAATTTCTGATAAAGTGCTTCCTGACATTATTTTTCTGGATATTGATATGCCCCTAATGGATGGATTTCAATTTTTAAATGAGTTTGAAAAACTAAATACGTCAACACAAAAAAAATCAAAAATTATAATGTTGACTTCATCCATCAATCCTCAGGATTTCAGTCGCTCCAAAGAATATAAAACAGTAAAACTCTATTTAAATAAACCGCTTTCGCAGGAGAGTCTTTCTAAAATCTCTATTTAAGCATCAAGCGTAATCAGCTTGTCTACAAATGCATCATCCATCCGGATTAACATGGTGGGTGCAAAATAACTGACTTTAATAAATTTGAATTTAGGGATCAGGTTGTTTATTTTTTTCTTCTTTTCTTTCTTGGCTTCACTCACCGCCACCTTCATTATCTTTATAAACAACATAATATTTTCGCAGGAATCTTTACCCAGCATGCGTATTTGCCGCTGAATGCTGCTGGTGAGCTGATTGAACAGATCAAAATCCTGAATCATACAATATTGCAGGGCAAGAATAGATTTCACTTCCATCTGAGCCACCGGATACTTCTTTAAACTAACTTCATTGAGTAGGGTGTTAATCCATTTTGCTGCCTCCTCATATTTATCAGCATAATAACATGACAATGCCCTATACACTACATATATCACGTGCTTAGGCACATCATTCTGATCAACCTCCAATTCAACAAATAGATTCTCATTTTCCGCATACAACTCTTTCTCCAAATCCATCCTCAGGTGTCGTTCAATTTTTGAAATCAAAAATCGCGCTGAAAAAGTATAGTATGGATAATTCATCAAAAGGTTAGTGGTAGCCTCGTTGACTTCCTCATAGTACTTCTCTGCTTCACGGTAAACCTTATAATGATTGTAGTACTCCAGTTTCAAAAACTCAAAAACCAAATTGAGGTGATAGTATAGTGAATCAAGCGGGTACGCGTCAAAAATCTTTTGAACTTGAGTAAAGGTATCCTCCATCGACTCGCCTTCCATTTTTTCATCTTCTTCAACAAACAAAGCATGAAATACCTTCATGCAATTTTTGAAAACATAAAGTCGATGTGAAGAATATAAATTGGCTACATTTTGCATTTCACGAACCAGCAGAGTAAGGCCCATTTTTTCAGTCTCATCACCAGACAAAATGTAACTTCCAAATCGTTTAAAATACTCTGCTAGCAAATCTTCGGCTTTATCGATAGCCAGCATATACGCTACGTGCCGGTTATAGAGTTGCGAGTACGTGAAGTGATCCGGAGAATTGATGTTTATTTTCTTGAGTGACTTGTAAATTACGGTCAGTTCATTGGCCAGATCATAATCGATAAGCTCTTTCTCCAATTTCTTTAATGTAGCAATTGAAATGGTTCTTTTTTTAGTAAAAAGGACATCATTCAGGTTTGCCACCTTGCGCAAAATATCGGTGCGCGGACTTTCCATTTGCTGAATCAGATGTTCTTCTATCTTTTGATTAAGGCGCGAACGAAGTGTATAGTAAGCGTTAGCGTTCACCTCCAGTTCATTCATTATTTTACTGTCCGAAAGTTGTCGCTCGCGCAGCGATTTTAGCAGGTATGCCGATTTTTCAGCATTACTTTCAATAAGGGATTTATAAATGGCCTGATAGTCTTTCTCTGATAATTGTTTGACGATGTTCTTTAGCTTAGCCATTGATGTTAATAATAGCGAAAATTAACAATTTATCTAAATAACATCGTATCTATCCGGTCTTCCAATTTCAGGAGAGTTTATGTATGATGGACCTGAATGTGGAGCATATCGGAGTCGAACCGATGACCTCTTGCATGCCATGCAAACGCTCTAGCCAGCTGAGCTAATGCCCCAGGAAAGTGCAAATATATTTTTATTTAGGAAGCAGCCAAAGCTGCAGCTTCAATTGCTTTTTCTTTCACCCGAATTAATTTCTCTCTATCCAGAAAATGGTAATCGTATGGATTTATCCCGCTGGTTCCCAGTCCGGCTAACTTTCCATTTCGGAAGGTCATTTCACTTTCTCTCATTTTGGATGATGAAAGGTGAATTTCTCCGGCCCGCGTTGAACGAATGACCTCAACTACGTTGGTATCATCAATTCCGCTTCCAGGCATTATAATAATCCTGCCATTCGAATTCGTCATCAACTGCTCCACCCGGGTCAACCCGTCCATCACCTTAGTCGCTCCTCCCGAGGTAAGTATCCGATCAAAACCAACACCAATACAATCTTCTAATGAATGCATCAAATCAACGGTCATATCAAATGCACGATGACAGGTAACCTGCATGGGCCTGGCTAATTGGATCAACTCTTCGCACACTTTTGTATTTATAGTTCCCACGCTGGTTAAAACACCCAACACTACGCCATCAATACCAAGTCGCTTACACATCATGATATCTTTTTTCATGATATCAATTTCATGAAGTGTGTACAGAAAGTCTCCACCCCGGGGCCGGATCATAACAAATAGATCGGTGTTAATGTGTTTGCGACACATTTCGATTGTACCATACGATGGGGTCGTTCCTCCTTCGTGAGGATTATCGCAGAGTTCAATTCGATCAGCCCCACAGCGATGTGCCTCTTGAGCAGTTGCAAAATTATAAGCTACAACTTCCAGAAGTATGGGTTTCATTTAAGATGTTTAATCGATGATTCTCCGGCCAAAGCGAAACCCTTTGTGGTAATAATTTTGAAAAAGATCACTTTCAATTACACCCGTTTTAGTGGCAGCATGAATAAACTGTATACGATCTTTTCCTTTTGTTTCAGTAACAATACCCACATGGGTTATCTCTTTTCTCTTTTTACCCAAGGCAAAAAACACGAGATCGCCTTCTTGCAATTCCCTTAGTCTTACCTTCTCTCCTACTTTCGCCTGATCGCTGGACACTCTGGGTATTGTAAGGTTTATTGCTTTGTAAGCAGTTGAAGTAAGGCCGGAGCAATCCATTCCCGAACGGGTAGTACCCCCGTATAAATAAGGTGTTCCGGTATAGCTCCTGGCCGTTTGAATGACTTCCTTGACCTGTTGTTTTTTAGTAAGTCTGCGTGATGATGCACAACTGGAAATGACAACACATAAGAACCCATAAAACAAAACCCGATAACCTGATATTTGTTTAATTTTGGATTCGTGATGCAAAAGCATATACAAATTTACGAGTCTAGATGACATACACTAAAGATTCAGTGTCACAAAAATCCGGCCACGTCCAGGAGCTGATCGAACAATTATCATCAATTGTAGGAAAAGATTTTGTAATCGTTGATTCAGAAAAACGTAAAGAGTACGGCCAGGATAAAACCGAAGACTACTCCTTTCTTCCGGATGTTGTGGTCAAGCCCAGAACACCTGAAGAGATCAGTACCACTCTTTTGCTTTGCAATGCACATCGTATACCCGTGACGCCACGTGGCGCTGGCACCGGATTAAGCGGAGGAGCGTTGCCCGTGCTAAAAGGGGTAGTCATTTCTATGGAGCGATTTAACAAGATCCTGAATATTGATGAACTCAATCTGCAGGCCACGGTGGAACCGGGAGTAATCACCGAAGTATTTCAAAACGCGGTGAAAGAGAAAGGTCTTTTTTACCCGCCCGATCCCGCAAGCCGGGGAAGTTGTTTTCTGGGTGGTAATCTGGCCAACAACTCCGGAGGGCCTAAGGCAGTTAAGTATGGTGTAACCCGAGATTATGTGATCAACCTTGAAGTTGTTCTGCCTACCGGTGAAATTATATGGACCGCTGCCAACGTGTTAAAAAACTCCACTGGCTACAACCTCACTCAGTTAATGTGTGGAAGTGAAGGCACATTGGGTATTATCACCAAAATAGTTTTTAAGCTTCGCGGGTTTCCAAAAAAGGATGTTCTTCTTTTAATTCCTTTTAAGACCAACGAAGAGGCATGTAAAGCGATTGCTTCTATTTTTGTCGAAGGTATTACTCCTTCGGGTATGGAATTTTTTGAACTCGAGGCAGGACTTAAAACGATTGAGTATTGCGCTAAAGTGTTAAACAGTCCGGTGACCACAAAGCTCACGAATGACATGGGCGCCTACCTGCTGTGTGAACTGGATGGCAACGATGAGGAGGTTTTGATGCGCGATGCCGAACGCGTTATGAATGTTGTTGAGCGATTCGAGTCAGGCGAAGTTTTATTTGCAGAAAGTGCCGCTCAAAAAGATGAGCTGTGGAAAGTCCGAAAAAATATTTCCCCCGCTGTGAATTGGTATTCCCTCACTAAATCAGAAGATGTAGTTGTGCCGCGCGCCAATCTTCCAAAACTTATTTCGGGTATAAAAGAAATTGGCCGGAAATACCGATTCAACACCGTATGCTTCGGACATCTGGGAGATGGCAACTTACACGTGAACATTTTGAAAGAAGACATTTCGGATGAACGATGGAAAAATGAAATACCGGAAGGAATCGGGGAAATCTTTAAGCTGACAGTAAGTTTAGGAGGAACACTTTCTGGTGAACACGGAATAGGTATCGCCAAACGACCTTACATGTCTATTGCACTAAATGAAGTTAACCTAAATCTTATGCGAGGAATCAAACGCGTTTTTGATCCCAATAACATTTTAAATCCAGATAAAATATTTTAATAGCGTACCATGAAATCAACTAAACTCATCCTTCTTTTATTAACCATTTGCATCGCTGCATGTTCTGCCCAATCAAAAAAATCAAAATGGCAATCTCTGTTTGATGGTAAATCGATGGATGGTTGGCGTACCTATCAAGATAAAGAAAACGATACCTGGGAAGTTAAGGACGGAGCACTGCATTGCAAACCAATGAGTGAGGCCAAATTGAGAGCCGATTTAATCACAGAAGGTGAATATGATAATTTTGAGTTATCGCTTGAATGGAAAATTACATCCAATGGAAACAGTGGAATAATGTTTAGAGTGAGTGAAGAATACGAGCATAGTTATTATTCTGGACCTGAATATCAGGTATTGGATGACGAAGGGTATAAAGATCGAGAAACTGAGTTGCACTTTACGGGAGCCAACTATGATATGCATCCTGCCGGAGAAAAAAAATTAAATCCTGTTGGACAATGGAATGAAACCCGGATACTGGTCAATCAAAACCATGTTGAGCATTGGCTTAATGGACAAAAGATACTTGAATATGAAATCGGCTCCGATGACTGGAATGTCAGGAAAGAAAATTCAAAATGGAAAAATGTAAATGGGTATGCAGTTCCCACCAAGGGACATATTGCGTTGCAAGATCATGATTCAGAAGCGTGGTATCGGAATATAAAGATCAGGGTTATCAAATAGAACAATTTGTATTAAGCAACTAACCCTGGTAACCCTTGTGAAAGTTTGATTTTACTGATTACCAAATCAAAATCTTTCTAACTTCCCACTCTATATACTGACATTGTATGTGTGGAATCACTGGCGTTTTCGCTTTTAATCTGGTAGGGAAGTTCAGTTTGATAAACCTTGCAGCCGCAACGGCCAAGGTAAGCCATCGTGGCCCTGATGCACAGGGGTTATATTCCGACAGCTTTGTTGGGCTGGGTCACCGAAGACTTTCCATAATTGATACCAGTCAAGAGGCCAATCAACCCATGTGGGATCAAAGCCAACGGTATGGCATTGTTTTTAATGGTGAGATATTTAACTATAAGGAATTACGAACAGATCTTGAAAAAAAAGGTGTACCGTTTAAAACACAATCCGATACCGAGGTCTTACTCCATCTTTACATTCAGGAAAAAGAAAAATGTCTGAACAAACTGAATGGATTTTTTGCGTTTTGTATTTACGACAAAATCGATCAGACATTTTTTTTAGCACGTGATCGTTATGGTATAAAACCACTCTTGTATTTATGGGATGAGGATAAATTCATTTTTGCATCACAAATGAAATCGATACTCGAATACGGAATAGAAAAGAAGATTGATTACCTGTCACTATATTCTTATCTCCAGCTGAATTATATTCCCGCACCAGATACCATTTTTACCAATGTAAAAAAATTACTGCCCGGTCATTATATTACCGTTGCAAATGGACATTTCGAAATACAATCCTATTACTCTATCCCCGACCAGGACTCCAGTCCACAAATTTCCTATAAGGATGCGTGTACAAAATTCGCCCAACTTCTGGAGGAATCAGTTCAGCAGCGTTTGGTCTCCGATGTTCCGCTCGGTTCCTTTCTAAGTGGCGGGGTCGATTCGTCAATTATTGCAACCCTCGCTAAAAAACATAAACAGGATTTACAAACTTTTTCCATTGGTTATCGTGATGAGAAGTTTTTTGACGAGACTCACTATGCGAAGCTCGTTTCATCACACATCAAATCTGAACACACCGTTTTCACACTTTCCAATGATGAACTATTTGATCACCTTCATGATCACCTCAATGCCCTGGATGAGCCTTTTGGAGATTCCTCTTCGTTGCCCGTTTATATTTTGAGCAAACAAACCAGAAAACACGCTACGGTTGCATTGTCAGGAGACGGAGCTGATGAATTGCTGGCCGGCTATAACAAACACAGCGCATTTCTGCGAATGTCCAATCCGGGGTTCAAAGAAAAAATTGTTTCGGCTTTACATCCTTTATGGAAACTACTTCCAAAATCAAGACATACAACTTTAACAAACAAAATAAGGCAGTTCAATCGATTCGCTGAAGGTTTAAATCTTCCACCTGACGAGCGGTACTGGCGTTGGGCTTGCTACGCGAGTGAATCAGATGCGGAAAATATTTTTAATCCGATCAGCCACGATAACCTTAACATCAATGCCTACAATGAACGGAAAAAGGAATGGGTGAAGACTGTAAAGGACAATTCCATTAACAAAATACTTCTTACCGACATGAATTTTGTTTTACCCAATGACATGCTAACAAAAATTGATATGATGTCAATGGCTCACGGTCTTGAGGTGCGAACTCCGTTCTTGGACTATCGACTTGTCAATTTTGTGTTCAGCCTTCCCGGTGAATATAAAATCAATGCCATATTGCGTAAACGAATCGCTCAGGATTCTTTTCGTGATATTCTTCCTCCTCAATTATACAACCGGCCTAAAAAGGGATTTGAAGTACCTTTGTTAAAATGGTTTCGAAATGAACTCCGCTCCATGATTGATGATTTGTTATCTGAAAAATTCATTCATCATCAGGGCATTTTCGATTATGATGAAATCCGAAAATTAAAACACAAGCTTTTTTCAATTAACCCGGAAGATGTTCACGCCCGGATTTGGGGATTGATCGTTTTTCAATGGTGGTGGAAACGAAACATGGAAAAAAATTAAATACAATGAAAAATCTGATTAGAGCAGAAGAGATAACACTGTTTATGCTGGCCCTCTATTTCAACAGCCTTCTTCCTTTTCCCTCCTGGTATTTCTGGGCTTTCCTTTTATTGCCGGATATCAGCATGCTGGGCTATCTGGTGAATACTCAAGTTGGTGCTTATGCCTACAACATTTTTCATCACCGGGGAATTGCACTCGTGGTTCTATTGACCGGATTCATCTTTCAGCACAATGAGCTTACGCTTTCGGGTGTTGTGTTATTCGGCCACAGTTCGCTGGATCGGATTTTCGGGTATGGTTTAAAATATCTTGATAATTTTAAACACACCCACCTGGGATGGATTGGGAAAAGTGATTCATAAATTATACATATTGACGACACCGCTAAAATACTACTTCTTTCATTGCTGATTTTGGGCTGCTCTGCTTCTTCCCACGATCGCCCAAAAGCGAGTTCATATCCGGACCTTAGTCATGTCAAACTAAAAAACCTGGAGAATACAACAATTGATTTGAAACTTGATTCAGGAAAAATTGTTTTCATAAATTTTTGGGCTACCTGGTGCGGGCCTTGCATAATTGAAATGCCGGCTATTGAACGTGCTCAAAAAGCTCTTGGCAATAATGATGTGGTATTCTATCTGGCCAGTAGTGAACCATTGGAGGAAATAATTAAATTTAAAAAAACACACGCCTACAATTTCAATTATGTACGAATTGAAAATAGCGATGAACTTTTTATTAACGTGCTTCCAACAACATACATCTATGACCGGAGCGGTAAACTGGCGTACTCCCAGATTGGGATGATGGAATGGGACAGCAAGGATAACCTGAACTTAATTTTGAATCCCTCCAATCGTGATAAATAGATCTTTACTTTTTCTTTTATGTTGCTTGATGCTGATGAAGTGTTCTACACAGAATATGGAATTTCCTGAATTTGTAGTTCATGATTTTCCATCACCAACAGACTCCATCAGCGGAGAACCCTTTCTTTTTTCTGATGAATCGAACCGTATTCACTTATCATGGATCGAAAAGAAGAATGATTCCAGTTACTTGAACTATGCAGTCCTGGAAAATGACACATGGACAGCCTCCACCACCATTGCATCCGGCAACTCCTGGTTTGTGAACTGGGCTGACTATCCCGTGATCGCATCAAATGGAAAAAATAAGATGGCTCACTACCTTGACAAAAGTGGAGATGGAACGTATGCCTATGATGTTAAGGTTGTTTTATCATCCGACCAGGGAAAAACCTGGAGTAAATCATTCACCCTTCATGATGATGGTAAGCAGGCGGAACATGGTTTTGTTTCCATCGTTCCATTCCAAAATAATTTTTTCGTCAGCTGGCTTGATGGACGAAATACAAGAATGGCCAACGACATGAATCATAAGGGTCATGAGGCACATCAGGGAGCAATGTCGGTTCGGGCTGCAGTACTCGATGGTTCAGGAAAAAAAGTTTCAGAATGGGAGTTGGACAACAAAGTATGTGATTGTTGTCAAACATCTTCAGCAATAACTTCAAACGGTCCCATTGTAGTTTACCGGGATCGTTCAGAAGAGGAAATTCGGGATATTTCAATCGTACGTTTAGTTGATGGGGTGTGGACTGAACCTAAAACAATTTATAATGATAATTGGGAAATAAAGGGCTGCCCAGTAAATGGACCACGAGTTGTTGCCAATGGAAATAATCTGGCAATCGCCTGGTTCAGTGCCGCTGATAATAAGCCTCAGGTTCAGATTATCTTCTCAACAGACGGAGGAGATACCTTTCACGAGCCGATCAGGATTGATCATGGAAAAGCTATCGGGCGGGTGGATGTGGAGTGGCGCAATGATGAGCAAGTTTTGGCAAGCTGGATGGAAGGAGGAGAAATTAGATTAATAGCCGTAAACAAAAATGGAACAAAAGGAGAATCGATGGTAGTCGCAACTTCCTCCGAAGGCAGGGCTAGTGGATTTCCACAGATGGCTCTATATAAAGACGAAGTATTTATAGCTTGGACTTCTGCCGAGGAGAAGAAAATTAAAATGGTGAGTGTTTCACTTAAATGAGTACTTATCCATAAATCTCATTTAGAATTCCGGCTAACCTTACGCCCGCCTGGAGTAACCGCTGCTTGGCAATGGAAAAATACCGGTAACTATATTGATAACTCAAATTTCCATTACCAATATCATAAACCTGCGGCCTGAAACTCATCGACTCCGTTGCCCATTCCCTAACGGTTGCACGTTGCCAGCCTTCCACCGTGATTTTATCAGGCGTACCCAATGATACCGCCAGTTCGGTATAGCTCAACCGAGTACCATCAATCATGTTGCTGTCCCATACGCTGTGCAGGTTTGAATTTGAACCAAACCATTTAAGTTTGATACTATTGCCACCCTGATCACCCTCTCGGCCGACATGCAGTGGTTGATGAATGTCTTCCACCAAATGCACTAACATTTTTAAATGTGCTATTTCCTGAGTGGGTGATAGTTGCTTGGACTTGAGTTCCAGAATAAGTCGTTCAATAGTCATGATCACATCGCCATTCGGATTCTTTTCAGTCTGGTCATAGGTCATACCGTCAGGGATCGTTACCCAGTGCCAGTCCGAGGCATAGTCATACGTTGAATCAGATCGGATTTCGTCCATCCATGTGCCCACCATGGCCAGCGATTCCTGCCCAAGTACCGTCTTAATGTTTTTCTAGCTTTTTTTTGATAAAAACTGCTCTGCAATATGGCCGATGGCCCTGTGACCGGTTACTCCCCACGGATAAACAGGAAGGGTTAGTACCAGCCAAACCAGTGTCAAAAAATATTTCTTCATGTTAGCACTACGAATTGAAACGGCAATATATAATATTGAGCGATCGTTTTTAAAGTCAATCCTTTTAAGAGGCAATTATGCCCAATCGAAGGCCATTTTTTTAGACTTCAACATTAAGGCTCAGCCCGATGCGGTCACCTGTGGCCCCACTTGCCTCTATGCACTTTACCAACATTATGGCGAATCAATTTCACTGAAGGCTGTAATAAATGAGGTGAAGAGTTTAAAGCACGGTGGAACGCTGGCGGTCATGTTGGGAACACACGCATTAAACCGGGGATACAACGCGCATATTTACACCTACAACCTAAATGTTTTCGATCCCAGTTGGTTCAAGTTTTCCTCAAAAAAAATGATTGAGGTTTTGAAAAAACAAATGCGGGCAAAACGCTCAAGAAAAAAACTTAGAGCAACCAGTGAGGCTTATATTAATTTTTTGGAAGCTGGCGGTAAATTTCATTTTGATGAGCTGGATGAATTTCTGATCAAGAAATACCTCAATCAGTCCATGCCTATACTTACCGGTTTAAGTGCTACGTATTTATATGGATCAACGCGCGAGCATCCAATAACTAATCGACACGATAGCATTCGGGGTGAACCGGTTGGGCATTTTGTGGTGATCAATGGATATGATGATCGGAAAAACTGTGTTTACCTGGCTGATCCCATGAACCCAAACCCCTTAAAGAGTCAATATTATAATGTAACTTTTGATCGATTGATCAATAGTATTATGCTCGGCATAGTAACACATGACGCTAATGTTTTAATCATTGAACCCAAATCATGATGTCCTTAAAATATGCCTAAGATCATCGTTGTAGAAAAACCGGAGACCTGGGGCTTTTCTTTTGAAGAGGTTGAAGTGATAACACCGGAAACTTATATTTCAAAATCGGAGTATCAGTCGGCAAAGAATTTAAAAATCATCAACCTTTGCAAGTCGTATCAATACCAGAGTGAGGGGTACTATGTGTCGATGCTGGCCGAAGCACGTGATCATAAAGTGCTCCCTGGCATTTCCACTATTCAGGATTTTCGCTTTCCATCTATTTTACGAGACGATTTACTTTATTTTGATGAGCTGATTCAGAATTCATTTAAACATGAACCGGGTGATAAAATAGAGTTTAATATCTATTTCGGCAGCTCGGTAGCAGAAAACCTGAACAAAGTAGCACTTCAGCTTTTTCAATTAGTGCAGGCGCCCTGTTTGCGGGCTGTTTTCTCAAAAAAAATCAAATGGGTACTGCAGAGCATCCGGCCTATCTCATTAAATGAAGTTCCGGATACCGATCGACCGCTATTGATTCAGTCGCTTGAAAAATATTTTATGCGAAAGCGGGAATTTCGTCCTGATAAAAAGAAATATGATCTGGCCATTTTAGTGGACCCGTCCGATAAAAACCCACCTTCTGATGATCGGGCGCTTCGCAGATTTTATAAAGCCGGCATCAATGCAGGGTTTAACACCGAATTTATTACCAAAGATGATTTCGATCAGCTGATACAATACGATGCGCTTTTTATACGTGAAACCACGTATGTAAACCACCACACATTCCGGTTTGCCAAGAAGGCCCAATCGCTGGGACTTGCAGTTATTGATGACCCAGACTCAATACTAAAGTGTACAAATAAAGTTTATCTTTTGAATTGCTCAACGCAAACCGAATCATGACGCCAAAGTCATTTGTAATGACTGAAGATAATTGTGATGAGGTTACCCAAAAAATTCCTTTTCCATTTATCCTCAAACAACCGGATGGAGCTTTTTCGAAAGGAGTGGTAAAAATCGATAACGTCAATGAATTCAAGAAAACCCGTGCGCAGATGTTTGAGAAATCGGATCTTCTCATTGCACAGGAATTTTTACCTACAAAATTTGATTGGCGTGTCGGTATTATCGATGGCCAGGTATTGTATGTATGTAAATACTTTATGGCCGTTAAGCATTGGCAAATTGTAAACTGGGGATCGAAAAAAGAAACATCACGGGAAGGCGATGTTGAGTCTATTGCCGTAGACCAGGCTCCTTCAGGCTTGCTAAAAGTGGCTCTAAAGGCTACTTCATTAATCGGCAAAGGATTGTATGGTGTAGACATGAAAGAGGTAGACGGAAAATTTTATGTCATTGAAATTAACGACAACCCAAACATCGATGCCGGTATTGAAGATAAAATTCTCAAAGACAAATTATACTCTGCTATAATGGAAGTATTATTGAACAAAATAAAACTAGAAAAATAATGCAGCCATCACGCATTCATTTGTTTCAGGGATATGGAGTCGAGTTGGAGTACATGATTGTAGATCGTGATACCCTTGAAGTGAAATCCATTGCTGATGAACTTCTAAAACATGAACTTGGTCATTATGGATCTGATTTTGAAGCTGAGATGGTGACATGGTCAAATGAACTGGTGCTCCATGTCATTGAGATCAAAGCCACCAAACCGGAACCAAATCTTAATACACTTGAAAACGCGTTTGCTGATCAAATCACCAAAATCAATTCCATTTTAGGGAAGTGGAATGCGCAGCTTATGCCAACA
>JAAUQD010000030.1 GCA_012032815.1 Flammeovirgaceae bacterium
GTTGCAACTCACCGCCATCACTGGAGCCCATTCCTTCTACTTCAAGTTGATAGGGGATATTACTTTTATTTGCGATCTCAGTAATCCGGTTGATGTATTGTCGTCTTGGAATGTTACGGTCACGCATGGAAATCACAACACCTTTTCCGATTTCCACACCGTCAGTATCCCAGGTAATGTCGGAGATCAGTGCCTGTCTGACTTTCCATTTCTTAAATAGGAGGTCGGCCAAAAAAGGAACTGATCCCCCTCCGTGCTCTTCCCAGCAAGTAAATGCAATGATGCCATCTTTTAGTTTGGCGGCAATTTGTAAGGCCACATACACCCCAAGTCGATTGTCCAAGTAAGCCGATTCAATAAAATTTTTGTCTTCCCGGTAGTTGACTTTGTAGGTGAGTTCTGTTCCTCGATCAATAGCCCTTCCAAATTTATATTGAGCTCTGTTGTCACTGTCAAATTCAAGTGAGCACTCAATGGGTCCACGGCTGTCTTCTCCTACCAGTAAAGTTCCGGCTTCTGCCTCTGGACTACCGATAGGAACCAGTTGATTTTGATACCGAACCGTGAATCCAATCGAGTCCATGTGGGCGAGGATGGCCGTACGGGGTTTGCCAAATACAAGAAGAATGCAATCCTGTATATGATCGCCCTGAATGATTTTGGGTTGAACCTTCCAGTTTTTCTTCTCCTTTTTAATATATGCCAGCAGAAAGTCCTTCATAGGCTTTTCGTTGCCCGAAGTGGCCCGTACTTCACACAGTTGCCGGAGGAAATTCATTTACGAAAAAGTATGGGTTAATTAACTGAATTAAATAATTAGCAATACCTTACATTCACTGTTACAACTTTATTCTAATTTTCGTTGAGAAAAAAGATTTTAATCGCATGGTTTTCAATGTAGGTGAACAAAACTCACTGGCTAATCAATTTCTGGCTGAATTGCGCGATAAGGTTATTCAGCTTGATCGTGATCGGTTCCGCAATAACCTTGAACGACTGGGGGAAATCATGGCGTATGAGATTTCGAAAAAACTATCCTACCGGCAACTCGAGGTGGAAACACCATTGGGAACTTCAAAAATGAATTTGCCGGAATCAAATCCAATACTCATAGCGATTTTGCGAGCCGCGCTTCCTTATCTGAATGGTTTCCAAAATTATTTTAATAAATCGGATGTGGGATTTATCGGTGCATTCCGAAAAAAGAAGAGCGGAGAGGTGTCGATTAAATTGGATTATGCGGCTGCTCCGGATTTGACGGACAAACAGGTTATTTTGATTGACCCGATGCTGGCTACCGGAAATTCGTTGCTGGACTCGGTAAGGGAACTGACAACCCGAGGTACGCCTGCGCATTTGCATATTGCAGCGCTCGTTGCAGCACCGGAAGGCATTGCGCATCTGGAAAAAATCTGAAAATTCCTCATAGCATCTCGGACGTTTTCGATTGATGAAAAACTGGATCACCGTTTTTATATCGTTCCCGGTTTGGGTGATGCAGGAGATTTAAGCTATGGAGCAAAATTGTAGTACATATTTACTGTCTGATATATGCTTGAGGAAATCCTGAAAGCATTGCCAGTGGCTTTATCTTCAACTGTAAAATTTATTTTTGGTCCGCTGGGGGGCTATGCGTTGCAGTTGCCTTTGATTACCACCATTTGCGCTACCATCGTTGGAGCGATGACCAGTGTGGTGGCCTTCACCTTTTTTGGTGACTGGATGCGGGCTAAAATTGTTGATCGCTTTTTTAAGAACCGGAAAGTTGATCCTCAGAAGGAAGAAGAGCGAAAAATGTTATGGAAAAAATACGGGTTGCCCGGGACAGCTTTCCTCATGCCATTGATTCTGACGCCCATCGGAGGAACCGTGCTTGCTGTGAGTTTCGGAAGTTCTAAAAAGAGAATTCTGATGTATATGTTCATCAGTGCTACGTTTTGGGCCATCGTACTGAGCTCGATTGTTTATTTTTTTGGAAACGAAATTTTCCCGGATTTTATTCAGAAGAAGTAATTTCATTTCAGCCGTTCTAATTTTCCTTTTCTCTTCACTATATTTTTATAGTCCCACTGAATTGCTGTTGATTTTTTCAGCCAACGCGTAAGATCCTTTAGCTTTATTTGTTCAACACCAGTGTACAGAATTGATGCATCCTTAAATTTCTTACCTACCACATTCAACTCTCCTTCATCAAAACTTACTCCACTCCAAAACATCAAGCGCAAGCCTGCTTTCTGTTTACTGTAGCCTACAATTGGATTACCGTCTAGAAACCAAACGGGATGAGCGTGCCAGATTTTGCTTTCTGCCTTTGGTAATTTTTTGTCAATCTCCCCGGCCAGTATATTGCAAATCTCCTGATCTTCCGGAGACTGCTTATCGTTAAAGGCTTGAATGTCTTTATTCATAAATCAAAAAAAATTATAGTTCTCTTGATAGTCAGGGATTAACACTGCTATTCTCCAAGTACGTAGCTCTATTGGCTTTTCTTCATTTTTTTGAGCTTCTTAATAAGACGCTTATCAGTTACTGAAGTTGTGGGAGTACACATGCTTGTCCCAAGATTTCCATTCTCATCCTTGTAAGCAAAATTACGTATCTAGCGTCCCTATTAAAAAAGATATCGCAATTAGTCCAGCGAGAATTGAAGTCTACTCTGTCATTTACAATTAAATCCTCTTTAAATTCTCCTTTAATAGTTTCTAGAATTTTAAGTTCAGGATGATATCCTCCTTTTAAAGTGTATAGTGGATCAAGAATAAAATGTAATGATTCCTTATAGCCTTCCCGCTTGTCGTCATTTATTCCGGTCACTTTAGCGTAGAATATTATATCGGCATTATTGAAATGCAGTTCAAGAGTCCATGGTGAACAATCACAAGCAAAATTATCAGTCGATAAAAAAGCTAGTATAAAAACTATTAAAATGCCCTTCTTCATTCTTGCTCTACCTTTTTAGAGGGAACTTAAGTTTTAGTTCAGCCCGCATTTTCATCCGGCAACACTTCAATATCCCGTATTAAAACTTTTTTGGCAATGCGTTGTCCTGTAGCCGTGGCCGCCAGTCCGCCCAGTGCAGTTTCTTTATAGCGTGTTTCCATACTCTCACCGATTTCACCCATTGCTGCAATCACTTCATCTACAGGTATTACACTGCTCACATCGGCCAGCGCAATTTGTGCAGAGCTGTTGGCAATGGCGGCTGCGCTTGCATTGCGCACCACACACGGTATTTCCACAAGACCTGCTACAGGGTCGCATACCAGCCCCAGCATGCATTGGATGGTGATGGCCACGGCATTAAAAATCTGATCGGTATTTCCGCCAAGGCAGTATGTAATGGCACCTGCACCCATAGCGGCAGCTGTTCCAGTTTCCGCCTGGCAGCCACCTACGGCTCCGGCAATGGATGCTTTTTGTTCAATGATTAAAGCAATCCCTGCAGATAATAACATGGCATCAATGATTTTGCGGTCATCGATATTGTGTATCTCTTGTAGAGTAACCAGCACACCCGGCATGATACCACTCGCGCCTGCCGTTGGAGCCGCCACCACAAGTCCCATGCACGAGTTCACTTCCTTGGCAGCCAGCGCACGGGAAATCAGTTTTTGAAATTCAGGTGACAGCACAGCGGTCGGGTACCTGAACACCTTCTTCGCTCCGTTATTGATCATGCCCGAGCGGGAAGTCATGTCTTCTTCAAGCCCGGTCTTCACCGCATTCTTCATCACGTTCAATGCTTTTTCCAGCCCGGCAATAATTTCTTCATTGGATCGGCTTTTTTGGTTTCGCTCGTATTCCAGCACCACATCCACGAGGGATTGATTTGTCTTTTCGGAATACGTTTTCCACTGCTCAAACGAATCAAATAAGAAGGTCATAGTTTATTTTTTAGTTTTTCACCGTTTATAAGGCCGTACAAAGGTTCTGAAATTTTTTCAGCTATAGCAAAAGCCTTTGATACTATATTGCCTGATCAACAATACAACTATGAATAAGATTCTTTCACTTGCTTTTTTACTGATCAGTTCATCGGTTCTGGCCCAATCGGAGGATGAAACGAACATTAAAAGGATATTTAATCAAGCTTTGCAGAACGGTAAATCGTATGAAATGCTCGAACACCTGACCACTAAAATTGGTGCACGACTTTCCGGTTCGGAAGGAGCGGAGAAAGCGGTGATCTGGTCGGAGAAGGTGATGAAAGATTTTGGCTTTGATTCGGTGTGGCTGCAGCCGGTGATGGTGCCGAATTGGGTGAGGGGTAAGAAGGAGGTAGCAAAAATTATGAGTGGCAAAAAATCTCCAATCGAAGTTAATGTTTGCGCATTAGGTGGATCCATTGGCACGGGAGCAAAAGGAATTGAAGCCCAGGTAATCGAAGTAAAAAAACTTGAAGAACTAACTGTCTTAGGTTCTGAAAAAATAAAAGGCAAGATTATCTTTTTTAATCGCCCGATGGATCCCACACACATCAACACGTTTGCAGCCTACGGTGGTGCAGGTGATCAGCGAAGAGCGGGGGCATCGGAAGCGGCAAAGTATGGTGCTGTTGGTGTGGTGGTTCGTTCCTTAGGTTCCAACCTGGAAGATTATCCGCACACTGGAAACATGAGTTACACACCGGATGTGCCAAAGATTCCAGCCATTGCTATAAGTACACGTCATGCCGAATTGCTCAGTGCATCCTTAAAAGAAAATGGCAATGTGAAATTTTATTTTGAAACTTATTGCGAGATGCTTCCCGATGTGCAGTCCTATAACGTGATCGGAGAATTGAAAGGATCGAAATTCCCCGATGAGTTTATTGTTGTTGGCGGTCATCTCGACTCATGGGATCTTGGCCAAGGAGCGCACGATGATGGGGCGGGCTGCGTGCAGTCCATCGAAGTGTTGCGCATACTTAAAGAACTCCGATTGAAACCTAATCGTACTATACGTGCCGTAATGTTTATGAATGAAGAAAACGGATTGCGGGGCGGGCGCGAGTATGCGAGGCAAGCGGAACTGAAAAAAGAAAAACACATTGCAGCGATGGAGTCCGACCGCGGAGGATTTACCCCGCGTGGCTTTACGATGAGTGGCACCGATGAACAGAAAGCAAAAATCAGAAGCTGGAAATCATTGTTGGAACCATATGGCCTTGCTGACATGAGTCAGCCCGGAGGAGGGGCAGATATTGGACCATTAGCCGGTCAGGGCACAACACTAATCGGCTACCTTCCCGACTCACAACGCTACTTTAATTACCACCACACTTCTGAAGACACGTTTGATAAAGTTGACAAACGCGAACTAGAATTAGGCGCAGCTTCTATGGCTGCGCTGACGTACCTGATTGATAAGTATGGGTTGAAGTGAACTAATCAGACTTAATTCTGTTCAGCAAACAACTCCACAGGCAAACAACTGCACACTAAATTTCTGTCGCCATACGCATTGTCAACGCGGCTTACTGCCGGCCAGAACTTAGCATCACGAACAAATGAAAGCGGGAAAGCGGCTTTCTCCCGGCTATACGGTCTGTCCCAACTGTCGCTGATCACTACAGTCGCTGTGTGCGGTGCATTTTTCAATACGTTGTTTTCTTTGTCGGCCTTGCCCGATTCCACTTCACGGATTTCATTTCTGATTTCAATCAACGCATCACAAAAACGATCCAGTTCATCTTTAGTCTCGCTTTCAGTAGGTTCGATCATAAGTGTCCCTGCTACCGGGAATGAAACAGTTGGTGCATGGAATCCATAGTCCATCAATCGCTTGGCGATGTCTTCCACTTCGATGCCTGCCTTCTTGAAATCACGACAATCAACAATCATCTCATGAGCACATCGGTTGTTCGATCCGGTATATAGAATTTTAAAATGTTCTGATAACCTCTCTTTAATATAATTCGCATTGAGAATGGCGATGCGTGTGGCATTGGTCAGTCCATCACCACCCATCATGGCAATGTAAGCATAGGAGATGGGAAGGATACTGGCACTTCCCCAGGGAGCTGCTGATACAGCGGGAATGGCTTTCTCACCGCCTGTTTTTACAATCGGATGTCCTGGCAGAAAGGGTCTTAATTTATCATTTACACAAATCGGTCCCATTCCAGGGCCACCGCCACCGTGAGGAATACAAAATGTTTTGTGAAGGTTGAGGTGGCACACATCTGCACCAATATTAGCTGGAGAGGTTAGGCCCACTTGAGCGTTCATGTTGGCGCCATCCATATATACAAGGCCGCCATTTTTATGAATCACCTCACAAATTTCCACGATCGACTCTTCAAACACACCATGCGTAGATGGATAGGTCACCATTAAGCATGACAAATTGTTTTTGTGTTGCTCCGCTTTGGCTTTCAAATCGGCCACATCAATTTTTCCATCCGCATCCGATTTTACAATCACTACGTTCATCCCAGCCATTACCGCACTTGCAGGATTCGTACCGTGTGCCGATGCAGGGATCAGTGAAATATTGCGGTGCGCTTCATTCCGGTTTTCATGGTACGCGCGAATCACGAGCAATCCGGCATATTCGCCCTGTGCTCCGCTATTTGGTTGTAACGATACACCGGTGAATCCTGTAATTTCCATTAACCAGTTTTCAAGGTTTGTGATGATCTCTTTATAACCTTCCACCTGATTAGCGGGTGTGAATGGATGAATCTTTCCAATTGTAGGCCAGGTGACTGGAATCATTTCTGCTGTGGCATTCAACTTCATCGTACAGCTACCCAACGAAATCATGGAGTGAACCATGGAAAGATCTTTGTTCTCCAGTTTTTTAATGTACCGCAACATTTCATGTTCAGCCTGGTTGCTGCTGAAGACAGGATGTTGCATGAAGGGAGAGGTTCGAATCAATGTAGAAGGCCAACTGATTTTCTCAGACTTTGAAGAAACAGTACTCACCTTTTTCCAGCAGCCTGCGCGAAAACATTGGCAATGGCCTGAATATCTTTTAATGTAGTTGTTTCATCGATGGAGATGCCAACGAAGTTATCCTTGAAATAACGAAAGTTCATTTCACCTTTCTCCGCTTCTTTTTGAAGAGCCTCCTTGTTATCAACTTTTACCTTGAGCGTATCAAAATAATTTTCATTGACTTGAGTGTAGCCTAATGCATTCAATGATTGATCGAGTGATTTGGCAAGACCATGAATACGCAACGCAATTTTTTTCAATCCTTCTGGTCCGTGATATACCGCATACATTCCGGCAATAACGGAAAGCAATACCTGTGCTGTGCAAATGTTGGATGTTGCTTTTTCTCTACGAATGTGTTGTTCACGGGTTTGTAAGGCCATGCGATACCCCGGTTTTCCCTGCGCATCCATTGATGCGCCAATAATCCGTCCCGGCATAAGTCGCTTGTACTCATCTTTCGTTGCAAAAAATCCAGCATGAGGTCCGCCAAATCCCATCGGCACACCAAACCGCTGGCTGGAACCCACCACCACATCGGCACCCATCTCACCGGGTGATTTTAAAAGTACCAGGCTCATCAGGTCAGTACCCATCACAACCATTACACCGTTTTCATGTGCCGAAGCAATCATGGAAGTATAATCGGTGATAGCTCCGTTATTATTCGGGTACTGAATGTACAAACCGAAATAATCCGTGTTGGTCAGGTCAAGTTTGGAAAGATCACCCACTTCAATCTCAATGCCTAAAGGTTGCGCCCGTGTAATCAGCACATCAATGGTTTGAGGAAATGTATTGGCATCAACAAAAACTTCTTGGCTTCATTTTTTCCCGGCTTTCGTGACGCATCAATCAGACCCATCGCCTCTGCGGCAGCAGTGGCCTCATCGAGTAATGAAGCATTCGCAATTTGCATTCCGGTGAGGTCGATCACCATTGTTTGGTAATTGATCAACGCTTCAAGTCGGCCCTGCGCAATCTCAGCCTGATACGGAGTGTACGCGGTGTACCACCCCGGATTTTCCAGAATGTTTCTCAAAATTACTCCTGGGGTAATGCAATCGTAATACCCCGTCCCGATATAGGATTTGAAAAGTTTGTTCTTGGATGCAATCCGGTTGAATGAATTCAAAAACTCAAACTCCGATTGTGCATGAGGTAAATTCAGATTCTTCCTGAGCCGGATGTTTGATGGAATGGTCTGATCAATAAGTTCATCTACTGATTTAGCTTTCATCACTTGTAACATGGCATCAATTTGCTGCGCATCTGGACCAATGTGGCGGTCTTCAAATTTTTCAGAGTAATCGGGAAGTGTTGTCATCGTGTGTCAGAAATCAGTTTTCAGATAAACCTTGTTTGATATTAGAAACGTTCGAATTGAGAAAAGAAAAAATTGCCTTCAATTTCAGCATTGGCATCAGAGTCCGATCCGTGGATAGCGTTAGCATCAATGGATTTGGCAAATAATGCACGAACTGTACCGGGGGCTGCTTTTTGAGGATCTGTAGCGCCTATCAGTTTTCTGAAATCTTCCACCGCATTATCTTTTTCCAATATCATGGGAACAATTGGCCCTGATGACATATAGGTACACAAATCATTGTAGAAAGGACGCTCTTTATGAATGGCATAAAAATTTCCGGCACGCTCACGTGTCATCTGAATTTTTTCATCGCCAATATCTTGAATCCTGCTTCTTCAATCATTTTGGTAATTGCTCCTGCATTGCCCGCGCCTACCGCATCAGGTTTGATCATTGTAAAGGTTTTGTTGCCTGCCATAAGAATTATTCGTTGATTTAATTTTTTGATTAACAGGCCGCAAAAATATCAAAAGAAGGCGGAAATCGGAATGTAACTACAATAATGGTAGATCTATAATTGGACCCACTTCGACTAAATTTGCATTCCACCCATTTATCCTCATTTTTGCGGATTCATGAAAAACCTGGAGGCCTTTCAGAAGCAGTTAGCGGTATCTAAAAATGTGGTGATCGTCACGCATTTTAAGCCAGATGCCGATGCACTTGGCTCGTCTCTCGGGCTTGCCGGGTTTCTGGAAAAAAAGAAATCAAGACTTCTGTGATCACACCCAGCGATTATCCGAACTTCCTTTCCTGGATGCCCGGAAATGAAACCGTGATAGCATTAATGAGGAACTCAAGTGAGCCGGAGCAGAAGGCAGCGCAACTTATCGCAGCAGCTGATCTTATCTTTTGTCTTGATTTTTCAAGCTTGCAGCGAATCAATCAACTGGGCGACATGGTGCGCGCTTCAAAAGCGAAGAAGGTGCTTGTCGATCACCATCTTGATCCTGAACAGTTTGCTGATTTTGAACAATGGAATCCTACAGCTGCATCAACGGCTGGGCTTATTTTTGATTTGATTGAAGAACTTGGGGAGAAAAATCTGATCGATGCCGATATCGCCAACTGCTTATATGCCGGTGTGATGACCGATACCGGGGGATTTAGGCATTCCAATACAACCCAGCATGAATTTAAAGTCGCATCCGAACTGGTGGGCAGGGGAGCAAATCCGGCACAGGTGGCAAAAATATTTACGACACCAATTCACTGGAGCGACTACGACTGACAGGATTTGTACTCAGTAAAAAACTTGAAATAATTCCTGAATATAAAACTGCACTCATGATGATCAGTTGGGAGGAATTAATGCAGCATGGCGTTAAAACCGGAGACACCGAGGGATTTGTTAACTATGGATTATCTATAGATGGGATAGTGTTGTCGGTACTGATGTACGATCGAAAAGAGGAAATTAAACTTTCATTTCGTTCTGTAGGAGATTTTTCAGTAAATGAAATGGCCAAAAAATATTTTGAAGGGGGTGGTCATAAGAATGCTTCAGGGGGTACATCGCTTCAAAGCCTTGAAGAGACACGCAGGAAATTTCTTGACGTGCTACCTTTATATAAAGACAAACTCAATAAATAAATAAGAATAATTAATCTATAAAATGAAAAACTCAAAAGTGTTAGTTGTTGTCCTTTCTTTTTTAATCATGGCCTGTGGTAATACACGAGAGACTCCTTCAGGATTAAAATTTACTGTTGTGAAAAAAGGAGATGGAAATGTTGTGAAGTCCGATAACTTCCTTGTGATGGATATGGTGTTTATGGATGCCAAAGATTCGGTGTGGAATGACACGCGAAAAGGAGATTATCCATTGATTATTGCCATACGCGAAGATGAAGGCAACGAGGAAGGAATTGAAGAAGTTTTCAGGATGCTTTCAAAAGGAGACAGTGTAACCGTTAAGATTTCTGCAAAAAGTTTATTTGAAAAGACCTGGAACCAGGAAGTTCCCCCTATGGTGGATGCTGAAAGTGACTTCACCTTTCAAATAGCAGTTCGCGACATTTTGGATTCGGCAGGGGTTATGAACTATCAACAGGAAATGATGGCAAAGGAGAATGAGCGCGGTATGAAAGCACAATTTGAACAGCTGGCCAAAGACACGGTAATCATTGATAACTACCTGCGCGAAAAAGGAATCGCAGCACAGCGAACCAATTCGGGGATCCGATATGTAATTACAAAAATGGGTACGGGAAATAATGCAGTTCAAGGCCAAACCGTGAAAATAAATTATGCCGGATATCTGCTCTCGACTGGCAAGTACTTTGACACCAGTATTGAAACCATCGCACGACAACAGGGAATATTTACTGAAGGTAGACCTTACGAGCCCTACGAATTAGTGGCAGGCCAGAATACCGTTATTGCCGGATGGGAAGAGGCATTATTAATGATGAACAAAGGAGCAAAGATGACCGTTTACATTCCTTCCGGGCTGGCGTATGGCCCCAGAAGACGCAGCGAAGAGATTATTGAAAATTCAATTCTGGCTTTTGATATGGAGATGGTGGATATAAAATAGGATTGTGATGAAATATTTTTTTCAAGGATTATTAGTCTTTGCTGTTATTTTTTTGTCAGGATGCGACAATGAGCCGGATTGTACAAAAGAAGTATCCGCAGATCGGCTGGCCGCAGTAGATCAGACACAACTTGCTTCAGATATTATTGCCATTGATAATTATTTAGCTCAGAATAGTATCACTGCATTAACAGAACCCAATGGACTGAGGTATGTGATATCAACACCGGGGACAGGAGAAACGCCTTGTCAGGAAAGCTACGTTACCGTGACCTATACCGGCAGACTAATGAGTAATGGAAACATATTTGATTCGTCATCGGTGCCTCAACAATTTCAACTCAGCCAACTGATCCTGGGGTGGCAAATTGGTTTTCCGCTATTACCAAAAGGATCAATTGCCACCTTGTATATTCCCTCTGGCTATGGTTATGGACCTACTGGTGGTGGACCGATTCCACCTAATGCGAACCTTATCTTCAATGTGGAACTTATTGATGTGCGGTGATCATGAAGCTTTGCTTCGCTACAAACAACCCACATAAGCTTGACGAAGCCAGGGCCATTTTAAATAACCATTGCGAGATCGTTTCGTTGCACGACATTGGTTGCAATCAGGAACTTGCTGAGGATTTTGATACGCTCGAAAAAAATTCCCTGCAAAAAGCACAATTTATTCATGATCACTACCAAATAGATTGTTTTGCTGATGATACCGGGCTTGAAGTTGAGGCATTGAACGGAGCACCCGGTGTTTACTCTGCACGGTATTCGGGCCTGCCTCCAGATAGTGAGAAAAATGTTTCGCTATTACTCGAAAATTTACATGATGTCAAAAATAGAAAGGCAAGATTTAGAACTGTCATAGCTTTAATTCTTGAAGGCAACGAATATTTTTTTGAAGGGATCCTTTCCGGAACGATCCTAAAGACAAGAAAAGGCATACAGGGATTTGGTTATGATCCTGTATTTTTACCGGATGGACATGATCAAACACTTGCTGAAATGACAGCCTCGGAAAAGAATGCCATGAGCCATCGTGCAAGGGCATTATTAAAAGTAGTTGCATTTCTTGGTGACCAGAAATCAGTTAAGCCATGAACCACCCTTTTGTAATAGGAATTACCGGGGGTAGCGGATCAGGGAAAACTTTTTTCCTCAAAGGACTTTCTTCCTGTTTCAGTGAGGATGAAATCTGTTTGATCTCACAGGACAATTACTATAAACCCAGAGACCAGCAACCCACCGATGAAAAGGGGATAAAAAATTTTGATTTACCGGAATCCATCGATCGGGCAGATTTTTATAAGGATGTACTCTCGCTGAAAGCAGGAAAAAAATTTCACGCAAGGAATACACCTATAATAATCCTAAAGCGCAACCCCAGTTACTTGTATTGGAATCGGCTCCGGTTATAATAGTCGAAGGTCTCTTCATTCAATATTTTGAAGAGATTGAAAAGGAATTGGATTTGCGCTTATTCATTGAGGCAAAAGATCATGTAAAATTAGGCAGGCGTATCAGACGCGATCAAGTAGAACGTGGCTATGACCTTGATGATGTGTTGTACCGATACCAGTTTCATGTGATGCCCGTTTATGAATCATTAATAGAACCCCTCAAGCACAATGCTGATGTGGTGATTCCCAATAACAGTAATTTCCAACAAGCCCTGGACGTGCTGGTGGGTTTTATCCGGTATAAACTGGCTGGAATTGGAAATTAGCTCCATTTCTCTACTTTTGTAATCCATTTTAAAAAATATGCGTCTGAGTCTGAATAATAAGGGTCTAATGTTGGTGGTCGGTGTTCTGGCTGCTTTTATCATTATTGCCGCTCAGACATTTTATTACCAGACTCAAAATGAGCTTTCAAAATCCAATACTGAGCAATCTGCTGATGAGGGCTCTTCGGCTTACGTCATCGAACCAGCCGATGCGGTTCCTGGCAGTGCAGTAGAAATTCAGGACCAAATACCGGCCGAATTGGAGGCCATTGACATTTCGGAAGCGAAAGCGAAATTCTTAAAAGAAGGCAGCAAGGTAATGGTCCGTTACTTGAAGATTCTCTTCGAGTTGATCATTTCCCCCAACGCTCCCTAATCTATTTTCTTTTGGGCTTTGCTCCCAAATTTTCCAATTCATCATTTCATTAAACTTATTTTAATTTATCAATAATGCGCAATAAAGGTTTTGTAGTCGTACTGGCGGCCGTAATAACTGCCCTCTGTATTTATTATTTGTCATTCACCTATGTATCACAAGGCATTCAAAAAGATGCCGTGGAGTATGCCAGGGATGAAACGGGCACAATCAATCTCGTAAAAAAGCAAATCTATCTTGACTCGGTTTGGAACCAACCCGTTTACAATTTGTTTGGTGCCGAGTTCACTTATAAAGAAATCAAAGAAAATGAATTGAGTCGCGGACTCGATTTACAGGGCGGAATGCATGTTGTACTTGAGGTCTCTCCAGCCGATATTATTCGTGGCCTGAGCGATAATAATTCTGAACCTGAATTTATTGAAGCGCTCCGCAAAGCCAGGGAGATGCAGAAGAATAGTCAGGAGCGTTTCAGTGCTCTGTTTCTCACAGCGTATAAAGAAACAAGTTCAGGAAAAAATCTTGCTCCATTATTTGCCACAGCTTCTACCCGAGGGCGCGTAAGTCTGGCAGATTCGGACGACCAAATCATGACCTTTCTCAATGATGAAATTGAGAGTGCCATTGACCGTTCATTTACGATTTTAAAACCCGCATTGATCAGTTTGGAACATCTCAGCCCAATATTCAGCGCCTTCAAAGCGGCAGAATTCAAATTGAAATTCCCGGTGCGGACAATCCTCAGCGTGTAAGAAAGCTCTTACAAGGTGTGGCACGGCTTGAATTTTGGAATGTCGTAGAAATGAATGATGCCCAGCTCAACCAATCTTTGATGGCCATTAATCAATTGCTGCTGAATGAGCAAAATGCGAAAAAGATATCGGGTTTGAATGAATCCGAAGTTGCAGAAAAACAATCTGATGATTTGGAAGCAGCACTTTCGGGTGATACTACGGCTCTAAAATCAGAACTTGAAAAGCAGTTGAGTTCTGTAAGCGACTCGGCTGGTAGCTCGCTGGATTCCTTATCGCAGCTTAATGTTTCATCCTTATTTTCATTGAGCAACCCGGGTATACCTTTTATGTATAATGTAAAAGATACTGCCGAGATCAATAGAATTTTCAAGCGGGCGGATGTAAAGGCGTTGATGCCGAGAACAGTTGGTGTTTTTTGGGATGTTAAGTCAGATCCAAACGTAACACCGGGCGTGGACGACATTCAACTGAATTTTCTGGAAATCGGAAGAAATGGCAAGCCACTGCTTACCGGTGAGGTTATCAATGACGCCAGGCTTGACTATGACCAGTTTGCCCGTCCGGCTGTGAGCATGCAAATGAATGCCGCAGGCTCGCGGGTGTGGGCTAAAGTTACATCAGAGGCTGCCAGTAAAACCCCGCAGGGAAGAGTGGCCATAGTACTGGATAATTATGTATACACCGCGCCAACGGTACAAGGAGAAATTCCAAATGGGAATTCTCAGATCACAGGAAGCTTTGATATTGAAGAAGCAAAAGACTTGGCGAATGTTTTGAAAGCCGGATCGCTGCCAGCGCCAACACGCATTGTAGAAGAGGCTATTGTCGGCCCTACATTGGGTGAGGTTGCACAGAATCAGGGATTCATTTCAATGGCGTGTGGGTTGGCCATTGTAGTTCTCTTTATGATTGCGTATTACTCAAGTGGTGGATGGGTAGCCAACATAGCTCTACTATTCAACATATTTTTTATTCTCGGAATTCTTGCACAGCTAAATGCAGCGCTAACTCTTCCGGGAGTTGCCGGTATCGTGCTGACCATTGGTATGGCGGTGGATGCCAACGTACTGATTTACGAACGGATTAAAGAAGAACTTCGGGCAGGTCATAAATTACGAGAGGCGATTAAGAAAGGGTATCAACGGGCATTCAGCTCTATCTTTGACTCTAATATTACCACTCTCCTTACAGCGGTGTTTCTTTACTTTCTCGGGCAGGGTCCGCTCAAAGGGTTCGCGATTACATTGATCATTGGTATAGCTACATCCTTTTTCTCTGCGGTTTATATTTCACGGGTTGTCGTAGAATGGATTACACGAAAGGGTGACGAGTCAAAAGTGTCGTTTGAGAGTGCAATTTCAAAACTTGTACGTCAGCGGGGTTATTTTAATTTTATTGAACATCGCAAGAAGGCTTACATTGCTTCATTCGCCTTTATTGTGGTTGGTTTCATATTAATCGCCTTTAATGGTTTAAACCTGGGAGTTGATTTTAAAGGAGGAAGGTCATACGTAGTCTCCTTTCCAAAACCTGTCGTTGCAACGGAGATGAAAATTGCATTGGGTTCAAGTTTTGAAAATGCAGGAACAGAGGTAAAGAATTACGGAAGTTCAAATGTCATGAAGGTAACCACCAGTTATTTAATTGATGATGATACCGACAAGGCGGATGAGTTGGTGAAGAACAACCTGATTGAGGGTGTCTCAAGTTTTACCGGCTTGCAATACTCGGCAGATGATTCCAGGGTTGACGATCAGCATTTTGTGATTTCTTCTTCATCAAAAGTAGGAGCAACGATTGCGGATGACATTCAGGATTCCGCGTTCCAGGCAAGTTTCTTTTCACTTCTGGCTATTTTTATTTACATCCTCATCCGATTTAAAAAATGGCAGTTCAGTACCGGAGCTATCATTGCCACGGTTCATGACACGTTGTTTGTTATGGCTGCATTTGGTATTGTAGGGGCTTTCGGTGTTTCGTTTGAAATCGATCAGGTATTTGTTGCCGCTCTCCTTACTATAATTGGCTATTCCATTAATGATACAGTTATTATTTTCGATAGGATTCGAGAGTTCATTGGTATTGGCACTTCGCACGATCAGTACAAAGTATTTAATGATGCAATTAACAGTACGCTGAGCAGAACATTGATCACCTCTGGTACTACTCTTTTTGTGGTGTTGGTGTTGTTGATTTTTGGTGGTGAAGTGTTGCGGGGATTCTCATTCGCGTTATTTATTGGAATTTTTGTAGGAACATACTCCACGGTGTTTATTGCGGCACCGGTAGTTCTTGATTTTGATAAGGAAGCTGTTCCTCAGCTCAAGAATGTATAAATAACAATGATGAATTTAAAAAAGGAGTCTTTAGCCAGGCTCCTTTTTTTTATTGTGCGGCTTCCACCCTCAGACCAATGGAGTGTACCCCTTTAAGGTCTTCAAAACGCATATAGTGTTTAAATCTTACAATATATTTTCCCGGATAGGGGAAATTGTAGGTCTCCAAAAAATAAACCGATGATCGAACAGGTCTCCAATTCCACTTGACCCAAGGGGTTTGCCTGTTTTCAGATCAAAAAGGAAATTATCAATGAGCTTACTTTCCAACTCAGTTCCTGTAGAATCGAGCAAGTAATAGGTTAAGAAAATTCTCGCATTCGGATAGTCACTGGTGTTCCTCACATTATAATATAAGTTGTAAGGGAGCGTATCTGAATCTATCGTAACACTGAATTCTGCGAGTTGACCAATTGGCCAAACTCGATCTTCAAATTCCTGGTTTTGTTCAAAGACCCTGGTAGAATCACATGCTGAACAAAACAGGATAATTCCTAAAGCAAAGGCAATCAACCTCAGGGTCATGATTTTCTGCGGTTGTTAGGATTACGATTATCCTTGCGTCTTCGGTTTTTGCGTTTTTTATTTTTCTTCTTTTTGAACTTGCGATCCAGATTTTCAAGATCACTATTCAAAGAAGATATCGGTTCCCGTTCCTGTATTACATCTTCTTCCAGCGTGGCAGGTTTTTTTCCGGCCTGATTTAGTTCGAGAATGGCATTTACCCTCTCAATATTAAGAGGATACCATTTGTTTTCTTCCCGGTATCCAAACCACAACAACTTCCGGAAAATATCTGTTTTTTGTAAGTGAGCTTCCCCTTTTTCGGTCAGCAATGGCTTTTCAATTTTAGGGATGACTTCCAGCGCCTCCAAATATGTTTCCAGTTCATAATTCAGACAACACTTCAAGCGTCCACATTGGCCCGATAGTTTTGATGGGTTTAGCGAGAGGTTTTGATAACGGGCTGCGCTGGTAGCCACGTTTTTAAATTCACTAAGCCAGGTTGAGCAACACAATTCCCGGCCACACACGCCAATACCTCCAAGTCTGCCCGCTTCCTGCCGCAAACTGATTTGTCTCATCTCTACCCGTATTTTAAATTCCGCTGCCAGGATTTTTATCAGCTCACGAAAATCAACGCGATCCTCAGCCGAATAATAAAAAATGGCTTTAGTGTTATCCGCCTGATATTCAACATCCGATAATTTCATATTCAGCTTCAGCTTTCTTACAATTTCGCGGGTGCGAAACAATGTTGGGGACTCACGCTTTAATACATCGGCATATTTCTCAAGATCTTTTTGATGAGCTGGTCGATAGATTTTTTTCAGCTCATTATCATTGGCAATATTTTTCTTGCGCATTTGTAACCGCACCAACTCACCTTGCAGGGATACATGCCCCAGGTGATGGCCATTTGGTACTTCGACAACTACGGCATCACCTGTGTACATAGCCAGTTTATCAGGATTGCGGTAGAAGTCTTTGCGTCCGTTTTTAAACCGAACCTCCACAATATTGAATTTTTCTGTAGGAGGAACCTCCATATTTGACAGCCAGTCAAACACGTTCATTTTATTACATCCCCCGGTTTCGCAAGCTCCATTATTGTTGCAGCCTGCCACCTTTCCATCTTTACTTGTCCCACAACTACAGCCCATGTGTCTTTATCCTTATATTTTTGTGTAGTTCAATAAGTCTTTTCCAATATCTTTCCGGAAATATAGGCCATCCCATGAAATCGTAGAAATTGTTTTGTAGGCCTTTTTGGTTGCCCCCTCAATAGAATCGCCAATTCCAGTTACGGCCAATACACGCCCGCCATCAGTCAGTAATCTACCATTGTCCATTCTTGTACCCGCATGGAACACCATTTCATCGTTAGAAGAGTTCATGCTGATTGTCTTTCCTTTCTCGTATTTTTCAGGATAACCGCCTGAAACAAGAACTACGGTTGCTGCTACTTCATTTTTTGTCTTTACGGAATATTGATCGAGATTTCCATTTACAGTCGCTTCAAAGAGCTCAACAAGATCGTTTTCAATTCGTGGAAGGATCACCTGCGTTTCAGGATCACCCAATCTTACGTTGTACTCTATAACAAAAGGATTTCCTCCAACATTCATAAGTCCAATAAAGATGAACCCTTTAAAATCGATTTTCTCTTTGGCCAGACCTGCAATTGTTGGTTGTATTACCTGACGGTCCACCTTGTTCCTAAAATCTTTATTGGCAAAAGGGACGGGAGAAACAGCACCCATACCGCCTGTGTTCGGTCCGGTATCCTTTTCGCCAATCCGTTTGTAGTCTTTGGCTTCAGGAAAACACACATAATGCTTGCCATCTGTGAGTACAAACACGGACAGTTCAATGCCATCCAGAAATTCTTCGATCAACACTTTGGTGCTCGCATCTCCAAATTTTTTATTGGTCAGCATATCCTGAAGCAGGGTGCCCGCTTCTGAATGTGTTGGACAAATGACAACACCTTTCCCCGCTGCAAGGCCATCAGCTTTTAATACAATGGGGGTTTGGCATGTTTTAATATATGTTAATCCTTCTTCAACCTGAGCGGCATTGAAAGTTTTTGCTTTGGCCGTAGGAATTCCATGGCGGAGCATAAATTGTTTGGAAAAATCCTTGCTCCCTTCCAGTTGGGCTCCGGTTTGATCAGGTCCGACAATACCAATTCCGGAGAGCGTTGAATCATTTTCAAAATAGTTTCGGATACCCTTAACAAGAGGAACTTCAGGCCCCACCACCACCAAACGAATGTTGTTGTCAACACAAAATCTTCCTAAGTTCTTGAAATCATCTACCGCTATAGAAACATTCTCGGCTACCAAAGCAGTCCCCGCATTACCCGGAGCAACATAAAGTTTCTCACATCGAGAGCTCTGTGTCATTTTCCAGGCTAACGCATGTTCTCGGCCTCCATTACCAATCAAGAGTATGTTCATCAGCTAGTTTAAAATTCAAAGATAAAAGGATTCCGGATGAGGGGAATAAATACTAATTGGCGTATTCCGACAGGAACTTGATTCTCATCAGGCGCATTTCTTCTTCGGAGAAATCTGAATTTTCTTCATCGCCCAGCGCATCTTCAATGCTATCCGACTCGGCATTCAGAAAGTATTCGTAGATCATCTCTTGCTTACTGTCATCCAACACCTCATCGATATAATAATCCAAATTGAGTTTGGTGCCCGAAAAGCAGATGTTTTCAATTTCTGTCAGCAATTCTTCAAAGCTCAGACTCTTTGCGTCAGCAATTTCTTCCAAATCAATTTTCTTATCGATTTGCTGAATTATAAAAATTTTGATTTTGGATTTATTGACCGATGATTTCACCACCACTTCAGAGGCGGTTTCGATTTCGTTGTCTTCTACATATTGCTGAATAAGCTGTAAAAATTCTTTTCCGAATTTGTTTACTTTCCCCATGCCCACTCCATTAACCGAAGCAAGTTCTTCTTTAGTGGTAGGATACGTTGTAGCCATTTCCTCGAGTGATGGATCCTGAAAAATAACATACGGAGGAAGATCTTTTGCCTTGGCAACTTGCTTTCGAAGCGTCTTTAGTTGTTCAAAGAGTTTATCATCATAGGCTTTTGAATTGACAGGTACCCGTTCCGATGATTCTTCTTCATGCAGCTCCGTTGTAAAATCATGGTCGCGGGCCAATTCAATCGTATGGGGCTTTTTCATAAACTTCCTGCCCCTGTCCGAAATTCTAAGATTGCCGATGTTTTCAATATCTTTTTCCAGGTACTGATAGATCAGGGTCTGTCGGATTACTGATTTCCAGAATTCTGCATTTTCAGTGTCACCTTTTCCAAAAATTTCTAAATCAAAATGAGCATAGCTCTTAACATACTCATCTTCCACGCCCCTTATAACATTAACCAAATGATTCAATCCGAAGCGCTCTCCGGTTTGTTCGGTGGCTTGTAAAACCATCAATACCTGTTCTGTTCCGTCAAAACGCTCGCGGGGGTGCACGCAGTTATCGCATGATCCGCAATTCTCCTCTTTAAATTCTTCACCAAAATAATGCAGCAGTTGTCGTCTTCGGCACACAGGCGATTCTGCATAAAATTCCATTTCCTGTAAAAGAATCCTTGCGTTCTCCCGCTCCTGAACCGATTTATCTTTATTAAACTTCTCGAGTTTATTCAGGTCGTTGTGGCTATAAAACATAAGACATATTCCTTCCAGTCCGTCCCGTCCGGAACGTCCGGTTTCCTGATAATAACCCTCCAGTGATTTTGGTACATCATAGTGTACCACAAACCGGACGTCAGGCTTATCAATACCCATACCAAAGGCAATGGTGGCTACCACAATGTCAACTTCCTCATTCAGAAAATCATCCTGATTTTTTACCCGCACATCGGAGTCCAGACCCGCATGATACGGAACGGCTTTAAATCCATTTACATTAAGCAGTTCAGCAATTTCTTCAACTTTCTTTCTGCTGAGGCAATAAATGATGCCCGACTTACCCTTATGATCTTTCAGGAATCGAATTAACTGTTTTTTAGTTTCTTTTTTCGGCCGGACTTCATAGTACAGATTTTTTCGATTAAAGGATGAAATAAAAACATCCGCCTCTTCCATCTGAAGATTCTTTTGAATGTCAATCTGAACTTTGGGTGTGGCCGTAGCGGTGAGGGCGATTACCGGTAAGTTGCCCAACTGACCAATCATGCTTTTTATCTTTCTATATTCAGGTCTGAAATCGTGTCCCCATTCTGAAATGCAGTGGGCTTCATCAATTGCTACAAAAGAGATATTTACTTTTTTTTAAGAAAGCGATGTTGTCTTCTTTGTTCAATGATTCAGGCGCCACATAAAGCAGCTTGACCTTTCCATCGGTGCAATCTTTTTTTAGCCTCGTGATTTCCGATTTGCTCAACGTAGAGTTAAGGAACCGCGCGTTTATTCCGTATGCGTTTAACTGATCAACCTGATTTTTCATTAATGCAATTAACGGAGAGATGACTATGGCCAGGCCGTCATTGATCATGGCCGGTAACTGGTAGCACAGCGATTTGCCTGCCCCAGTCGGCATGATGACAAATGTATTTTTTCCATCCAGGATATTTCGGATAACCACTTCCTGGTTTCCTCTGAAAGCCCCATATCCAAAGAACTCCTTGAGCTTTGCTTTTAATTCGTCTTTTTCTTCTGCTACTATCATATTCTAAAACCTACTTAATTCTGAAAAACTCTATCTTTGCCAACCTTGAAATAGCGCTTGCATTGAATTTAGAAAAAAATATCAAAAGGATTGCAACCAATGCACTAATTAATGAAGCCCGTGCGGTTGAAAATCTAACCCAGTTGATTAACGAGGATTTTGAGCGATGTGTTCATGACATTTTAGCGTCAAAAGGCCGTGTAGTCATTACCGGAATAGGGAAAAGTGCCATTGTAGCCAATAAAATTGTGGCCACATTAAATTCGACAGGTACCCCCTCCCTCTTTATGCATGCTGCTGATGCCATACATGGCGATTTGGGCATGATTTTGAGCGATGACATCGTTATTTGTATTTCTAAAAGTGGTAATACACCTGAAATCAAGGTTTTAGTTCCCCTCCTTAAAAGAAGGGGGGCGAAATTAGTGGCTTTAGTTGGAAATACAGAGTCTTATCTGGCTCAGCAATCGGATTATATTCTTAACTCAACTGTTTCAGAGGAAGCATGCCCGAATAACCTTGCTCCAACAACCAGCACAACTGCCCAAATGGCTCTTGGAGACGCTTTGGCCATCTGTCTTCTGGAATTAAGGAATTTTACAAGTGAAGATTTTGCGCAATATCATCCGGGTGGAGCTTTGGGCAAGCAATTGTACCTTAAAGTGGGTGACCTGACTGCCCATCATAATCTTCCGGTAGTCAACCTGTCTACCAATCTGAAAGATGTAATTGTAGAAATTTCATCCAAGCGGCTCGGAGCTACTGCTGTATTAGATGGTAAAAAACTAGTGGGTATCGTGACAGATGGGGATCTTAGACGAATGCTGGAGAAACAAAGCGACATTTCTAATATTAAGGCTCAGGATATAATGACTAAAAACCCAAAGACTATTGATCAGGGTGAGTTTGCTGTTAAAGCGCTGCAACTGATGCAGCAAAGTAATATTACTCAACTCATTGTGAAAGATGGAGATGAGGTAAAGGGGTTTGTTCATTTGCATGATTTATTAAAGGAAGGTATTGTTTAAGATTTCCTTACCATGAAAAAAAACCTTTACGTTTTATTGATGGCGGGTGGAGTTGGTACGCGCTTTTGGCCATATAGCCGGAATGAAAAGCCAAAACAATTTCTCGATGTTTTAGGTACAGGCAATACATTGCTTCAATCGACTTATGAAAGGTTCCTGCCTTTGTGCCCGAAGGAAAATATTTTTGTAGTAACCAATGAGGAGCACGCTCAACTAACTACACAACAACTTCCTGATCTTAAAGCCAGCCAGATCTTGGCCGAACCCATGCGCAAGAATACTGCGCCCTGCATCGTCTATGCGTCAAAAAAGATAGCCAGGATAAACCCAGACGCCAATATTGTGGTGAGTCCTGCCGATCATGTGATTCTCAATGAAAGGGAATTTCAGAGCACTATAAAAAATTGTGTTAAGCATGCCGAGAAAGAAGATATCCTGGTTACGTTAGGCATTAAGCCTACGCGGCCCGAAACCGGGTACGGATACATTCAGTACATCGAAGGAAAGAGTAAGCTTAAAAAAGTGAAGACGTTCACTGAAAAGCCAGAATTAAAACTGGCTAAGAAATTTGTTGAAACAGGAGAGTTTGTGTGGAACTCGGGTATTTTTATCTGGAATGTGAAATCCATTTTAAAAGCGTTGGAGCGGGAGTTGCCTGAGATGTTTGAACTTTTCGTGGAAGCCGAAAAGAAGTTTGATACTCTACAAGAAAAGAAAGCAACTGAAACTGCTTACATGCAAGCCAAGAGCATTTCTATTGACTATGGTGTAATGGAGAAAGCGGACAATGTGTATGTGTGGCCGAGTAATTTTAACTGGTCTGATCTGGGTTCGTGGGCCGCGCTTCATGAATTATCTAAAAAAGATAAAGAGAATAATTCGGTCGTTGGAGACACCCTGCTATACGACACACGAAATACCATTATACGGGGCAGCAAGGATAAACTCATTGTTGTCCAAGGTCTTAATGGATACCTTGTGGGTGCGTTTGGCAATGTGGTAATCGTTTGCGAAAAGGATAAGGAGGAGTTGTTCAGACAGTTTGTGACCGATTTGAAGACGAAGAGCAATGGGGGGGAGTTTCTTTAGCTAAAGGCAAAGTCATATGAGATTGGTTCATTTAGTGTCTTTTTTTCATCAATTGTTCAATTTTCATATATACGATTGATATCCCAGATAATTTAAATAGGTGAGTAATTCCGAACTAATTCGGAATATTGTTCACGCTATTTTGTTGATGGTATTAGAAATAATAAGCTATGTCGGCTTAGAATTTTTGTGGAAAAATCAAACTCCATTAGAAATATTACATTCTAAAGATGCTAAGATTTTGATTATTTATGGGGGGGGGTAACTTGCAATTACGTTTTGCAAAACCCCATACCAGATGGATTTCTGGCAATGTTTAATCCCTTACTTTATGAAAGGCTTTTTTAGGAATGACAAGCGAACATTAAAAAGAAAAATTTTGGCTTCAGTTATGACCCTCATTTTTACTTTGGCATCTATTGGTACAGTTAGTGCTAGACCGATGTTTGGAAGTGATGAAGAATGCAATGAATCTACGTGTGGACTTGGTTACAAATTTTGTCAAAAGACAACCTATATATTTTGGATAGGATTTAAATCAGGATGGGAGGCTCAACCTTGCTCCATAATGTAGTAAATAAGGCCACCATAGATATGGTGGCCTGAACTTTCGAAAAAAACTAATCATAATTATAGCGCTCAAACTTCAATTTTTTTAACGTTGTTGATGAGGCACATAATTCTCTTACTTACCTTTACTTGTTACTGGGTTTTAACCTCTGCTCAGACTCAAAAAAATAAGTACATCCTTGTTGATAGTAGTAAGTATCCTATCGCATATGCTTCAATACTATTTTTATCAGGGCAGGGAGGCACATACTCCAATGAAGAAGGATTGTTTTATTTGGATCACCCTGATTCAATCATTATCACCCACTTATCTTATCAAACATTAAAGCTCTCAGTTGATGAGATGAAGGATACTATCGTACTCCGGGGAATGGATCATTTTCTTGACCCTGTTGTGATAACACCTGATGAAACAAGAGGGGTAAGGAGATTTAAGTTTTCAAGAAAAAATAAACTTTATCTTAATCTGCCTTCATTTGAGATAGGCATTGTAATCCCCAAAGGTCAGGATGTTTCAAACATCTCTATTCCTTATGAATCGCCTGATAATGTAACAATGGTAAAATTAAAGTTTTATTCAATCCTGAATGGAATACCGGATGTTCTTATTTATGAAGAAATTGTGCCTATATCACCCAACAAAAAAATTTTGTTTCTATCATTTAGTGAGAATCTTAATGAATTATCTCAATGGCAAGATTCATCTTTTGTTAGTGTTGAATTGCTTGACTTTGGTCAATCTCAGAAGCCCTTTGACAAAAATTCAATGAAGTTGTTTTTCCATTTTAAAGATGAAGAGTTGCTAACTTTTGCTACAAGAAATTTCGACAGTGTAAAAAATGGGCACCGGTTGTCAGTTTTGTCGAATTCAATGAGAAACCCCCAAACCTTATATATTTATTAATTAATTAATTGATTATTTTCTCACCCTTTGTCGGTTAATCTCAAACAACGCCACCCCGGCAGCTACCGAAACATTTAGCGATTCAATTTTACCCGCCATTGGAATTTTCACAAGGTGATCGGCAGCCTTGAGCAATTCCGGTGAGATGCCGTCTTCTTCGGAGCCAAGCAGCAACGCAACAGGTCCTTTGGCATCAGCATCATAGATCACGTGTTCCGCCTTTTCTGTACAGGCGATTATCTGAATGCCGTTATCTTTTAAAAATTTAATCGATCGTTTCAAATCTTTCTCCCGGCAAACGGGCAAATGATTCAACGCACCCGCGGATGTTTTCATGGTGTCGGCTGTGATCGGTGCATTGCCCTTATCTGCGATGATCAGCGCGTGTACGCCAACACATTCGGCTGTACGGGCAATCGCACCGAGATTTCTGACATCCGTTATCCGATCCAACATAATAAAAAATGGATCTTGTCCCTCAGCGTAGGCTTTATCCACTAAGTTTTCAAGAATGGCAAAACTGATTGGTGAAAGCATGCAAATAACGCCCTGATGATTTTTTCGTGAAAGTCGATTCAGTTTTTGCTCGGGTACGAAAGAAAGAGGGACAGAAAACTCATTGGCCAGTTTGAGTAACTCCTTTGTCAGGTCATTGGAAAGACCAGACTGAACAAAAAACTTTATCAATGGTCCGTCCGGCTCGGATAGCTTCCATTACAGCCCGTGTGCCAAAAATCATTTCGT
>JAAUQD010000117.1 GCA_012032815.1 Flammeovirgaceae bacterium
GTAAGCTATAAATATTTATCTTCGTTCAACGTTTCGTTTTCGTGGAATAGGACGCGGCTTCGAAAGCGCACCACTGCAGAAACACAAACGTTGCCAGGAATAATCAGGATCACAACACCCATTCATAAAACAAGAGAATGGAATAAGTTCCTACTTCTTAACATGCAAAACCCAAAACTCATCATAGAAAATCTCCTCCGCATCCAGCATCTCACGGAGGGTATCTAAAAATAATTCGTTGTCGTCAGGCACGATAATTTTTTCGAGGTCTTCAACAGATAATGGTTTTTTATTTAATGCGTGCAGCACCTTGCCCCGTATTTCAGGTATGGCAGCGAGGTTTTCCTTCTTTCTCTTTTCTATGCACACATCACAGATGCCACAGGTTTTTTCAGGTTGCTCACCAAAATACTCCTGAATTAAATTCATCCGGCATTGCACATGCTGGCCGGCATAGTGTATCACCGTTTCCATGCGTGAAAGTTCGCCCTCCCTCCGAAATTCAAACTCCTTTTTATCAATCGGTAAGGTGTTTGCTTCCTGCCGGGGAAGAATAAACGTCACGCGCGGCTTTTCGGAGTGCGGACTATAATCCAATAACTGCAGCTTATCCAATCGGGTTAATAAATCGGATACATCACGTGCCCTCAGTTTGGTGGCGCTCGCAATCTGGCTTTCCGAAATGGATACATACTCTGAGAACAGACTTCCGCCATAGATGCGCAACAGGGATTTTATCAGCGGATCAAACAATGCGTTGGCAACCTGAAACTCGTACAACTTCTTTTTATCCATCGCGATATGCAATCGAGAAGGCTGGTAAAAACTTTCATTGAACTGAATCAATCCATGGTCTTCCAGTTTTTTTAAGGTGTTGTAAGTTGGCGTAACTTTAAAATCAAAACGCTTACAAAAATTTTGTAAATCAAATTCATAACTCTCCCCCATCGCACTGCCCACAGCCAGCTGATAGTAGTTGGCAAGGGCCTGATAGACCCGTTTTAAATCATCGATCGAGGGCTGACTCAATTCAACTTTTGATCGCAATGAATCTGCATCGCTGGCATGATACAACACAGCCGCGTACGAACGCTTGCCATCCCGTCCTGCACGGCCCGCCTCCTGGTAGTAGGACTCTATATTTTCCGGCAAATCAAGATGAAGCACTATGCGTACATCTGATTTATTGATGCCCATACCAAATGCATTGGTGGCAACGATCACCCGGTGTTTGTTATTCAGCCAATCTGCCTGGCGTTGCGATCGCTGCTGAAAGGTAAGTCCCGCATGATAAAACGATGATGAAATAGTATTCTTTGTAAGCCACTCAGAAATGCCCTCCGCTCTTTTTCGTGAGCGCACATACACAATAGCCGCTCCCGGTACTTTTCTGAAAACTTCAAGAAGCTTTTTCTCCTTGTTCTCTGTTTCCCGGATAACGAGAGAAAGATTATCTCGCAAAAAACTTTGTTGAAATATTTTTGGATGCTTTAACTGAAGTTTTTCTGAAATATCATTCCTTACACGCGCTGTGGCTGTAGCCGTGAGCGCAATGACCGGGGCATCCGGAATTATTTTTCGAAATTCAGCAATCTGCAAATACGGTGGCCGAAAATCATACCCCCATTGTGAAATGCAATGCGCTTCATCAACGGCCAGTAAATTTATGTTCATACGTTCGGCCCGTGTAAGAAATAAATCGGTTTGTAGTCGCTCAGGAGAAACATAAAGCAGCTTCACATTTCCATAAATACAATTGTCCAGTACAATATCAATCTGCCGCTGCGACATCCCGGAATGAACAGCCTCCGCGCGGACTTCCATTTTCTTTAGTTGCATCACCTGATCCTGCATGAGGGCGATCAACGGACTCACCACGATGCACAACCCATCCTTCACCAATGCCGGAACCTGAAAGCAAATTGACTTTCCTCCACCGGTTGGAAGCAGTGCTACCACATCATCTCCGGCAAGGACAGTTTCAATGATTTGTTGCTGAGGATTCCTAAACGTCTCGTATCCCCAATGTTTTTTCAGAATCTCCTGAGCCGTACTCATGGATTCTTTACCAGGTGATGGGTTTTTTATTCAGGAACGCTTCAATACCTTTTTTACAATCCTCGGAAGAGCGGGCTTTTGCATTCATCTTCGCTGCATACTCAAGCGCTTCGTCAAGTTTCATGGATGAAACTTCTGCGATCATTTTTTTTGTGGTTGCTAATGATTGTGACGAGTTGTTGGTGATCAGTTGTTGCGCAAATTCATCAACCGATTTTTGTATTTCGTCTTTTTCAACAATTCGATTGGCCATCCCATATTTTAAAGCATCCTCTCCACTCACTAATTCTCCGCTTAATAAAAGATACCGCGCATTCATTTCTCCAATCTTGCGAATAAGGAATACCATAACCAGTGCAGGTATAAATCCTATCTTAACTTCCGTGTATCCAAACTTAGCTTCAGGTACTGCAAGGACGAAATCACAAACGGTGGCCAGCCCGCACCCTCCTGCCAGCGCGTGGCCCTCTACTTGTGCAATGACAACTTTTTGTAGTGTGTAAATCTGCTGAAATAATTCCTTCAGATGCCGCGAATCCGCCAGGTTCTCTTCTTCGGTGTTTTTCTGAAGTTGCTGTAATGATTCCAGATCAGCCCCCGAGCAAAAAGCTTTACCATTAGCTTTTAATACAATAATCTTTACTGCTTGATCTTTTTCTGCGTCAGCAAATTTGTCTTTGAGCTCTTTTATCAACTCAAAACTCAACGCGTTTCTCCGCTCCGGCCGGTTGAGCGTGATGTATGCAATTCTGCCTTTTACTTCGTATTCTACCATCTAATTCCAAATCAGGTTCTAAAACAAAAGTAAGACATTTAGCTTCAGGGTAACCTGTATACTTTATGAAAAGCACCTTGCTGAATGACATCATGCACAGGAATATGCAACTCGTTAGCCTCCTCCTTCACACGGTTTGTGTAATAGGCTGTATTCGACCCATCGAGAATTAATGTATCCGGTATAACATGCTCCACTAATTCTTTCAGTGAAGGAACTGCGTTGTTCCCAATAATCAGATAATTCGTTTTTATTTCTTCGGGCAATTCAACATCCGGTTGATCAATCCATACCACCATCTTATCCTGCCAATAAAATGTACGGAACCCTGAATACTGTTGATTGAATTCCGAATCATAGACTTTGACGTTTTCGCACTCCACTTCGCACACGGTTGGGACGTATGTGGAAACGCACCCGATCTTCATCCGACAACAGGGCGGAATCGGTGAATAAATACGATCTGGAATTTTGAATGAAGTCAACAGCCCCATAACCATTGATACTGTAAACCGAAAGACTTGCAGGTTTTACATACGATCGATGATTGACATGTTGCGCAAAAAAGAAACCTATCGATAATACAAACGCGCCATACATGAATTGAAATTTCTTCACATCAAAGACCAATAAAATTAAGACCACAACACCAATTAGGAGCCAGCTTTGTAATGTGTTGATGTAGATATCGCTCAGCAAACTGAAAGGCAAGCCTTCAATGAAAAATACACCTTGGTTCACAATGTAAATGGCGAGTGAAAGTAATTTGCCAATACCGGCAGCCAACACTGACCAAAAACTAAATATCAATAACCCGATTCCTAAAAGGAGAATGACAAACGCTCCGGGGATGACAAACAAATTGGAAAACAGAAAGTACACGGGGAACTGATGGAAATATAAAAGTCCCAGGGCAAACGTAGCCAACTGAGCAGCAATGGATACGGTAGTAATCTTCCAAACCCAGTCTCCAAATGCATTGTCAATTTCCCAAAGCCGGTACAGCGGAGCCTGCACATACACAATACCCAGCACGGCCAAATACGAAAGTTGAAACCCCACCGACATAATTAAATAGGGATTTACAAGTAGTAACACAAAAGCAGATGCTGCTAATGTGTTATAAATATTGGTGCGATGCCCAAACGGTTTTGCCAATGCAAAAATGAAAACATGGTCACGGCCCGAAGTACCGATGGCGAAAGTCCGGTAACAAAAGCATACGACCAAAGAATTAAAATACTGATGATCGCAATTACCCATCTGCTCCATGCATATTTTTTCAATGGCTTAAAGGCCAGCAGAATAATCAGATACACAATGCCCACATGCAAACCCGATACCGCCAGCACGTGCATAGCTCCGCTTGATGCATACGCCTGTTGCAAGTCATTGTCCAATGCATCCCGCACGCCAAGCACAAGCGCCAAGGCAACCGCTTGCTCATCTTTTCCATCCACATACCTTCTGAGTACAGCCGCGGCTTTGACACGAATTTCCTCGGAGTATGCAATCAGATCAGGACGAGACTCCCCTACTTTAATTACTTTATCGGTAGTGACAAACTGCTGATGGAAAATATTCTTAAAACTCAGGAATCGCTTAAAATCAAATTCATTGGGATTAACCGGGCCTTTTAACAATGATGGTTTGCCCCTTATATAAAGGATATCTCCTCGCTTAAAATGTTGAAAGCCATCTTTGGAAATATATAACAATACTTTTCCGGAAACGGGATGCAGCTCCCCTTCATCACCAACATTGATCAGGCTGACCTCCAGTTTCCATGATTTATTTTTTTCCTCCGGGGCACCTAACACCTTTGCGGTGTAGAATGTATAGTTTTCATTGTAATGTATGAGATGTGAATCCCTGGTTGTATCGGTATAAAAATAGGTATGCAGATAACCACACAAGAAAATGGCAAGCAATCCTGTAATCCCTGACAAAACACCCAACCATCTCGACCTCCTGAATAAAAAGTAGAAGGCCACATAAAGCAGTACACTAGCCCCAACCGCATACAAAAGAAAACTTATCGAAAGAAGATTAGGCACATAGATACCCAGCAGGATGCCTCCAATGAAAAATCCTGCAATTCGAATCATGGCGTAGGGTATCCAACGCATGACCTGAATTTAAAAACTTACTTGTTATTTCGAATGACTTTCGGGATGGTTCTTTCCGTACGCCTCAATAATATCCCTTACCAGTTTATGGCGCACCACATCTTTTTCGGTAAGCTGGACGATGCCGATACCTTTTACCTCGTTTAAAATCCGCACGCTTTCTTTGAGGCCGGAACGCTGATTGGCCGGTAAATCGATTTGCGTGGTATCACCTGTTACAATCATTTTTGAATCCGGGCCCATGCGGGTGAGAAACATTTTCATTTGCATGGGCGTTGTGTTTTGCGCCTCATCCAATAAAATAAACGCATTGTTCAATGTGCGGCCCCGCATGTAGGCGAGTGGTGCGATCTCAATGATCTCCCGTTCCATATAAAACCGAAGTTTTTCAAATGGCAGCATATCATTAAGCGCATCATAAATAGGCCTGAGGTATGGATCAATTTTTTCTTTCAAGTCCCCCGGCAAAAATCCCAGGTTCTCCCCTGCTTCCACGGCCGGACGGGTGATGATAATTTTTTTAACGGCCTTGCTCTTCAGAGCTTTCACGGCAAGGGCAACAGAAATGTATGTTTTTCCTGTACCGGCAGGACCGATCGCAAACACGAGATCGTTTTGCTGAACCGATTGAACCAGTTTCTGCTGGTTGACCGTTTTCATTTTTATTGGTGTGCCCCGTGTGCCATACAATAAAATTCCTTCGGATGACTCCTCCGGAATAAACTCCTGTCGTTCCTGGGCTACATATCCTTTTACGTTTTCAGGCGTCACTCGTCCATATTGATGAAAGTGATCCATTAGTGCGTTCAGGATATCAGTGATCTGAACAAGGTCATTCGACTCACCTTTGACTAAAATTTCATTGCCTCTTGAGATGATCCTGCTTCGGGGAAACGCAGAAGCCAGTTCGTTGACATTTTTATTTTCTACTCCCAGAAAATCTATCAGCGGGATATTATCGATTGTTATGGTTTTCTCTATCAATATTTTAAAATGGTTGAAATATCTATCTTTGACCACTAAATTAATTAATTCTCCGGCCTTCTTAAAACGAAGCTTCCGGACACTCTGCGATGGCGCTAATTACTTTACTTACCGATAGCGGAGACAGCGACTACTACGCAGCTGCCATCAAAGCGAAAATCCTCAGTATAGATCCTGCCATTCACATCATTGACATCAGCCACACCATCACCGCGTGCGACATCGCACATGGTGCCTTCGTATTAAAATCCATTTTTCGAGATTTCCCCAAAGGAACCGTGCACCTGGTTGGGGTGAATAGCACCGGCAACCCAGGTGAAGCATACCTTGGCCTTCAGCTCGAAGATCATTTTTTTTTAGGTATTGATAACGGGTTGTTCGGGCTTATTAGTGACCAACCTCATCAACAGGTTGTACGCCTCCATGGAGAAAACCAGTCAAATAACACATTTCCCGAAAAGACATTCTCGCCCCAGTCGCTGTTCAGTTGGCGTCTGGCGCTTCATTGGATCAGGTGGGCACCCCTGTTGATTCTTTCCGAAAAATGACTGACCGTCAGGTAAAAGCCACCCGCAAACAAATATCAGGTCATGTAGTGCGGGTAGATCATTTTGGCAACCTGATCACCAACATCAGTAAAAAAATATTTGACGACCTGAGCAAGGGAAAGAATTTTACGGTGATCTTTGGCGGGGAAAAATTTAAAAAGATACACACCAACTTTCACCAAACTGATCAAGGTGAATGTTTTTGATATTTAACAGCCTGGACTTTTTACAGATCGGAATATATAAAGGCAATGCTGCTGAACTGCTGGGTCTTGCTTATGATAGCCCGGTGATGATTACATTTGACGAATAAGAAAACTATATGCTGATACGAGTAGTACGAATGCATTTTACAGAAGCCGGAGTGGAGGAATTCCTGCAGATTTTTAAAGATAATAAAACCGCGATACGAAATTTTCCGGGTTGCACACATTTGCAATTGCTCACCGACACGGAAGATCCCTATTGTTATACCACACTCAGCCACTGGGAGAAAGAATCCGATCTGGAAGCCTACCGCAAGAGTGAACTCTTTGGCTCAGTATGGGGCGGGTGAAGAGTTTGTTCTCTGAACGAACCCAGGCCTACTCACTGGAGAAATTCATCGAGTTGTAATTGGATTTAATTCCTGATTTTATTCAAAACGGTTTTGCGGGGAGGTGATCTTTGAACATATTTGCAGCCTTTTAAACAAAAAATGACCTGCAATCGCCCGATTACATCGGGACTCCGGCAGGCAGGCGCTCACTAGCCTGACCAAAAGTGTTGTATCTGCCTGAGTGGCGGAATTGGTAGACGCGCACGACTCAAAATCGTGTGTCGCGAGACGTGCCGGTTCGATTCCGGCCTCAGGTACAAAAAACGGAATATCCCAGGAGGATGTGCCGGTTCCCTGTCTGCCGAAGCGGCAGCGCAGGCAGGGACTCCGGCTCCGGGTACAAAAGACCCCAAGATTATCTGGGGAATAAAACATGTGGACTGTTTATGTTTTGCGAAGCCTAACTTCTGGTAAACGATACATTGGTATCACTCAAAATTTACCTAAACGACTTCATCAACA
>JAAUQD010000118.1 GCA_012032815.1 Flammeovirgaceae bacterium
CAGTCATGAGTTATTCAGAGTTGGAAGATATTAATTTATCGGGTCAACTAGGCGAGACAAACTAGTGCCGCAGAGTCCCGAGGCGGAGACACTGCGGTGAATTAAAACTCCTCAGGCTCAGGAAAGTTGTGGGACTTATACAAGGCCATTACTTCTTTACGCTTCTGGGTTTGCATTTTAGTAAGTTCCTGAAATCGCGGTTCACTCCGCAACGACTCAAAAATCTTTTCGTTCGATAAGTTCCGCAACCATCCCATCTTCACAGCACTTTCCAGGCTCCCAAGTGCTTTTTCTTTTTCACCAAGCATCAGATAATAAAACGCAAGGTTATGATATTGCCAGTTGCGCTCTATGGTTTGAAGATTATTTTCATAGCTGGAAAGGAGCCTGTCCAAACTCTTTTGTGCTCTTTCTCTGGCGATTTCCTTTTTTTCCGGTTAGGTAATAGCTATACGTTATGCAATGGAAAAATGGCAGGGTAATATCAAGATTTTCCTGCTCGTAGTATTTCACAAGATCTTCATATTTTTCCTCTATCCAAAAGGCCAATAATTCACCCACCTGGTTTTCACTCTCCTTGCTCGATATCTCCGCTATCATCTTCGAAACATCTCGTATTCCTCGTGCGTCTCTTGTATCGGTTAATGCGTCCCGGAGCCGCCCCCCAGCCATTCGGTCTTTTTGAATGCGCATCGCTGCAAGGGCATAATCCCTGCTTTTTTCAGGATTATTTGTAAAAAAGTGGAACCATGAAAGTCTTGATGCTTGGTTCTTATCCTCGTTTAGCATTGCTAAATAATCAAGGGCTTTTTGATAGTTACCTGCCCAAATGTAAAAGATAATTGCGGAGCTCCTTGCTAATTCAAAATTGGGGTTTATGGCCAATGCTTTATCGTAGTATGCCAAGCCTAAGTTGCTCTTGGAAAATTGACCATCAATGGTTGTTGTATTAAAACCGAGTGCATAGTAGCATTCTGCACAATTTGAATCCAGTTCTATTCCCCTATTTGCGTAAATCGAAGCGGAGTCCCTCCAAATCTCTGGCAAATCGTACGACCAATTTCTCAGGAGAAAGGAAGAAGCTATGCCACCATATGCAGCCGCAAATTTTAAGTCTTCTTTAAGGGCCAGCTTGTATTCATCAATTGATTGTTCGTTGCTGGCAAAATTACCTTGACTATATAACAACCTGCCTCGTATGAAGTGTTCATAGGCCTCTTTGCTACTGGTTTGAGCCTGGGTAATCTCCTGTATTTCCGTAGCCGATATTTTCAAACGCAATTCTTTCACAATACCTTCTGCGATTTTCCGCTGAATATCAAAAAGTCCTTCAACGGTATATTCGGAGGTAAAATTATCGGACCATATGTGGCTGTCATTTTTGGTGTTAATTAACTGTGCCGTTATCATAATTTGATTTCCGGCTTTTCTTACACTCCCTTCCAACAAATAGCTTACATTGAGTTCATCACCAATGACAGGTACTGACTTGCTGGAACCTCTATATTGCTCAACTGAAGTCCTTGAGGTTACTCGTAATTCACCCATGCGTTGCAACTGGGTGAGAATGTCTTCCATGACACCATCAGCGAAATATTGTTGGTCTTTGTTTTGACTCATGTCAGTAAAAGGAAGAACAGCAATTGACTTATCCAATGGTTCTTCATCTTGCGCAAGTACATTAAGTTTTGGAGTCAAAAAGTAGGCTGCAATCAAAAGCAGAATGGCAACCAGTGATGCGATGGTTATCATTTTTTTTGTCTTCGGCTTAGGCGCTGCTGCACCCGTTACAATTTTTTCCAATGATGCCGTCCGTTCTTTTTTATTTAACACTTTGTATAATGTCTTTCACTGCATTGGCCACTTTGTTCACCTGATTGGTATAGTCAGTTTGATTTTGATTGTCTGATTTGCTGTCTGTGACTTTAAGTGGCCGGTTTACACCAGGTTCTTTGTAGATAAATTCTATCGCCCTTAATACACCACCTAACTCTTTTTCGAGTGTAGCTTCATCAGTTGTATCCAGATCATGAATTTTAATCGGTAATATTCGGCTAGCCACATTACCATTACCCAGTTTAATATCTCTACCTAACTCGTCTTCTTGTGCAAGTTTATTAAAAGCTACAAATTCATGTTGCCACGCAAAAGATTTTGGATCGCAATACGTTTGTGAGATGATGGGAATGAAGATTAGGCATTTGAGTTTCCCTTCGAGGCTCTTGTCCACGTTATGAGTTTCAAGCAATCCATCATGTGGATTTTTATCAAAGTAGATTGTGAGAGGTTCTTTGATGGTGGCTGCCAGCTCTTCTTGTAGTGCGGCAACAAACTCGGTTACCCAACCACTGCGATTATCGTTGTGGCGGTAGCTGATGAAGATATCGTACTCGTAGCCCGAGACAATTGAACTCATGACTCAATATAGTTGAGGTTTGATATGATCTGCATGCCGCTACGCAGGTATTCGCAGGGAACTATAGATGGCATAATTCAAAGATAGTATATTCCTAAGAGTGACTTATACATCGGTAACCACATCAAAACCTTTGAAGCTACCCACCACAGCAAGACCGGTGACTTTTTTTGCGATACCTTTCTGCTTTACTTTTCCTGCAATTTGATTCAGAGTAGAACCACTGCCAACAGCATCATCAATCAAAAGCAGGTGTTTGTATTTTACTGTCTCATTTACCGCGAAAGTATGCTCCGCATTATTGATTCGTTCTTCAATTTTGTTTAGTGATTTTTGAGGCACCGGTATGATGCCTGATATTTTCTGAATCTTAATTCTTGGTAGGTTTATTTTTAAATGTGTTTCCAGGTATTTCATTATCTGAATCTCCCGCCTTATGGTGGGCGGCACATAGCCAACCGCATCATATAATCTTGTCTTTACCAGCGCATCTACCTTCGGCTTGATTTCAGAGAGCATAATTCTCATCAGGAATTTGTTTTGCCCTTGCTTGGCGTAATGCAATAGCGTACCCAATCGGGTCTTGCCGAATCGCTCAATGGCGTAAAAGTCCAGGTAATAAATGTCATCCAGGTTTATCTTACTAAAGCCTTTTGTGCTGGTGAGTTTTTCCATTCCATTGATAAAGCCTTTAGCATCGAAATAAGCATCGCATCTACTTTTTGTTTTTATATACTCTTCGGCTGTTTTTTCCAGGGGTAGGTTACGTTGTTTACACCAGAGACTAAAAGCTTCTGCGCCTTCCAGCATTTTGCCTATTTCGGTGATCACCAGAAAATTCTTTGATAGATATTTTACGGTTTCGGTGTTTGTGATGCCCTGGTCATTGATCACCAAAGTTTTTCCCGGGTGCAGCCGATAGATGGTTTTAGGTGTCCTGCCAAATTTTATCACTGCATCTTCTTCCAGCAGTTGATTCATAGCCACGTGAATTGCCTGTTTGGAAACATTCAAAGAATCGACAAGTTCTTTGACGCTCAGATCGCCTGATTCTTTTAGTGCAGCAATGATTTTGTCCTTAATTTTCATTGTTTACTATTGACTATCAATAGTCAAAAGTAACGCAAACAGTGCGCCTTTACAACATCAATTATGGCTTTTTTACTTCATTCTGATATTCACAGATATAGTTCTTTGGTTGATGAAGATATCAAGCCTGTAACCGGAGAAGGAAGGCATTGATTCGATTTTCCAATAAGCCATCGTGGGGATTAGTATCGAAATAGATGGAAACAGGTTCTTTGATGGTGGCAGCGAGTTCCTTTTGCAGTGCCGAAACAAATTCCGTTATCCAGCCTTCGGCTAGCCTGCCGGAGTCCCGATCATATCGGGACGGAGGCAGGTTGTCGTTGTGACGATAAGAGATAAATATATCGTATTCGTAACCGGGGAGAATTGAGGGCATGCTTTAAAGATTGGAAAATATCAGTCACCCTTCGACAGACTCAGGGTGACAAAAAATGTATGGCTTTCCTTTTATTTTCATGTCAATCTGAGCCAGTCGAAGGCTGAGTAAAATAAAAAAGGCTGCCGAAATAGGCAGCCTTTTTACATTGATCTATTATTTTGTTACTCCTTCGGTCCCGATGACGTTCCCTTAGTTCCTTTTTCAGAACCTGAAATCGTGTTTCTCATGTCGGTATCGGACTGAATGTTTTGCATTTTGTAATAATCCATGATGCCCAGGTTTCCTTCTACAAACGCTTGCGCCATCGCCTTGGGAATTTCCGCTTCGGCCTGGATTACATTGGCACGCGCCTCCTGTGCTTTGGCAATCATCTCCTGCTCCAACGCTACAGCCATGGCTCTGCGCTCTTCGGCTTTTGCTTCAGCTACTTTTAAGTCAGCCGATGCCTGGTCGATCTGAAGTTTTGCACCAATGTTCGCACCCACATCCACATCGGCAATATCAATGGAAAGAATTTCAAATGCCGTTCCCGCATCCAATCCGCGCGTCAATACCAGTTTTGAAATTTTATCCGGATTGGCCAGCACTTCCTTATGGGATAACGCTGAACCAATCGATGTAACAATACCTTCACCTACCCGCGCTAAAATGGTTTCTTCACCGGCACCACCCACCAACTGCTGGATGCTGGCGCGCACAGTAACCCGCGCTACCGCGATCAGCTGAATACCATCCGCAGCGACCGCAGCTACCCGCGGTGTCGTGATCACTTTCGGGTTCACACTGATTTGTACAGCTTCAAACACATCACGACCCGCCAGGTTAATGGCTGTCGCCTGTTTGAAACTCAAATTGATATTGGCTTTATCGGCCGAGATCAACGCACGAATTACGTTCGGCACATCGCCACCCGCCAGGTAGTGTGTTTCCAACTCAACCGTGGATACTTGAAGGCCGGCTTTGATGGCGGTAATCATCGAGTTTACAATAACTCCGGGAGGCACTTTACGAATGCGCATCCCTATGAGTTCTCCGATGGAAATCCTCACCCCAGAAAAGATGGCCGTGATCCAGAGCCCGACCGGAACGAAATACATAAACAGGAAAAATCCTATAATCGAAATGAATACAATAAATATGAGCGCTAAATTTTCCATGTTATTTTATTGATAGGTTCTACAATGATTTGATTAGATATAATTTTTATAATTCGAATTTTTGTACCGCTTTCCAGGTATTGTCCCAGTGTTTTTACTTCATACGTTTTCACACCAAACTCCGCTTTGCCAATGGGCCGCAATGCCGATAATGTACTTCCCTCCTGCCCGATGGCCACCCCTTCGAGCTCTCCCTGATTGACTTTGCTGTCGATGGATCCTTTTAAGGAAAACTTACCCCAAACATTGGCTTTGAATGAATAATAAAACAAAACACCCGAAGCTACGGCAGTGACGCCCAGCGTCAGCCATCCGGTTTCAGCTCCAAAGTAACTAAAGCCCAGGCCGATTCCGGCAATGAGAAAGATCACACCTACAATGCCCACCACGGTAGTACCTGGAACAAAAATAATCTCCACAATGATCAACGACAGACCAAATAAAATAAGGGAGATAACGGTTATCCATTCAACCATGCGTCAAAGCTAATCGTGATTATTCATATTCCTAAAACTAACCCTGAAATCATTTTGCTAATAGGCTCTGGCAAAAAGTACACGCTGCTCAGAAGGCTTCCCTGTCACCACACACTTACCTTTTTCCATGCTTCCTTCCAATGGTATGCACCGAATGGTTGCCTTTGTTTCGTCCTTGATCTTTGTTTCGGTCTCCGTTGTTCCATCCCAATGAGCAAGCACAAAACCTCCTTTGGTATCCAATACTTTTTTGAAATCATCATAGGAATCTACATGGGTAGTCATTTGTTCCCTGAAAGCCAACGCCTTCTGATAGATGGATTTCTGTATATCTTCCAACAGTACCGGAATCTGGCTAACCAATTCCTCAAGTTTCATTGACGCCTTTTCTTTGGTGTCTCTTCGCGCCACCTCAACAGCTCCGCTTGCAAGATCACGAGGCCCTATGGTAATTCGCACGGGCACTCCCCGCATCTCATATTCTGCAAACTTAAATCCTGGTTTATGGGTATTGCGGTTATCGTACTTTACTGAATATCCTTTTTCCTGAAGATCTTTCTTCACCTGGTTGGCCACTTTAGTAATCTGTTCATACTCCTCATCGGTTTTAAAGATCGGTACAATCACCACATGAATGGGCGCCAATCGTGGAGGCACAATTAATCCATCATCATCGGAATGGGCCATAATCAATGCGCCCATCAAACGTGTACTTACTCCCCATGATGTTCCCCACACATGATCTAACTTTCCATCGCGCCCGGCAAACTGAACATCAAATGCCTTCGCAAAGTTTTGTCCCAGAAAATGAGAAGTTCCGCATTGCAATGCCTTTCCGTCCTGCATGATTCCTTCAATACAATAGGTATCAACTGCACCGGGAAATTTTTCACTTTCTGTTTTTTTACCTTTATATACCGGTAGGGCCATGAAGTTCTCTGCAAAATCAGCATAGACATTCAGCATTTGGAGTGTCTCATCCTTCGCCTCTTTAGCGGTTTCATGAGCCGTGTGCCCTTCCTGCCAGAGAAATTCTGTTGTGCGTAAAAATAAACGGGTTCTCATCTCCCATCGTACCACGTTTGCCCACTGATTAATCAGCAACGGCAGATCTCTATACGATTGAATCCATTTTTTATAGCTGTTCCAGATTACCGTTTCCGATGTGGGACGTACAATAAGTTCCTCTTCAAGTTTGGCATCCGGATCAACCATGATTCCCGATCCGTCTTCTGCGTTTTTTAATCGATAGTGAGTAACGATAGCACATTCCTTGGCGAATCCTTCTACGTGACTCGCTTCTTTAGCTAAAAATGATTTAGGAACAAACAATGGAAAGTAGGCATTGACGTGTCCCGTATCTTTAAACATTTTATCCAATCCCTGTTGCATTTTTTCCCAAATGCTGAACCCGTAAGGTTTTATAACCATGCAACCTCTGACGTCTGAATTTTCAGCCAGATCAGCTTTTTTTACTAAATCCAAATACCATTGCGAATAATCCTGAGCCCGCGCGGTGATTTCTTTTCCCATCTTCTTAATTACCTGTTTTTTGGCGCTTTTTTAAATGTCCGGCAAATATAAACGTAGAATTGAGGAATAACAGCCGAACGATGAACCATAAGAACCCAAAACCGAAGTTTTGCGTTTAATATGTACGCGATTTTGGCTTTGAATCGTTATATTAGTGATGGATGTTAAGGCACGAAACAAATGATGTTATGAAAAGAGGAATATCGGTTCTTATTAGCCTGTTGAGTGTGGTTGGATTTACAGTGTTCGGCCAGGCTGAGTATGATGATATGTATTTCAATTCATCTGACCGGGTAAGTACAATTGATAACCAACTGGCATTTAATAAAAAGCCTGCTGTTTCCGCTTTAGAAGCCGAAACCGTAGCCACTATTAATCCAACCGATTACTACACAGGACGAACAGTAAATCCGGAGTATATTGATCGCTCTCAATTGAATGG
>JAAUQD010000119.1 GCA_012032815.1 Flammeovirgaceae bacterium
CCTTCGGTAATTAACAAGCCCCGAACACTGGGTGGCCACACCATTCCTGTAGGATGAAATTGTACAAACTCCATATCAATAAGTTCAGCACCAGCATGGTATGCGATAGAGATTCCACCACCAGTACAATCCCAGCTATTGCTCGAAATTTTATAGATACGACCCATACCGCCAGTTGCGATAATTACAGATTTAGCCTGAAATACTTTGAACAAACCTTTCTCGCGGTCATACCCAAAAGCACCGGTAACTTTATCCCCTTCCTTAAGTAAACTGATAATGGTATACTCCTGAAAAAAATCCATTCCTTGATGAATGCCATGATCCTGTAGCGTACGAATCATCTCAAGTCCGGTTCGATCCCCCACATGAGCCAATCGTGGATATTTATGACCTCCAAAATTGCGTTGCAATATTTTACCATCTGCTGTCCTATCAAATACTGCACCCCAAGCCTCAAGTTCACGAACCCTATCGGGAGCTTCTTTTGCATGTAGTTCAGCCATGCGCCAGTTGTTGAGGTATTGACCACCACGCATTGTATCGGTGAAATGAACTTTCCACCCATCGCGATCATCAACATTGGCAAGCGCTGCTGCAACGCCACCCTCAGCCATAACAGTATGTGCTTTTCCCAATAATGATCGACACACGACTGCCACAGAAACACCCATTGAAGATGCTTCAATGGCTGCCCTTAATCCGGCACCACCAGATCCGATTACCAATACATCGTATTTGAAAGTTTCGTAGGCCATCAAAAGAATCTAAAATCAGTCCAGATGCCCATCGAACAAAGCCGGACGTACACATCCGAAAACATTACCCAGAATAAACTTGCCCACGCCCAATTCATATGACGCTTGTTGAGGCATGTGGAACAATCGTATAGTTTCTTTTTAACAGGTGCTTTTGAAAGTTGATCTTTTATTCCCCCAACCAGATGTCTAAAGGAATGACAACCGAAAGTATAACCTCCAAGCAACACTGCATTGGTCGCTAACACAAGCGTACCTATTCCTAGCCCAAACACAGTTTCGCCCGTAGTTAAATCAATAAACCAAAGAGCCTTGTAGGCATCGTAAGCAAGAATGAGAACGAAAATGACGGCCAGATACATAAAGTATCGGTGAATATTTTGCATGATTAGTGGAAAAGAATTTTCTCCACGGTATGTTTTGCGGGGTTCAGTAACTGTGCAGGCAATCGGGTCGGCCCAAAATGATTTATAATATGCACCGCGGTAGTAATAACAGGTGAATCGCATTCCGCCAGGAGCCCATAGAATTAATAAAGCAGGAGAAAAAGGTAAAATTCCGGGCCACCAGGAGGGTTTGGGGCCAAACCAACTATGTGCTGAATCACCAAAAATTTCAGGCGAATAGAAAGGAGAGAGGTATGGACCTACTGCATAATGTTCACCCTGAAAGGCCGCCCATGTGGCATAAACAATGAAAGAGGAAAGGCCAATGAAAATCAGCAACGGACGTACCCACCATAAATCCTTTCGTGCTGTATGTCCAAAGGTCAGTTGCAAAAGCTACATAGTTTTCAAACGTTAGTTTAAATAAAAAATAATCGAAATCCAACAGCATTCGTTTAGCGGGATTCACCCGCATGCAACCAATTGGCTGATAGGATTTTGCTGTGAGGTTTTATTTAATTACTTCCCTTTTTTTAAGATCATATTTATCGCCCTTGCGCAGGAAATAGAACCGTGAATCGGAATCCGGTATGTTTTTAAGTTCACTTCCTTCACGCGACCAGAATTTTCCATCATACATAAGTACATAATGGTCCCCGATTACTTCGAACTGATCTCCCTGAACCACAATGGCAGTTCGTTCATCTATACCAATTCCCAGTAGTTCAGGTCTTTTTTTGGTGATGTCAAACAAATCAAACTGTCTGTTTCTGGCTAATACATGTTGATCGATTGCAATGTTTTTGATAAACCCAAAACCTACCTCATGATCGCCCATCATGATCTGATTGTTCTTCGTGTCACCGCGCGCTAAATAGGAACCCTGGATGGTTGCACCGGCCGATGATCCCCCAATAACGCCACCACGATCAAGCACTTTCCAAAACAGCGCCTCACACTTAGTGTCTTTATAGGAATCCACCAGATGCCACTGTCGACCACCACCAAACCAAACGGCCTGAGCATTGAGAAGAGGTTTAATAAATTCATCTGAATTTGCTGCCTCCTTACTTTTGGTATGAAGAACGGTCACATTGGTTGCTCCTTTATTGCGAAGGAAATCGCCACTGGTTTCAGTATATGTGTCAGCACCACCGGCCGTGGGAATCACTACGATCGGCACATCTTTTCCTCCTGCAAGCTCAAAAAATGTTGTAAGAATTTCATCAGTAACCCCTCCACCACCTACAATAACGAGAGATCCCTTCGGAGGCCCCGTTGTGACTGTGGTTTGTTGAGCAAAACAAGTAGTAACGAAGAGTAAAAAGAATATTGTAAAACGGTAAATCATATTGATAGAATTTGTTAACCAGCTTTAAGATACATTTTTTTATACCATTGCCCTTTCTAATTTTGAATGAACGGCTTATATGTTTACTGGAATCATCGAATCTATTGGAGTTGTTGCTCAAGTTCGGAAGGACATGGGAAATATCCATTTTGAAATCGCGAGTTCAATCAGCAGCCAGTTGAAGATTGATCAAAGTATATCCCATAATGGTGTTTGTCTTACGGTGACTAAACAAGAAGGAAACAAACATTGGGTTACGGCAATTTATGAGACATTGAGAAAGTCCAACCTGGGCAAACTCAAAATTGGAGATGAAATAAATCTGGAGCGCAGCATGCTAAACAACGGCCGTTTTGATGGTCACATTGTTCAGGGTCATGTTGATAAAACTGGAATTTGTAAGTCAATTAATGAACAGGAGGGAAGTTGGCTTTACCAGTTTGCTTATGAAAAAGGAAAAGAAAGTTTGATCATCGAAAAAGGTTCAATTTGCATTGATGGTGTAAGTCTGACCTGTTTTAATTTAAGTGAAGGGTCTTTTGAAGTTGCTGTAATTCCATTTACATATGAGCATACTACATTTAAGAATTTAAACGTTGGGGATACAGTGAATCTTGAATTTGACATCATCGGAAAATACATACAACGGTTAATGGGTAAGCAATAAATCAGATTTTCCTGGTTGTATATTTTGCTGCCTGATTCTCTATCGCTGATTTGATTTTAAATCCGCCCCATCCACACAGCAATCCAATTAAAGAGCCAACGAGAATATCCCCGGGATAGTGGACTCCTAAGTAAATGCGGGTATAGGTCATAAACCCCGCCCATAGGAATAGCAGTCCTATATATGAGAATGAAGATCGCAGCACGAGAAAAAAGAACATCGCAGTCGCAAAAGTATTGGCAGCATGGCTAGAGGCAAACCCGTATAAGCCTCCTTTATAATTGTCCACTAAATGTATTTGACTACTTAGGTCTGTGTTATGTGATGGTCGTAGTCTTTCAAAGAACGGTTTCATAAAACCGGACGTAATCTGGTCGGCCAACGTTATGGTAATGGTTATAGCCAGCAGAATGATCCAGGTGTCTTTCTTAAATTTCTTTATGGCTAAAAATAGTAACAGAAGATATAATGGAATCCATACCACAGTTTTTGTGGCTAACAGCATTACCGGATCAAGCCACGCTGTATGTAAGCCGTTTAGAAATAGAAAAAGAGATTTATCCCACTCAAGAATTTTTTCCAGCATAAAGAATGCAATTTAGGTTTTATTGAATCCAAAGCATTGATGTGAGTATTATTTTGATCTTTGTGTGATGAGATTCAGGCAATCACCTTCATCCATTCTCATGGTACGTCCCGCCAGCTTTGGTCTTAACCCGGAGACAGCTTCCAGCAACGCATATCAAGCGGTTTCGCTGGATGAAGATCCTCAATCAATTCAGCTTAAAGCTGAGGTTGAGTTTGATCGTGCGGTTCAACTATTAAAATCAAAGGATATTCATGTTTTAGTATTTCAGGATACTTCCGATATCCGGAAAACCGATGCTGTATTTCCCAATAATTGGATTTCATTTCAACCTGATGGAAAAACGATTATCTATCCGATGATGTCAGCTAATCGCAGGATGGAGCGCAATGAAAAAGTTATAGCCGAAGTCGGGTCTTCCTATGATATAGAAAGAATAGTTGATTTAACATCGCATGAATCTGAGGGAAAATTTTTAGAAGGAACTGGAAGCATTGTTTTTGATCATGTCAACAAACTGGCATATGCCTGCAGATCGGTGAGAACGGACGCAGGGATTTTGGAGGAATTAGGCCAAACGATTGGTTATGAAATTGTTTTGTTTGATTCGGTTGATGAGAAAGGATTACCTATTTATCATACCAACGTAATGATGACAGTGGGTACCCGATTTTGCATACTTTGCCTGGATTCAATTCGGTCGGAAGAAGATCATAATAAACTACTTACCAGTTTTGAAAAAACCGGTCATCGGGTTATTGCGATTAGCTATGATCAGATGAGAAATTTTGCCGGCAATATGTTTGAAGTCGTTTCCACGAAGGGTGAATTTAAAATACTCTTGTCGGCAGCCGCTTTGCAATCACTATTACCGGGTCAGGTGCGTGCCATTCAGGAATTTGGAGAGTTAATTCCTCTTGACGTACCTACTATAGAAAAATACGGAGGTGGAAGTGTGCGCTGTATGGTTGCCGGTATTCATCTGCAACCCAAGTAATACCTCTTTTAAATTTATTTATTAAATTCCGTGCTGTTTATAGAGGCTTTTTATGAAAAATATGATTTAGTTGTAATAGGAGGTGGTCCTGCCGGCTATGCCGCGGCCATGAGGGCGCTTGATTTTAAAAAGAAGGTTCTTCTGGTAGAGAAGAACAGACTGGGCGGAGCAGGCGTTACTAATGGTGCTTTATCATCCAAGACCTGGTGGGAGCTTTCCAGGGAAACTTCTGCTTTTCACAGGAGCCTGCACCGGTACAATTTAAAAGCGCCTTCATTGAATTTTAAAGAGATCAAGTCTGAAGTTCTTAAGGCAGTAAAAGAACGAAAAGACCTATTAAAGGATCATTTATCCAAACTGCAAAGTGATGAGATAAAAAGTGATCTTGAATTTATTAAGGGAACTGCCAAGCTGCTGAGTGAGCATGAAATAGAAATTATAAGCGGAGGAAAACGAGAGGTCGTCTATGCCGATTATGTGGTGTTGGCAACGGGAAGCCGGCCGAGGTATTTGCCCGAACTACCGATCGATGAGAAGATTGTGATGACCAGTGATGGGATTGAGGAGATGGAAGATTTTCCGGAAAGCATGGTCATTGTAGGAGCAGGGGTGATTGGTTGTGAATTTGCCACTATTTTTTCTGGATTTGGAAAAACAAAAGTTCACTTGATTGACAAGGGCGACCGCATATTACCTTTTGAGGATGAAGATGTAGTCAGGATTATTGAACGCAATATGGAGAATAACGGGGTTCTCATTCATAGAAAGTCCCGATTAGTTAAAATGAAGACAGTAAACGGAAGGGTCGAATATGAATTGGAATACGACAACGGTGCACGTGAGATTTTCAATGTTGAAAAAGCGCTGGTTTCTGTAGGGCGAATTCCAAATTTTGAAGACCTCTGGGATGAGAACGTAACCATAAAAATGACCAGCCGTGGAATAGAAAATGACGACACTCAAACCAGCGTGCCGAACATTTATGCAGTTGGAGATCTTACGGCTGATATTTCTCTGGTCAATGTTGGTGAGTTGGAGGGTCGCTATGCTATCGAACGTATTTTCGGAAAGCCCAAAAGAAAGCTTGTTTACGAAAACATAAGTACGATCATGTTTTTAAACCCTGAAGTTGCCGGGGTGGGTCTCAACGAGACACAAGCACAAAAAGATGGGATTGATTATAAAGTTGTAACTTTAGAGTATAGCACAATTACACGGGCTATTGCCAAGCGAAATACACAGGGATTCATCAAATTACTGGTAACCAACGATGAGGCCATGAAGATTTTAGGAATGAAAGTTGTTGGAAATCATGCATCAAGTGCAATTCAGGCGGTAGCCGTGTTAATATCGATGGATAGGGGTATAGAAGAATTGGCGGAGTGTGTTCACCCTCATCCTTCCATTACAGAAGGAATTCAGGAATGTGTGCGCATGTTGATGGGCATATCCATGCTAAAGCCTTCAGCGTTGCGTGGAAAGCTCTCTTGCCGGAGATGTGTAAGTTGTGATTACGAAGACATTACATTTTAAGAGATGAAATCAATAGTGTGGACAGTGTGTATGGTGATTGCATTCTCGATCGGTGCCTCCGGTCAGGAGAAGAACGGTTCAAGCAAGAGAAAAGATTCACATTTTGAAGTAATTGATTTTGAGGGTATTATAAAGAGATATTTAGGTAAACATTCTTCACCTCTCAGTCCAATAGAGGGCATATATTCAGTTACCTGTGTAATCACGAAACGATCCCGTGGATTCTTGTCCGGCAAGGAAAAGGAACGTGTTGTAAAGCGTGCCGATAACTATGCGAAGGTGGCTATTATCAAAGACTGGCCGGATTCAAACCGGGAGTATATTGAAATCAGTCTCGGTCCAAAAATGATCGGACAATATCCGATTGTGGGGGAGTTCAACAGTTTTTCAGAGGGTGGGGGTTTCGTTTATAATCATTATGAATCAGAAGACCTTCAATTGAATTTTACTTTTGTTATTACGCACAACGACCTTCTTGAAGGCTTATATTCCGAAGTCATTCGGAAGAAAACCATTACCTACAAGCTTTCATATTTTAAAATTCATCCCAAACGAGCTGAGGATTTAGCTGATCGCAGAAGTAATTAGGTGTAATCAACCTTGATTTTTGACAGATCTTTTCTGAATAATTCGGGAACATAGGTTTCATCAGCGGGATAGCCAACAGGGATTAATAGAAAGGGTTTTTCATTTTCCGGACGATCCAATATATCGGTAAGAAATTTCATTGGGCTTGGTGTATGGGTAAGTGCTACCAGGCCGGCATGATGTATCGCTGCAAGAAGAAATCCACAGGCAAGCCCGACTGATTCATTTACATAGTAGTTGTTTTTCTTACTTCCATCCGGTGCAAATTCATATAGCCTTTTAAAAACAACAATCAGGTACGGGGCAATTTCCAAAAAGGGTTTGTGCCAATCGGTTTGAAGCGGTCTGAGATCATCAAGCCATTCAGGAGGCATTCGTTTATTATAGCTTTCATACTCTTCTTCCTCAGCGGCTTTTCGTATTTGTGATTTAATTTCCGGGTTGGATACTACACAAAAAGTCCACGGTTGCTTATGAGCTCCTGATGGGGCGGTGGAAGCGGTGAGTATTAAATTATTGATTACCTCTTTAGGAATAGGTTGATCTGAAAATCGCGTACGGTTCTCCGC
>JAAUQD010000120.1 GCA_012032815.1 Flammeovirgaceae bacterium
GAAGGAAGCATTTATGACAGGCCGGGGCAGAGTGGTCGTAAGAGCTAAAGCGGATATCCATACCACAGCTAATGGAAGAAATCAAAATCATCGTGACAGAAATTCCCTACATGGTGAATAAGGCCATGATGATTGAAAAAACGGCTACGCTTGTTAATGAAAAGAAAATTGAAGGCATTAGCGATATCAGAGATGAATCGGACCGCGATGGCCTTCGCATATGTTTATGACCTAAAAAGGGACGCAATTCCAAATATTGTCTTAAATAATCTATTTAAGTACACCTATCTACAATCCTCATTTGGAATAAATAATGTTGCTTTAGTAAAAGGAAGACCTCAAACTCTCAATTTAAGAGACCTCATCGTTCATTTTGTAGACCATCGTCATGAGGTGGTTGTACGCAGAACGAAGTTTGATCTGAATGAAGCGGAGAAAAGGGCTCATATTCTGGAAGGCTATCTCATCGCGTTAGACAACCTTGATGAGGTGATTGCACTTATTCGAAGTTCAAAAGATCCGGATGTCGCTAAAGCTGGATTGATGAAGCAATTTAAGCTTTCTGAAATACAGGCTAAAGCTATTTTGGAGATGCGCCTGCAACGGCTGACGGGTCTTGAGCGAGAAAAAATCCAAAATGAATACAAAGAGGTGATGGCACTTATTGCCAGTCTGAAGGATATTCTGGACAATGAGCATTTGCGAATGGAAATCATCAAAAATGAGCTTCTGGAGATTAAAGAGCGCTATGGTGATGAAAGACGCACCTTGCTGGTTCATAATGAGGATGAGATCATGCCCGAAGATATGATACCCTCAGAGGAGATGGTTATTACTATTTCAAACCAGGGTTATGTAAAACGGACAGGTGTAGCTGAGTACCGAACTCAGGGCAGGGGAGGCGTAGGGTCAAAGGGAGCGGGTTCGAAAACCGATGACTTTACGGAGCATTTGTTTGTTGCCAACACACATCATTACTTGCTGATATTCACAGAGTTTGGTAAGGTTTTCTGGAAAAAGGTTTATGAAATACCAGAAGGCAATAAAACTGCTAAGGGCAGGGCTATTCAGAATTTGATCAGTATCGAACCGGGTGACTCGGTCAGGGCTGTTTTAAATGTAAACGACCTGTCGGACGAAGAATATCTCAATTCCAACTTCGTGATTTTGTGTACCACTCAGGGAACCATCAAGAAAACTTCACTGGAAGCCTTTTCAAGACCCCGGGCCAATGGAATAACCGCAATCACGGTTCATGAAGGCGACCGGCTGCTGGATGCAGCGCTTACTTCAGGTGGCAACGATATTATACTGGCTAAGAGTGGTGGAAAAGCTATACGGTTCTCAGAAAAAGATGTGCGTCCTATGGGGCGCACGGCTGCCGGAGTACGTGGAATCAAATTGGACTCAAAAGAGGATCGTGTGATTGGTATGGTATGCATGAAAAGAGAAAATGCAGATTTGCTGGTCGTCTCAGAAAAAGGATATGGAAAGAGGAGTTCGATTGATGACTACCGCTTGGCCAAAAGAGGAGGTAAGGGGGTAAAGACGCTGAATGTAACGTCAAAAACTGGCAAGCTTGTTGCAATTAAGGGGGTTATTGATAACGATGATCTAATGATAATTAACCGATCAGGTATTAGCATCCGGATTTCAGTAGCTCAGCTTCGTATTATGGGACGAGCCACTCAGGGCGTTCGCCTGATTAAATTAAATGAGGACGATTCGATTTCATCGGTGGAAAAAATTGTGAATTTGGAGGAGAATCTTGAAGAAAATGAAGCAAAATAGATTTTAATTTGTACGTGTAAACCTAAACTGATACAATGAAAAAGTTATTTGTACTGATAGCGCTGATTTTACCCATGGGATTAATGGGACAGAAGCCGCCAAAACCAAGTATCCCAAAAGCTGAAAAAGCATTATGGGAAGGACAGCTTGGCGAAGCGAAGGGGATTATAGACATTACTGTAGAGAGTGAAAAGTACGCCTCGAATGCCAAGGCCTGGTATGTTCGAGGGCTGGTTTATGCCAGTATTGATACATCCTCCAACGAAAGCTTTAAAGCATTAGTCGACAATCCTTTTGAGACGGCTGTTGCATCTTTTGATAAATGTAAGGAAATCGATGGTGGAAAAAGCGGAAGCTTTATTAACGCGCAAGATGGATTTCCATTACTGGAATCTCAAATTAATCCGAATTTTGCGGGACGATATTTCAATATTGCAATTGCCTTGTATCAGGACGATGAAGATTACAATGGAGCACTGGTTGAAATTGAAAAGGTACTTTACTTCCTTCCGGGAGATACAGCCGTATTATTAAATGCCGGTGTTTTCTTTGCTCCCATGGCAGAAAATTGGGATAAAACCATTGAATACATTACCGCTTATCATATGGCAGGTGGCACCTCGGAGGATTCATACCTGAGATTGTTCAGTGTGTATCGTGAGGAAAAGAAGGATAATGTGAAAGCACTCCAGGTGTTGCGGGAAGCCAAGAAAGTGCACCCACAAAACACCGACTTTCCTAAATATGAGTTGAATATTTATATCACCGAAAAAAAATATGAAGAAGCTAAGAAGATGGTGCAGGATGCGTTAGCGGAAAATCCAGACGACTGGGAAAGTTATTTTTTACTGGGACAACTTCACAAAGAATTGAATGAGCCGATGAAGTCGCGGGAAGCCTATCAGAAGGCTGCCGATATTAACCCTAAAAACTTCGATGTGGCTGCTGAATTAGCAAACAGTTATTGGCTAGATTGTAAAGTCATAAAAGATCAAATGGGGGCACTGGGAAATTCAAAAGAAGATCTTGCTAAGATGAAAAAACTGGATGCTCAGTATGTAGAGAAATTAAATATATATCTGCCGTACATTGAAAAATGTGAAAAGATTGAACCGGACAATCTGAATGTGTTGTATCCGCTATTAAGCGTATATCAGGATCTGGATAACACCACTCAGATAGCCAGGGTTAAGAAAAGACTGAAAGCACTAGGTGAGGATATTTAGATTATTTATTCAGTTTGAATCATTAAAGCCATCTGTTCAGATGGCTTTTTTATTATTTGGAAACCTATAAGAGAGGACCAGGCTCTTGCTTTTAAAGCTCCATATTTTTACATTAGTCCAGTCATCCTCAATATTTCTCTAAACCTTAACCCAAAGTGCTATGCCTACTATTTATGTTAGTCGCAAGGGAAATTCACACAATTTGAGATTACGGGATAGTCAGGGACATGACCCCGGTAATTCCGATTTAGAAACCGATATACGAGCGGGTGAAACGGTTACCTGGGAGCTCGACCCGCGGGCAGGGGACCCCAATTTCCCTCAATACAAGCCCATTGCTTCGATAGAACATATTGAAAAAGTGGATGGCTCCTCACATCCAAGATATAACGGTTCAATTCAATTATTAACTGCAGATCCTGTAGGGACAAATGGAATTTTACAGGAACTGTGGTGAGTCCTTCGCCTGGAAGAGGAAAGTTTGAAAATTATAAGATTGGATTTAAGGTCCCTAATGATTCAACCGTGTATGAGGAAGATCCGAAACTCAATATGAACTAAAACCAAATGTTACTTCACCTGAGGGCATGTTGTATTGCTGGCTCTCTTATCTTATCACTCAATTGTACTGCTCAGGATCAGAATCTGGCTGACAGTCTCATTAAACTGTACACGTCAGAAAATTATGGTGGGGAAGAAATAACTATATTGAAAAATATAGCTACCAATGAGACGAATCCGGATTTAAAAATCAAATACGCAGAACTTTTAATTGAAAAAGCATCTCCGGATTCATTATTCAGTTTTCTTCACAGCGGATTTCTTCAAAAGGTAATGCATTAAGAGTAAAAGGAGATTTGGCGCAAGCCCTCGAATCCTATTTAAAAAGTAGTTATTATGCAGGCCGATCCGGTGATGACGTGGGCATTAATAAAATCACCATATCCATTGCTGACACATATTCCGAAATTGGTAATTCAAGAAATGCGGAGATCTACTACAATAAAGGCATTCAACTTCTTAGAAAAAGCAACGATTCCATTTCTCTGGCAACCGCACTTCTAAATGCCGGAGATGAATATTTTAACAGTGGCAAATACGATTCAGCAATTTTATTCTTTCAGGAATCGGGGCCAATTTTTAAAAAACTAAATCATATGATTGGTACCGCCTATACACTGGGCAATATGGGCATGGTCTATGCCGAGCGGGGAGAGGATTTGCGTGCCGAAGCTATGATAAACGAAGCAATAGCCATCTTGGAAGAGCTCAGAGACTATTATCCAATCTCTATTTACCTCATGTATATGTCCGATATCTATGTTCGGCAACAAAATATTAATACAGCTCTGGCATATGCTCAACGTAGTCTGAATCTTGCTCAACTCTACGGAATGAAGGATCAAATTGGTGAGGCTAATTTAAAGCTGGCAGAATTGTATGAAAAAATTGGTGACACTAAATCTTCATACCGCCATTATAAAAATCATGTTACCTACCGGGACAGTGTGAAGAACCTTCAGTCGGTGCAACAAATGGCCGACTTACGAACGAATTTTGAGGTAGCTCAAAAGCAAGTGGAGGTTGACCTGCTGAATCAACAAAAGAGGAATCAGCAAATCATCGCACTGTCGACTGTCATAGCGTTAGTTCTGATATGCCTGCTTGCTTTTGCATTGTACAGACGCTACCGGTTTATTCAGTTAACCAATAAGATTATTGAGGAAGAAAAAAACAAATCTGATTCTCTGTTGCTGAACATACTTCCGGAAGAAACGGCCAGAGAACTTAAAGAAACAGGCAGGGTAAAGGCCAAAAAATTTGAATCGGCCACGGTTTTATTTACTGATTTTAAAGATTTCACTAAATCAGCTGAACATGTAGAACCTGAGCGACTTGTAAAGAGTCTGGACTTTTACTTTAAAGCTTTTGATGAGATTATTACGAAGCATGGTCTTGAAAAATAAAGACTATTGGTGATTCCTATATGTGCGCAGGCGGATTGCCTTCTGGTAATACCACCCATGCTCGAGATGTAGTTCGGGCAGCCAGCGAAATGATTAAAACTGTTAACGATAAATCAATCCTTGATAATGAGCTGATCCAATTCGAAGTACGGATTGGCGTTCATACCGGACCTGTGGTGGCCGGTATTGTAGGCAATAAAAAATGGCAATATGACATCTGGGGTGATACGGTAAACATTGCTTCCCGCCTGGAGTCAACGTCTGAAATGGATAAAGTAAATCTTTCTGAATCTACTTACCTGCTGATCAAAGATGAGTTTGCTTGCGAGTACAGGGGAGAGATAGATGTAAAAAACCATGGATCATTGAAAATGTACTTCCTGACAGGATAGAATATATGTTACTTAACATAATATAAATTATATAACTTCCCTAGGGTTTTGCGGTCTGGGCCCTCAAGGACAAGATGTGGTCCGGACAATTAAATTAGTGCCTAAGGGCTTGGGCTATGAATCAATATTCCTTTACCAGAGTTTCAAGAGGAATGTTCAACTGGTTGTGGAGTTTACGAATCATTGTAAGGTTCAGCTTTCGATGTTTATTGAAGATGTCTGTCACTCTGCTTTTAAAACCAAGTATCTCTGCCAAATCTCTATTGGTTAGGCCTTGCTGCTCCATTCTATACTTTATTGCCTCTAAGGGATTAGGCGCTCCGATTTCATGGTGCTTTTCTTCGTACTCTTTTATTAAGAGAGAAAGCACATCTGCTTCGTCACTTTCAATAGATCCTTGTTTTGCTTGAAAAATTTCCTCAAAACGTTCCAAGGCAGTCTGGTAATCCCTCTTAGTTTTCAATATTTTGAATTTCATATTCTTCATTTTTGGCTTTTGAACAAATTAACCGATTCTGCATCTACTTTATCGTATTCTGCATGGGTACCAATAAACTTTATGAATACCCAGCCCTTCTGATAGTTTATTTCAGCGATCAGGCGATAATCATTATGATTTATCCCAAAAATCGCTCGGCTATTTTTTATAGTCCGAGCTGTATTAAAATCCCTGGTAACGTCACCTGGCTTCTTCCAGCTTTTTGACGTTACATCATGATACCACCTTTCCAAAGTTACTTTGCAATCGGGATGTCCTTTATAGAAGGCAGTCAACGAACTCCGATTGTAAATATTCATTAGATAAAGATACGGAATAGTAACCAATATGGTTACTAATGTATGGAATAATTTATACCGGCAAGATCCGGTATAAGCTTAAAAAGCTATGTAGACAGTTGTGAGTTCAGGTCAAATCTGGCTTTCTTAAGTGTATGATAATTAACCAAATAGCATCGCCACCCATTTTGTCAAGCCACGCATCCCTCCCTCCCGATAGCCATCGGGGCCAAAGCCTGCCAAACGTTTTATCCCGACTCTTCGGGAGAGTGTTGCTTTCAGTTAACGAAGTTCTAGCGTAATTGATCCCAATCCTTTTGGCTAATACAGGATTAAAAAAGCCGACCCACTTGGACCGGCTTTTAATAAGGTGACAAACGACTAGTTAGGGCTTTCCAACAAGGGTGATATCGAGTTGAATGTCATCTGAGAGGATCATGTCCTTCATGAAATGAACCCAGGCAACCTCATACTTCTGGCGATCGAAAACTAGTTTAGCCTGTGCTTTTAGTCCCTGTCCTGTTGCTTCCATTGATGTGATGGTAGCGGTTTCTTCACTGGTCTTTCCACGAATCGTCAAGTCACCTACAAGCTTATCACCTTGGTGAGATTTTACAGTAAAGGTAGCGGTAGGAAACTGATCCACTAGAAAAAAATCTCCCGTTGAAAGGTGAGCTTTTAAATCGCTGGCACGTTTGCCATCTTCATCTGCATATTGCTCGGGATTTGCAGGCTCAATTGAAGTCATATCAATCGTAATGTTTCCAGCTGTGATCTGTCCACCTTCAACGGTAACATTACCGGTAGCGATTTTAACATCACCATCATGTCCATAAACACCAGCAACCTCTCCAAGCCAATTAACATTAGATTCGTCAGCGGAAACGCTATAGTTAATAGCTGCTTCTGCGCTGGCTTCATTGTTTTCTGTTTTATTTTCAGTGGAATTGCCACAAGCAAAAAGAAGTGTTGAAATTGCCAGGGCGGTAAAATGTGCAGTTAGTTTCATTTTAATAATAGTTTTTGATTTAATTCATTGCATAAACACCTGTCATCTCTTTTTGTTCAAATAATTGATCGTTTTATTAAAATATTTGTCAGAAGCTACCTTATCTAGATTCGATATGGCATGTTCAATCTTTGGGGCCTTCCCCACTATCCATTTTCGTGGTATCCACAAAGTTCCCAATAACAATGGCTTGCCAAGTGCTGTAAAACAAGT
>JAAUQD010000121.1 GCA_012032815.1 Flammeovirgaceae bacterium
CAAATATTTAGGGTAAGGAGAGAATCCTGTACCGATGTTGTTTTTTGTTTTACCGCTGCAGGCGACTCAATATGTTCTTTGGTTTGTCGGTTATACCCTGATTGCTCATCATAAATGCCCAGGTATTCCGCGATAGAATCACGATCCAGTTCCCGTTCAAAAAAACGGATCACATAGTCCCGCTCGTTTTCACTGACTCCTCCGTCCTGTTTGGTAACAATAGCAAATAGCTGGGTAAGGGCTTTAAGGATTTCTCCACTCATAGTTCGGGTCTAAAACTGCTGGTAAAGTAGTGATTGAAAATTGAAATATGCCACAATGCAGCCATAAATTAGATAATAATAATAATGGGTCTACCGCAACCGGGCTAAAACAAGTTGCTTTTGTCAAAATCGAAGGGGAGAAGTGAAACTACCGATGGACATTTAATCCATTTTCCTTTTGCTCCCATCATGATTAGTTCTATAGCTTGCTTTTGTTTGCTTTCATATTCCAGCAATACCTGACGGCATCCTCCACAAAGTGTAGCAGGAACAAGATCTTTTTTTGTTTTTTTGTGGGCCACTACAGCAATCTTCTGAATTTTTTTAGCAGGGTATTGCGATGATGCTGAATAAACGGCAACCCGCTCGGCACACATACTAAGCGGGTATGATGCATTTTCCTGATTCGACCCTATGATCAAAGTACCATCCTCCAGCAACAACGCGGCCCCGACATGGAATTTAGAGTACGGAGCGTACGCGTAATCCGTAGCCTCCTTTGCTTTATGAACCAGGTACCTGGATTCTGAATCCAACTCGTCAAGTGATTTGAAAAAACAAATTCTTTCATTATTCCTGAATAAGGGTTATGAAGATAATAAACAGGACTGACATAAAAAGGATTCACTGCCAATTTACTTACTTTGAGGCCTTTTATTATTATGGCTGAAAATCAGATTTTAGTGGCTGGTGCGGGCCGATCGTCTGCATCATTGATCGATTACCTTCTCAAAAATGCATCGCAAAATGGTTGGCGTGTAGCTGTGGGTGACATGGATATCAATGCGGCAAAAGCAAAAATCCAAAATTCATCAGCCGGTGAAGCCATTGAATTTAATCTTGAAGATGTACCGTCAAGTCTGAGCGCTATACGATCTTCAAGAGTTGTTGTTTCTTTGCTGCCTCCATTCCTACATCCGAAAATCGCAGCCCTATGCCTTCAGGAGAATAAGCACTTTGTTTCGGCCAGTTATGTGGCCAATGAAATGAAGCAGTTGGACGAGCAAGCCAAAAAAAAAGAATCTGACTTTTTTAAATGAATGTGGACTTGATCCGGGCATCGATCATATGACTGCTGTTCAGGTGATCGAGCGGATTAAAAAGGAGGGTGGTCGAATGATTTCTTTTGAATCATTTACCGGAGGTCTTATCACCCCGGAAACTGCCATCAACAACCCCTGGAAGTACAAATTCACCTGGAATCCTCGCAATGTGGTAACTGCAGGTCAAAGCACAGCCAAATTTTTGGAAGAAGGTGATTATAAATATATCCCCTATCAGCAACTCTTTGAGCGCACAACACCAGTGCATGTGCCGGGTTACGGTGACTTCGAAGGATATGCCAACCGCGACTCACTTAAATATATGGAAGCCTATGGATTAGAGGGAGTCAAAACATTATTAAGAGGGACACTTCGCTTTGATGGTTTTTGTCATGCGTGGAGTATTCTGGTGCATATGGGATGCTGCGATGACACCTATCCAATGGAGGGTGTGGCAAAAATGACGCATCGTGATTTTTTTAACTCTTTTCTTCCGTACAACAATGTGTTGTCATTGGAAAGTAAATTCATGAAGCGATTTAACTTGTCGGCAGGCAGTCCTGAAATGGAAAAGTTTAAGTGGATCGGTATGTTTGATGAAGAACCAATTGGTCTTGTTCAGGGCACTCCGGCTCAGATTCTGGAGCACATCTTAAATAAAAAATGGAAACTCGAACCAGATGATAAGGACATGGTGATCATGTGGCATCGGTTCAGGTATGAGCGTGAAGGAGAAAAAAGAGAAATTCAAGCTTCATTAATTGCTACCGGAGATGATGCCGTTCATACTGCGATGGCAAAAACAGTTGGTTTGCCAATGGCCATTGCGGCAAAGTTGTTGTTTCATGGAAAAGTGAAGACCCGGGGAGTTATTCTGCCCTCAGTGGCTGAACTTTATAACCCGATATTGAAAGAACTGGAAGAGTTAGGTGTTGAGCTTAATGAGAAAGAGGTAGTGCTGAATTCTTAATCTACTGATCGGTTCGTTTCATACCATTCATCTTTTTGCAATCCGTAGCCAAGAGCCGCCTGGACTGCGAGTTCATCACACCGTTCATTTTCAAGATGGCCTGAGTGCCCTTTTATCCATTTGAATTTTGGTTTGTATTTTTCGTGGAGGATAAGGTATTTGCGCCATAAGTCTTCGTTCGCTTTTTTCTTGAAATTTTTTTTCTCCCAATTCCAAACCCACCCCTGTTCAATGGCTTCTACCACGTATTTGGAATCTGAATAAACGGTAACGGGCATGCCGGATTTCTTAATGGACTCCAGGCCTGCAATAACTGCCATCAATTCCATTCGATTGTTTGTCGTTAAACGGAAACCCTCACTTATTTCTTTTTCATGAGTTCCGTATTTCAGGATTACGCCATATCCGCCCGGGCCGGGATTTCCCTGAGCGGCTCCATCGGTATAGATATTAATCATACCAGATGAAGATTGTCTTTTATAATCTTTACCGCGATAGCCAAAAGAATAACACCGAAGACTCTCCGAATAACAGAAAATCCGGCCTTACCTATTTTTTGCTCCAGCCAGGGGCTCATGCGCAACACCGCATAAACAAAAACAAGGTTGACTAAAATTCCTATGAGAATATTTGTTTCCTGATAGATGGCCCGAAGCGACAATATCGTAGTGAGTGTTCCGGCTCCCGCAATTAATGGAAAGGCAAGCGGGACAACAGAGCCGGTTCCTTTGGCATCCGGATCGTCTTTAATTAATGTAATGCCCAAAATCATCTCAATGGCAACTATAAAAATTACAATGGCTCCTGCCAATGCAAATGACTCTACGTCCAGGCCAAATAATTTTAAAATGGATTGACCGAGATATAAAAAAACGATCATTAACGCTGCGGAAATTATGGTTGCCTTTTCGGCATATATCCTGCCTTCTCTTTTTCTGATAAGAATGATGAATGGAATCGATCCCAGGATGTCAATGACTGAGAATAGAATAAGTGTAACAGAAAGTATTTCTTTAAAATCCATAGTTTTTAAATTCAGCGCAAAGAAAGGGAAGTCTAGATATATTTTTTAATGAATTTCTGGACTTCTTCAATTTCCTTGCTCTTAATGGCAGGAAAATTGGCAATACGGAATGTCGTATCCTTTAGTTGGCCATATCCTGCGCCTAACTGAAATCCTTTTTTTAATGCCTTCATCCTGATTCTTTCGATTAAGTCTGGGGTTCCTTCAATAGTCAGGATGGTTTTAGATCGGACGTCATGATTTTTAATGTACGGCTTTAGTGATTCAGATTTTTCAAAGAAGGAATACCATGCATTGAATCTCCTGTTCATCTTTTCATCAACATGTTCGATCACATCTTGATTTTAAGGGTCCGCATAAGCAGGTAGATGCCTAATACGTTTGGCGTGAAAGGTGTTTGCCACTTCGCAATCATCTCATTCATGAAGGCAAGACTATTGTAATGGTTACGTTCATCTAACGCTACGCATCGCTCAATCGCTTTTGGTGAACAAATAAGTACGGCAAGACCGGCCGGCAAACCAAAACATTTCTGTACCGATGCAAACCAAACATCGGCTGATTTAAAATCAAGTACAATGCCGCCCATGGATGATGTAGCGTCAACAGCCACAAGATGGTCGGGATTCATTTCCCTGAATCTTGAAATGATTTCGGTAGAAACCATCGTGCCATTTGAAGTTTCGTTTTGCGTGATGCAGATAACATCCGTAGTGTCAATTGCTTTAAGTGGATACAATTCCTCGTCTTTGTTGAAGGGGTTGCTCAGTGCACCGGGCTTTATCCGGTTAGCATACTGATGCCATTTTTCCCCGAACGCACCATTATGAAAATGGATACTGTTTCTCTGTGTCAGAGACTGTGCAATTATTTCCCAACATTCTGTAGCGGATGAAGTAAAGAAGATGGTATAATCCGGAGGAACTCCCAATCGCGACCGGAGCAGCTTCACCGTTTTCTCACAAAGCTTTACAAACTCCGTGTTCCGATGATTCATGCTCAGAATTCCTCTCTTATAGGCATCTTTCACATAATCAGGGATTTCATCGTACACTCGGGATGGTCCGGGATAAAAAGAGATCATGTGAGGTTTTATTTTTTTGAATTTAGGAGGGCATCAATTGCCATCGTATATCCATTAATGCCAAATCCTGCAATAAGCCCTCTGCATTTAGATGTTATCAGGCTGGTGTGTCGAAAATCTTCACGGGCATAAATGTTGGATAAGTGCACTTCTATTACAGGGGAGGCGATGGCAGCTATTGCATCATGAATAGCTACTGATGTGTGGGTATAGCCACCGGCATTTAAAATTATACCATCAAAATTGAATCCTGTTTCGTGAAGTTTGTTAATGATTTCACCTTCTACATTGGTTTGAAAATAGTGAATGTCTTCCTTCGGGTATTTTTTTTTGATCTCCTCAAGAAATGAGTCAAAATTTTGATCTCCATAGACCGAAGGTTCGCGGGTACCCACCAGATTAAGATTAGGTCCGTTAATAATCTGAATTTTCATCTACTTTATTTTTTAACCGGGAATTTGGTGAAAATGTAGTAGACGGCATCATTAATAACTTTCCCTATATCCGTGGAATTGTCGATGTCTTTATGGGCTGAGCCATACCATACCAATTTTTTTGTTCGGGCATCAAACATTTCAATGACGAGCATACCTTCCTGATAAGGTCGTTCTGAAATTTTTCCTCCGGCCACCGGGGCACTACCACCCACATAATAACCCGGACCGCCATACCCCACACCAACACTTACAGTCGGACTTTGAACGTACTCAATTCTGTCATCCACCTTGGTGTCAAATGTCATGAATACATCAGGGTCGTTGGCATTAAGGGTCATTCCGTGCTTTTTTAATTCTGTATTCGAGCTATGCTCAATCAATCCTGCATACAGGATATCGTCCCTACGATGGGGTAAGGTGGTGTCGCCTTCCAATACCCAGGCGAAGGTTTTATATTGGGTAAAATCAGTACCCGAGCTTTTATCAGAAGTTACTTTCATGCCGGTAGAACACGATGCCAGTAAACCGAAAACGATCAACGAGAAAAAGGAAGATTGAAGATTTAGAAATCTCATGGGAGGTTAAACAGTTAAAATTTTTGTAAATGTCGGTAAATTCGGGCGCAGTTATGAAACCAGCTACAAATAATTCGTGGGATTTACATAGCAAACAATTCTCTGTGTACTTAAAGTTGGAGCGCTCACTCTCATCCAACTCCATAGAGGCCTATTTGGCAGATGTTGAAAAGCTTCGGCAATTTGCCTCGTTGGGTAAGACTGTGATAAGCCCGCTCAAGCTTACGTTAAAAGATCTTCAGGGATTTTTAAAATTCCTGAATGATTTAGGAATAAGTGCCACCAGTCAGGCAAGAATTATTTCCGGAATTAAAGGATTCTATAAATACCTGATGGCCGAGGAATTGATTGATAAAGATCCTACGGAGCTTCTGGAAGGTCCCAGGCTCGGCAGGAAGCTACCGGACACTTTGAATTATGAGGAGATTGTAAGTTTACTTGAAGCCATTGATTTGTCAACACCTGAAGGGAGCCGCAACCGCGCGATGTTGGAAGTATTGTACAGTTCTGGACTTCGTGTTTCTGAATTGGTGGATTTAAAACTAGCGAACATCCATTTCGATATTGGGTTCTTGCGCGTAACCGGTAAAGGAAATAAAGAGCGTCTTGTGCCCGTGGGAAGAGATGCCTTAAAATATTTGAAAATTTATGCTGAAGAAATTCGTGTTCACATTCCTGTAAAGAAAGGGAGTGAGAGTCATGTTTTTCTAAATCGCAGAGGAACCAGCTTGTCCAGGGTGTACGTATTTATGGTCATTAAGTCACTCGCTAAAGAAATTGGATTAAAAAAAAGAATCAGTCCGCATACGTTCAGGCACTCGTTTGCTACGCATTTAATTGAAGGGGGTGCCGACCTGAGGGCTGTTCAGGAGATGTTGGGGCATGAATCGATCATAACTACAGAAATCTACACACACCTTGATCGCAATTATTTACGGCAAGTGATCACTGAATTTCATCCCCGTAGTTAAAAGTGTAACTTTGTTGCATGCTCCGATTCACAAACACCGCGTTTGCAATTTTGATTTCTATATCCGTTTTGGCACAGGATGTAAAAATTGAACCCAATAAAACGGCTGACTTCACAAAATTCAAGACCTTTACTTTTGGCGAAAGCGAGATAATAACCCCTAAAGACAGACGGCTTGTAGATGAGGATGTTATGAACATGTGGGTGAAAGGGGCAATTACCAATGAACTAACTCAAAAAGGATTAACCAAATTGGATTCAGCAGGAGACCTCACGGTGTCCTATATTGTGGGAACCGTAGCCTTGACAGAATCGTCCTATCTGGGACCAATGGGAGTTTCTCCAACAGACCGCAGCCAGGTGTGGAATCGTGAGTTTGATCAGGGGAATCTTGTTGTTGATCTGCACGACCGGAGCAACATCCTGATGTGGAGAATAGTAGGTACATTAAATACAACAACACCGGATGCTCAACGAACCATCGAAGAACTTGTAACTATCGGATACAAGAAATTTTCAATCGATCCTCCTAAAAACAAAAAGAAAAAGAAGAAGTAATGTACACACTACTTCGCCCTCTGCTGTTTTTATTTGACGCAGAGACGATCCATCACATTTCAATTACAGCATTGCGGACTTTTTGTAAACTCCCTGGCGGAAGCGCTACCCTGCGATGGATGTTTGATGAGAATGGAATACATGATTCAAAAGAAATTCTGGGACTGACTTTCAAAAACCGGGTAGGACTGGCCGCGGGATTTGATAAAGATGCCATCGTGGTAGATGAAATGGCATGCCTGGGTTTTGGATTTATAGAAATCGGAACCGTCACACCAAAACCACAACCGGGAAATGAAAAGCCGAGACTGTTTTCGTCTAAAGAAAGATGAAGCGATTATCAACAGGATGGGATTTAATAATAGAGGAGTAAGCCGTGCCGCAAATCAT
>JAAUQD010000031.1 GCA_012032815.1 Flammeovirgaceae bacterium
ATCATTGTTCCAAAAGGAGTTGTTGAAATCATATTCAATTTCTACACAAAGCACAATTTTCACACTAAACTCTACAATAAAAATTTCACCATTCCCAAATGTTTCATTCAAGGCTATCATAACTGCCCTATTGCACTTGACTTGCCAGATAGCCAAAATGCTGTTTGGTGTCGTTTTACATACAGCAGCCACTAAACATATTATGGATATTCCAGCAGGCGAGTTTGCAAAAGATTGTATTGATTTGACAGAAGTGGATACTTCATTTTATTCGTTGTGGCATCACCTTGCTGAAAAAAAATCATTCCAGGAAAGGACAGACCTTTTTTCGGATTGGCTAATAAAACGCTTGCCTTGCATGACCACTCGTGAACAAGCTTTGAATGAATTACTCACCTTAAAAACAAATAAAACCTTATCCGTTCCAAACATATCGGAATGGCTATGTTATTCGCCCCGACACTTATCCAGAAAATTTTATGAACTGACAGGAATGAATACTCAACAAACATTACTTTATTTAAAGTATCTGAAAGCCATTAACCTCATACACTACTCTGATTTATCGCTTACACACATTGCTCATGCCTGTGAGTTTTCAGACCAGTCACATTTTAACAAAACCTTCAAATCATTCACAACACTATCTCCAAAAAAGTATCGAAACAGGAAAAGTAAAATTGTAGGGCACTATTTTGAAAATGTCCGCTAAGTACAATTTTCGAAGTGTCTTATACCCGATTTTTGCACCAAAAGATTACTATGACAATTCATAATTCTATTCGTAACAAGGCGGGATTTGGACTTTTTTCATTTGCATTGCTCGCTTATGGTGCTGTTATGGGCGGCAACATCTACCAGATAATTGTAGAAGTTCCTAATTGGTCTTCAGACATTCCTAACTCTTTAATTTCCTACAGGAACTCTTTTCATTTAACCCATCCCGGATACTTTTTCAAAGCATTGTTCCATTAGCTATTATCTGTTTAATTGCTGCAACTATTTTGTTATGGAACCGACCTAAAGCAGCAAATAAATGGATGTTAATCGTTCTTGGAGGTGTTTTATTGGCAGAAGCATTTACAGGAATTTATTTTTTATCCAAAAATTTCATCTTGTTCCTTAACCCAATTGAAGGAATATCCAATGACCAACTGATAACAGTCAGCGACCAATGGCAGAAAGCCAATTATTTGAGGATGGCAATTATTGTTGCGACAATGGTAGCGTTCTTAAAGTCATACAAAATAATCTGTTCTAGATAGTAAGTAAATAATAAAAATTACTCCCAAGCCACTTTGAATATCTCGAATCACTAATAGATTAACATCTCCCTTGCTCTAATGAATAGCTTAATAGTAAATATTTTAACTATTGGAGGAATAGGATGCTTGGTTTTTACTGCTTTTATTCTATTTATGGCTTACTCAGGTATTGCATCTGAAATGAGAGATGAGGAAGGCAATTTTAAGAAGAACCGAAACTTGAAAACCGTCCTTGGTGGAACTCTTTTTATTTTCTTTTTAATTGGAATATTGTACGTTGGAAATCTGTATTTGATGGAATCTGCTGAAGAATCGCCAGGATTGTTTCAGTTATGGATTAATTCATTTGGCATTTTCTTTCTAATACATCTATACGATCTTGTAATACTTGACTATTTTGTTGTCATAAAATGGCATCCCAAATTTTTAAATCTTCCAGACACTCATTACTACAAGTCCTTTCGACCACACTTACATGGGTTTATCAAAGGCATCCCAATTGGAGTTGGAGCTAGTTTTATAGCCTCAGTTCTAACACTAGTAATAAATTAAACTACACACAACAATGGGCATAAACATAGGGAAGACAGTGGTTTCCGCAAGTTTCGGATTCTTAGCAAGCTTTGTCTCGGTGTACAAGTCCACGGCTCTAAAATGCCCTACGTTTCATACCCGGATCGTTAGTGTTCATGATAGTGGACAACCTTTAAGCAAAGGTAATTACAGTGAAAAATCTATCATTAAAACTAGAGGACGACATTTTCGAGGAGACCGAGAAGATCGTGAATAAAGTAAAAAAGAACCGGAACAGGTATATCAACGAGGCTATCGAATTCTACAATCGACTTCAAAGACGGAGACTTTTGTCAAAACAATTGAGTAAGGAATCAAAGATTGTGGCTAAGGACTCATTAGAGGTTTTGGCTGAATTTGAAAGGGGTTCAGTGGAGCGGAATAAACATTCGCCTGATTGAAAATTTCAAGGCGCGTTGCGAGAGAATCATCATAAATCTTCACACATATCTTATCAGTTATTTAGTAGATTTAACCATCAAGTAATTCTACTAACTCAATGGCAATGAATGAACCGCTTATTACCAATGATGCCGTCATACTTGGCATGCTCATGGTCATCCTGGCATTGGTTTTTAAAACCGCCAGTAGTGAAAAGCCTTTCTGGAAAAAGTTTTACACCTACGTGCCTTCGCTCCTGCTGTGCTATTTCCTTCCGTCCATTCTCAACTCAACAGGATTGGTTTCTGGTGAGCAATCAGGATTGTATCGGATTGCATCACGCTATCTTTTGCCGGCCAGTTTAATTTTATTAACGCTCAGTATTGATTTAAAAGCAATCAAACGATTAGGCCCCAAAGCAGTGATCATGTTTTTCTCGGGAACTATTGGTGTGATTATAGGTGGGCCCCTGGCTATCCTTATCGTTTCGTCCTTTGCACCCGAACTTGTGGGTGGTGAAGGTCCGGATGCGGTGTGGCGAGGGATGACCACCATTGCGGGTACATGGATTGGTGGTGGCGCCAATCAGGCGGCCATGCTTGAAGTGTTTGGTGCCAGTGCCGCATTGTTTTCGATTATGGTTACCGTGGATGTTATTGTGGCTAATATCTGGACCGGGTTTCTTTTATACGGTGCAGGGCAAGCGGAACGGATTGACAAGTTTTTTAAGGCAGATTCTTCAGCCATTGATGATGTGAAGAAAAGAATTGAGTCCTTCCGTCTCGGCATTCTAAAAATACCGGCATTACCCGATACCATGCTCATCCTTGGTATCGCGTTTGGACTTACAGGCCTGTCACATTATCTCTCAGATGGCATTGTTCCCATAATCAAAAGCCTTCCAGCTGAATGGGAGTTGGATCGCTTTAGTCTGGATTCATCTTTTTTCTGGATAGTAGTGCTGGCGACCACGTTTGGATTAATCCTCTCTTTTACAAAAGCCCGTAATCTCGAAGGTGTTGGTGCTTCACGATTGGGCAGTGCAATGTTGTATGTATTGGTGGCAACCATTGGAATGCAAATGGATCTAAAATCCATTTTCTACAATTATCAGCTTTTTATGGTGGGCGGCATCTGGATACTTATTCATGTCACTATTTTATTAACCACTGCAAAAATTATCAAAGCACCTTTCTTTTTTACGGCCGTTGGCAGTATGGCCAATATTGGTGGTGCAGCTTCGGCTCCAATTGTTGCTTCAGCTTTTCATCCGTCACTTGCCCCAGTGGGTGTGTTACTTGCGGTGTTGGGCTATGCATTAGGAACCTATGGTGCATGGCTATGCGGAATATTGATGCAGGCAGTAGCTCCTTAAAATGATTATCGAATATTAAAAACAAACCCGATATGAAATAAACACATTTTGCTTAGCGCTATATTACTTGCCGCATGCACAGCACCTGAAAAAGAACTCCCTTCGGCTACCTATATTGAAACTGAAGAGTTTTCAAAAAGAAATTTACCTTTTTCTCAAGCTGTTCAAATCGAAAATATTATTTACTTATCCGGACAAATAGGTGATCTGGAAACTGGCGAACTAATTGAAGGTGGCATCATACCAGAAACAAATCAGACCATGATGAACATCAAGAAAGTCTTGGAGGAAAATGGTTCTTCAATGGACAACATTATTAAATGTACGTGCATGCTGGCAGATATTGCCGAGTGGGGCCAGATGAGTGCTGAGTATCTGAAATACTTTCCAAATCACAAACCAGCACGCAGCGCGTTTGGTACAACCGGGTTGGCTCTGGGTGCGCGGGTAGAAATTGAATGCATCGCGTACATAGAAAAATAAAACGAAAAACAATTACTATCCCGAATACGTAATTCTATAAATCACTCCGGCCATATCATCCGACACCAGCATACTCCCATCCGGCATCACCAGTACATCTACCGGTCTTCCCCACGCTTTTTGAGCTTCGTCATCCAGCCAGCCGCTGGCAAATGTTGAGTAGCCTGTGGAGGCTCCGTTGGCCACACCCACCAGGCTAACACGATATCCGATTTTCTTTGAGCGGTTCCAACTGCCATGCTCGGCAATAAATACCTGATTGCTGTATTGCGAAGGGAACATACTTCCGGTATAAAATTTCAGCCCAAGCGGAGCAACGTGCGGACCTAAGTTTTGAACCGGAACGGTGAACTCACTGCACGCTCTTTTGTTTCCAAATTCTGTATCCTTTATCGTTCCCCCATGACAGTACGGATAACCAAAATGCATTCCTGCCTGTGTTATTTTGTTCAGTTCACAGGGCGGTATATCATCACCCATCATATCACGACCATTATCGGTAAACCACATTTCGTTTGTTTGCGGATGCCACGTAAACCCTACAGTGTTGCGTATACCGTTGGCATATACTTCCATTCCTGACCCATCCGTGTTTATTCTTGTAATGGATGCATAGACGGCATCCTTCGACTCGCATATGTTGCAGGGAGCACCCACAGGTACATATAACTTCCCATCGGGTCCGAAGGCTATGTATTTCCATCCATGGTGTGTTTCGGTGGGGTATTTATCAAACACAACAGTCGGGGTTCCCGGATTACCTAATTTGGATTCTATGCCAGCAAATTTGAGAATGCGACTCACCTCGGCTACATAGAGGTCGCCATTCTTAAAAGCAACACCATTAGGCATATTAAGACCAGATGCAAGGATCCATCGCTTATCAGCTTTAAAATCACCATCCATATCGCGTACGGCATATACTTTATCACCTGCGCGGTTACCCACGAATAACGTACCCGAGGGTGAGAGGGCCATAGACCTTGCATTATCTACCTCTGCATAAACACTTATCTCAAAACCCTGCGGAAGCTTTATGGTATTAAGTGGAAGACGTGAACTGGCTTCTGTAATTGCGGGGCTCGAATTTTCTCCATCCACCAGTACTGGAGCATCTGAATTGGAAGAACTACAAGCCATAAACAATACAAATGCCGCGATAATCTTGCTTCCTTTCATTTGATTCTGGTTTTTTTGAAAAGTCAAGTTAACAGAACTTGGTAATATTATCTTCACCGCTCAAACTTTTTCAACCCTTCAAATCGTTTAGTACCTTTGTCGCCATTTTTGAATTAGTTGAAACCCTGCTGTGCTATCCCTTTCTAACATATCGTATTTTATTGGCGGCCGGGCTTTGTACCGGAATGCCTCTTTATTTATTCGCCCTGACGACAAAGTAGGCCTTATTGGCCTCAATGGTAAAGGCAAGTCCACGCTCCTGAGGATAATTGACAATCAGCTTACCCTTGATGAAGGATCTGTGAGTAAAGCCAAAGATTGTACGATCGGCTTCCTCAACCAGGATTTGCTCTCTTACCAAACCGATGACGCCATTATTACCGTGGCTATGGAGGCATTTAAAGATGCAGTCGATACACAACGAAAAATCGAAAAGATTCTTCATCAACTTGAGCATGACTATTCAGATGACCTGGTGAATAAATTAGCCAAACACCAGGAAGAATTTGAGCGCCTGGATGGATATACGATGCAGTCAAAGGCCGAAGAAGTGCTGGAGGGAATCGGATTTTCGACCGAAGACCTTCACCGCCCGCTTAAAGAATTTTCAGGAGGCTGGCGCATGCGCGTAATGCTGGCCAAATTACTTCTGGAGCGTCCATCACTCCTGCTGCTCGATGAGCCCACCAACCATCTGGACCTGCCGTCCATTGAGTGGGTTGAGAATTATTTACGGAATTATCCGGGGGCCGTCATCATTGTTTCTCACGACAAGCGATTTCTGGATGAAGTTTCGACCAAGACCATCGAAGTCACTAATGAGCAATTAATCACCTACGAGGGAAACTATTCCTTTTACCAGCAGGAAAAAGAACTAAGGGAAGAAATCCAACAGAATGCCTTTGAGAACCAGCAGCAAAAGATCAGGCAGGCTGAGCGTTTTATCGAGCGGTTCAGAGCTAAGGCCAGTAAATCCCGTCAGGTACAATCGCGGGTGAAAGCACTCGACCGGATGGATCGGGTCGATGAGGTTGTGAATGATAATGCCGTTGTTAATTTCCGGTTTACGTTTTCACAGAAATCCGGGCGTCATGTGTTGCAACTCAATGACCTGTCCAAAGCGTATGGTGATAACGTGATTTTCGAAAAACCAATGCCACACTGGAGCGGCATGATAAAATCGCATTGATCGGTGCGAATGGAAAAGGAAAATCAACCTTGCTGAGAATACTTGCAGGCACCGAAGACATTGACGGGGAACGCATTCAGGGTCATAATGTAATTATGGGTTTTTATGCGCAGCATCAATTGGAAGCCCTTGAAGTAGAAAATGAAGTACTGGAAGAACTCAAGCAGGCCGGTAGCGGAAAGTCTGAGCAGGAATTGCGGAATGTGCTCGGTTGTTTTTTATTTTCTGATGACGATGTCTTTAAAAAAATCAAGGTATTGTCGGGAGGAGAAAAGTCCAGAGTGGCTTTGGCCAAAACCTTGATCAGTGAAGCTAATTTTTTATTGCTGGATGAGCCCACCAACCATCTTGACTTCCTTTCGGAGAATATTTTAGTGCAGGCACTACAGCAATACAAGGGAAGCTTCATCGTGGTATCTCATGATCGCGATTTTGTGAGTGAGGTAGCCAATAAGATTTGGTATATTGAGAATAAGCAACTGAAAGAATTTCCTGGCAACTATGAAGAGTATGAATACTGGAGAAAAAATATTCAGACAGAGGCAGCACCTGAGCCCGTAGTACCTAAGCCCCGAGAACGTAGAAAGGAATCAACCTCAAATAGTCAACAGGAGAAAGACCTGAAGAAATATATCAGGCTTGGCGAACAAGCTGAACAGGAAATCATCGTTCTTGAAGAAGAGAAGAAAAAAATTGAGGAAGAAATGGCCAAACCTGAAGTTTATTCCAATTTTGAAACCCTTCAGCAATACCAGACTAAAATGACGGACCTTGAGCAATCCTTGCGCGAAGCCAATGATGAATGGGAAGAATTATTGGAAAAAATTGATGAACTAAAAACTGGCATTTAATTGGCACACACTGCCCTCATGTTAAAACACCTTCTTCTCCTTTTCGCTGTCAGCATTTTCTACACATCAGTAGGCCAAAAACAGTTGGAGTACCGCGACCGAGCCTATGAACCTGAAATCAAAACCATTCAGTGTTATGCCGGCCCCCCAAACATTATTGCTGATAAATTCCATCCGGCAGCAACGCCCCTCCGTCCTTTCAGCCTTATTTTAGAATTTGATGATTTGCGTCAGGATTACAATAGCTACCAGGTATACCTTATTCACTGCAATGCCGACTGGTCGAAATCCAGTCTATCGAATCTTGACTTTCTGGAGGAATACAATGAGTTCAACATTAATGGCTATGAGTATTCTACCAATACGGCTATTCCTTACGTTCATTATTCATTTGAAGTTCCACCGGTAAAACTTCCGGGCAATTACGTGCTGGTTGTATACCGTGATTTCAATCAAAAAGACATTGTCCTTTCAAAACGATTTGTTGTATTTGACAATCAGGTGTCGATTGTCGCGGCTAACGCATCGAGCGGAGGTACGCTATTCACGTCTAACCAGCAATTAAATTTTGTAGTCAATTATCCTAAATTCCAGTTGGTCAATCCACATCAAAGTGTATCGGTCATTGTACGGCAAAACGATCGCTGGGACAATGCCAAAATTAATGTGAAGCCGAGTTTCATTCGCGAAGACATTCGGCAGCTGGAGTACCGTTTCTTCGATACCGATAAATTTTTCAATGCCGGGAATGAGTTTCGCTTTGTTGATTTTCGTTCTGTCGTTGCCCCTGGTATCAACACCTTGAAAATGGACAGGACTGTTATTCCCCACCATCTTTTAATCCAGCCTGACAAGCCACGAACAAACGAATACTATTCCCAATATCAGGACATCAACGGTAACTTCATTATTGACAACCTCGATTGGCAGCGCAATCCGCAGTCTTCAACTTATGTTAATGTAACATTCATGCTTAAATCTACTCAGCTCAGCAATGAAAATGTGTACGTAGCGGGTGCCTTTACCAATTGGGAAAGAACAAAAGCAAACCTGATGCGCTACAACCCAGGTACTTCCAGTTATGAGGCTACGATATTAATGAAACAAGGGTGGTACAATTACCAATATCTTGTTGACTCCAAAACCACGGACAATAATTACTTTGAAGGCAATCACTATCAGACTGAAAACATGTATGAGATACTTGTTTACTACCGACCTTTTCAGCCTAATGCAGATTTGTTGATCGGATATATGGTGCTGCCGGTTAACCCGCGCTGACGTACGTCTCTTCCGATTCGGCAGGATTCTTTACCACATCACTTCCGGCTACATCCAACATTCCAAAACCTTTGTGAGTAAAATAGCCCAGTCCGTTTTCATAAATGAATTGTTGAACCGGTACTGGTGCATAGAGCGTGAACGGGAATGTATATCCTCTCACTTCAAATTTCACGTCCGAGTCGTATACCGGATATATCCGTGCGAATTTTTTATGAGAGGACTGAATCTTAGAAAGGTATTCCTGGTCGGGAATGATCTGAAACTTATAATACTCCGCCAATTGAGCAGGGGTGTATCGCCCTGACTGCTCCATGCGTTGGATTGTAGAATCATACAGCAAGTCGGAGAACTCATCCGCTTCAGGTAAAATAAATCGCTTGCCGCTCTCATCATTAAAGCCCGATTGAATAAGAACAAGAGGTGAAATACAAAGAAACCGAACACTCTCACAAACTACCACGGGATCTTCCTGCTCAATAGCTTCGGGCACCAAAAGCATATTGCCAATCATAATCTCCTTTTGCTCGAAAAGAACTGTGGTAAAATAGTCGATGAAGTCTTTATCACTGGCAGAGAATACCAGAGTCACTTTGGATGAGTAGAAATGAAGCCCCTTGCGGCTGATCTTTATCTGGCCTTTAAGACCCGAAAAATTGTAGTGGTTATAATCGGTATAAGCAGGATTCTTACCTAAAAGAATAAACCCTTTTATCGTTTGCGCCAGCAGATATTGATGGTGAAACGGAACATACGATCCGCGATTTTTCAACGAAAAAATAATCCTGATTCTCAATGCCTAACAGTTTGAAGGGCTAAAAAATGCTTAAAAAAGGGACCCGCTCTAAAAATTCAACTGCGATGGGCTAAGGTACTAAAAATCAGTAATTGACGGCAAGAATATTCTTAAACATTAAACCTGAAATGCATGACATCACCATCATGAACTACATATTCCTTGCCTTCAATGGCCATTTTACCGGCTTCTTTGCATGCCAATTCCGTCTTATAGTGCTGATAATCAGATAATTTAATCACTTCTGCTTTAATGAACCCTTTTTCAAAATCGGTGTGGATAACTCCGGCAGCCTGGGGTGCTTTCCAACCCCGCTGGATGGTCCAGGCACGCACTTCCTTTTCTCCGGCGTGAAATAGGTAATTAAATTAAGGAGATGATAAGCCGCATGGATCAGCTTATTCAAGCCCGATTCCTTAAGGCCATATTCCGATAGAAAAGTCTGACGGTCCTCTTCGTTATCCAGTTCAGCAATTTGGGCTTCAATGGAGGCGCTGATCATGACCAGTTCGGCCCCCTCGCCTTCGATGGTTTTGCGCAAGGCGTCTACATAGACATTGCCTGAAAGAATAGAAGATTCATCAACATTAGCCACATAAATAACCGGCTTACCTGTCAACAACTGTAAATCTTCAATCGCCTCAAGCTCTTCTTCGTTAGCCTCAATGGATCGCACATTCTTACCTTCCAGTATGCCTGCTTTAAATTTCTTCAGTGCTTCAAATTCCTTCTTCGCATTGGCATCACCACTTTTTGCTGTGCGTTCTACCTTTGATATTTTCTTTTCAATCGAATCAAGGTCGCGCAACTGAAGTTCCGCATCAATAATCTCTTTATCGGCCACGGGATTGATCCGCCCATCGACATGAACGATGTTGTCGTTTTCAAAGCATCGGACGACATGGGCAATAGCATCTACTTCGCGAATGTTGGCTAAAAACTGATTACCCAACCCTTCGCCTTTGCTTGCTCCTTTTACCAGTCCGGCTATGTCTACAAACTCAAATGAAGTTGGAATAACCTTTTGCGGGTTTACCAGAGATTGAAGTATTCTCAGGCGATCATCAGGTACCGAAATGACGCCTATATTAGGCTCGATAGTGCAAAACGGAAAATTGGCTGCTTCTGCTTTATTGCTCGAAAGCGCATTAAAAAGTGTTGACTTTCCAACATTAGGTAATCCTACGATTCCGCACTTAAGTCCCATAGTTCTTTGTTTTCAAAAAATAAGGCGCAAATATAATCGCTTAAGCCGAATAGAAGGATATAAAATTAGAAAGGCTCATCTTTCAATGAGCCCTCCCGGTCTAGGTTAGAAATAAAAAATCAATCCCATTTAAGTTCGGTATCGATTGTCGGCTGATTTGCGTTCTCCGCTTCACCCTCATCACGAGGCTGATCAAATTGCGCAAAATCCACTTCCGGCATCAACTCATTCTTAACATGGTTTACTGTGCTGTTCAATGCTTCAATAAATTTATTGAAATCTTCCTTGTAAAGGAAAATTTTATGCTTTTCGTAGGTAAATCCTTCTTCATCTTTGTTGTACCTCTTCTTACTTTCCGTAATCGTCAAATAGTAATCATTGGAACGGGTACTCTTTACATCAAAAAAGTAGGTTCTCTTTCCGGCCTTTACCTTTTCCGAGAAAATCTCTTCACGGCCGTTCGACTTATGCTCTTCCACAGAATATTGGGGTTAAATGGGGTATTTTTTCGTACAAAGTCACTACCGAAATTAGTATAATCTAAATTTAATGCAAACTGAGGGCAATATATTCTTTTGAAAATCGATGTTTCCAGTTTAAAAAACCATCTTTACTCTTAATAAACGATTGATGTCAACGCAATCCAATTTTAATACGTTCAGGCAATACAAGAGCATGGAACTCCTAGCCCGGCAGTTAGTGGAAGGGTTCATCACAGGATTGCACAAATCACCCTATCACGGATTCTCCGTTGAGTTCGCTGAGCATCGCAATTACAACGAAGGTCAAAGCACGCGTCACATCGATTGGAAAGTTTTTGCCCGCACGGATCGCCTCTTCACAAAGCAATATGAAGAAGAAACCAACTTGCGATGCCTGATTGCCATTGACTGCTCTCCTTCCATGTACTATCCTGTGGATGACCTTGCCAAGCTGCGGTTCAGCATTCATTGCTCCTCTGCCATCGCTTACTTACTGCATCAGCAGCGCGATGCAGTTGGTTTGTGTATGTTTTCCAATACCATTGAAGAATACACTCCGATAAAATCTGCCACAAACCATCTTCATAAACTTTTCGGAACGCTAGAACGCTTTCTGGAGAACAGAAAGCAACAACCCCGACCTACCCATGTTTCAAAGGTTCTTCATGAGATTGCCGAGAAAACCCATAAACGGTCGCTCATTGTTCTTTTTTCAGACATGTTTGATTCGGATGAAGACGCATCAGAAATATTTAAAGCTCTGCAGCATCTGAAGCACAACAAGCATGAGGTGCTCCTGTTTCATGTGAGCGACCATGAAACAGAACTTGCCTTTAATTTTGAAGACCGGCCTCATGAATTTATAGATTTGGAAACGAAAGAACGATTGCGGTTGCAACCTGCCGAAATCCGGACACGATATGAAGCTGAGTTAAAGACATTTCACCATGAGCTGAAACTAAAGTGCAATCAGCTAAAGATCGATTTCATTTCGGCTAACGCCAAAGAGGATTACTTCCACGTATTACAAGCCTACCTGATCAAGCGGTCAAAAATGAAATAATCTATTGTGATATCGTCTCCTGATGGAGGTGCGCTTTTTTAGCCAAGAGTTCTTCTTCCGTTTCTACATTATCCTCGTCCAGAATGCAGCAGTCTACAGGGCACACTGCGGCACATTGCGGTTCATCATGAAATCCCTTGCATTCCGTACATTTTTCGGTGACGATATAGTAAAATTCATCGGATACCGGTGGCTGGTCTGCTGTTGCTTCAACTTTTTCACCATTGAGTCCAATCACCTCAACAAGCTTTGTTCCGCCTGCCCATGTCCACTCACGACCGCCTTCGTAAATCGCAGTGTTCGGACACTCGGGCTCACATGCTCCACAGTTTATACATTCGCTTGTAATCTTTATGGCCATATCAAATTCCCTGCTTTCTATTAATTTAGAGCCTCAAAATTACTCAGAAATAATTCTGATAAAAAAGAAATCCAGAGAATGACGATTGACGAAAGAATATCTGCCTTTATACGGCTGGGTGAATCTCTAAAAAGCTTGCCCGTTGCAGGCCGGCAAGAACTACAGGAAAAAATTGAAAATCAAAACGTGTGGTTCACCAAAGAAAATGTAGATAGGGCGCTTTCCGGTATTATATCCTGGCTGATCGAAGCAAAACTTCAAAAATGGATTTCATCCTATCAACTTGCCGGGAAACAAAAAACAATCGGTATAGTCATGGCCGGAAACATTCCGCTGGTAGGCTTTCATGACCTCATGTGTGTTTTATTATCAGGCCACAAAGCCAAAATCAAAGTGAGCTCTTCCGATTCGGTCTTAACCAATTTCATCATTGACAAGCTTATTGAGCTGGAACCCCGGTTTAAGGACTCCATCGAAACCACGGAATTTTTAAAACACGTTGAGGGTATCATCGCTACCGGCAGTGACAATTCATCCCGCTACTTTGAATACTATTTCAGAAGTATACCTCATATCATTCGAAAAAACAGATCGTCATGCGCCATCCTTATGGGTGAAGAAGACGCATCTTCTCTGCAAAACCTTGCACTCGATGTATTCTCCTACTTTGGATTAGGGTGCAGAAATATTTCCAAGCTTTTTGTCCCTGAAGGATTTCCGGTTGAATCCATTCTGAAACACTGGGATCCTTATCAAACTTTAATCAACCATCACAAATACGCTAATAATTACGATTATCATAAATCGATTTTGCTGATGAATCAGATTCCTTTTTTTGATAATAATTTCATTTTACTTACCAAAAACACTTCGCTGGTTTCACCACTGGCTAATCTATATTATGAGAATTACAGCCATCAGGACGATTTAAAGGAAAAATTGAATCGGGATCAAGAGAAAATTCAATGCATGGTATCCGCGAAAGGATGGTATAATGGTAGTGTAGAGTTTGGACAAGCACAGTCACCTGAAATCAATGACTATTCAGACAATATTGATACCATGAGTTTTTTAGCAAAGGTATAATCACCCGCTATTTACCGCGCATAATTTCCACCCACCCTGTGTAGGCCTGATCGGCAAAAGAAACCCTGAAGTAATAAACTCCATCGGCTGTTGTTCCGCCATCCCAATCATTTTGATAGGCCGAAGCGGAAAAAACTTCATTACCCCATCGATTGGTTATTACCAGGTTGGCATCAGATGGCAGGTTTCGGATGTAAAACAAGTCATTGACTCCGTCACCATTTGGTGTGAAAATATTCGGTATAAAAAGATTCGTGTCCACGCCAATTGAAATTGGATAACTCTTCACGCACCCCAGGGCATCACGAATTTGCAAAACATATCCACCGGCATACAATCCATTTATGACAAGTTCCATATCCAATTGAGCATTGCGTGCGGTGGTAGTCCAGTCCATAAAGAAGCTTTGCCCTGGAAACATGGGCTGCGTCAGCTCCAATGTTACTTCATAAGGTTCTTCAAGGCTTTCAAGAATTCCTACAGTCATTGTACCATTTGGTAAATCAGGAACGGAGATGGATGTATTTACATATAAAGTATCCAGTAAATTAGCCGGACCCGAAATCAAAACCTGAACCAGAGCAGGGCAAACATCAGCAGCGTCATCCCGAAGCATAATAGTTTGAGGAGTAACACTGGCCGAGAGGTTGGTTATCTGAACCGGAGAAACAAATGAAACCCAGTTAGTACCGTCCAGCGAATATTCATAGGGAGACGTTCCGCCAGAAATAATATCGACAGTAGCTGTGCCAGAAGCCTGACCAAAGCATTGCACATCAGTCGAGCTCACTAACGATGCTGAAAGAATAGTCAACACTTGCAAACTGAACGGTTGAGTACAAGTGTTTGTGGCATTATCCGCAATGGTATATGAATAGTTATCAGCCGATAAGTTTGTAAATGTGAAGGTAGGACCAGAACCTATCAGTGCCTGTGTAAATGATCCACCATTGTGAGGGTGAGCGTATAATTGGGCGACCCACCAGAAATGCTGAAGATCAACGAACCGCTATCCGGAGCAATGCAGGTGGGGCGAGTTGGAATAACCGAAACAGTAAACGCACCACAATTTACACCTCCGCACATCGGAGGTAATGCAATTGAAGTGGATACTGGCAAGGATAAGCACCCGCTGGCTTCACGGATTACCACTTCATATACACCTGGCAATAAACCATTGAATGTTGCTCCAGCCTGGAAAGAAACTCCGTTATTAATAGAGTACGTATAGGGGCCGGCACCGCCCGTTTCACCGGATATAACAATTGAGCCGTCATTGCCTATACAAGTGGCATCAGTTGAAGTTATGGTTGCGGAAACTGAAATACCCGGAGCAACAATAAACGGTTGTGGCGTTGATAAGCACCCGTTAACATCTCTGACAACCACATCATAAGGGGCAGCTATAAGTCCGCTAAAAACTGCGGCTGCCTGAAAATTCGTACCGTTATCAATAGAATAGGTGTAGGGAGCTGTTCCTCCTGTAACTACCGCTACATCAATAGCACCATCATTTACACCACCGCATGAAGCATCGGTTACATTAACTGTAGTTGGTGTGATTGTAGCGCCTGAACCGACTACAACAGTAGACGTTGCGGATAAACAAGTAGCAACATCCCGGATGATAACATCAAAAGAAGCCGCGGCTAATCCGGTAAATGTGGGACTGGCCTGAAAGGCAGCCCCGTTGTCTATTGAATAAGTATAAGGTCCGGTGCCGCCCAATTCACCTGAGATGACGATGGATCCGTCATTCACTCCAAGGCAGGTAGCATCGTTAGGGGTTGCAGTGAATGTAATGGTCGTATTACTAACAATAACAATTGTGATATTATTGGATAAACAACTGTTGACATCACGGGCTACAACATCATAGCTTCCAACGGCAAGACCGGGAAAAGAATTAGAAGCCTGAAAAGACGTTCCTCCATTAATTGAATACTGATAGGGAGTAGCACCACCCGTTACAGTATTTATTACAATTGACCCGTTGTTTATACCCACACAAGTCGCGTTGTTTGAAGTAAAAGAGGTTATTGATATTGGTGTACCGTTGTTTATGGTTACAACCGTAGGGGGGGTAAGACAACCATTGGCATCCTGAGCTACAGCATTATAGACTCCGGGTACCAAATTGATAAATGTGTTTGAAGCCTGGAAGTTAGCCCCGTTGTCAATGGAGTATTGATGAATGCCAGTTCCTCCGCTGCTGTTGATCTGGATTGCTCCATTATTCAGTCCTAAACACGTTGCATCAGTTTTATTAACGGAAGTAATCATAACTGCTGTTGGCTGAGAGATGACAATGTTTGCTGTTGTTACCGGACCGCAAGCATTTGCGTCATCAATGGAAACCGTATACGTGTTTATAGCCAATCCGGTAAATAAACCAGTTGTGTTACTGATGGCACCGGGATTCAATGTATAGGTTAATGTTCCTGTTCCTCCTGCACCGATAACAGTAATAGTGCCATCGCTCCCACCATTACAACTAACGTTAGTTGAACTTGTTCCTGAAATGCTTAAAGCAGCCGGCTCTGTGATTACAATATTTCCTGTAACTGCAGGGCCGCAGGCAACCGCATCATCTATCGAAACCGTGTAGGTATTTGCAGCCAGGCCCGAAAATATTCCGGTTATATTGCTTACGGCACCGGGGTTTAAGGTGTAGGTTATTATTCCTGTACCTCCCGTTCCGGTAACAGTTATACTGCCATCACTTCCTGCATTACAAGTAACATTTGTTGAATTAGTTCCTGTAATACTTATCGCTGAAGGTTCAGTAATAATAATGTTTGCAGTGGTTACGGGTCCACATGCATTTGCATCCGTAATTGCAACCGTATATATGTTGGCCGGAAGCCCAGTAAACAATCCGGTAATATTGCTCACTGCCCCGGGGTTCAATGTATAGGTTAATGTTCCTGTTCCACCGGCACCCGTTATGGTAATGCTCCCATCGCTACCTGCATTACATGTTACATTCGTAGAGCCGCTGCCGGTTATACTAATGACGGCTGGTTCAGTAATGAGAATATTAGCAGTAGTTACCGGACCACACGAGTTGACATCATCGATAGAAACAGTGTATGTATTCGCAGACAAACCGGGAAAAATACCGGTGGCATTTGTGACTGCTCCCGGATTTAACGTATAGGATAATGGACCAGTACCTCCGGACCCGGTGACGGTGATACTTCCATCACTCCCTCCATTGCAACTTACATTCGTTGAACTGTTGCCAGTAATACTGATGACTGCCGGTTCTGTAATTATAATATTGGCCGTAGTTACCGGACCACACAAGTTTACATCATCAATAGAAACGGTGTATGTATTGGCCGACAAGCCGGGAAAATACCAGTGGCATTTGTTACCGCTCCTGGATTTAATGTATACGATAATGCGCCCGTGCCTCCGGACCCGGTGACAGTGATACTTCCGTCACTCCCACCATTGCAACTTACATTGACAGAACTTGTTCCGGTAATGGAAATCGCTGTAGGTTCAGTGATTACAATATTTCCCGTTACTACCGGCCCACACAAATTCACATCCGTTATTGACACAGTATACGTATTTGCGGCAAGACCTGGAAAGATTCCGGTGGCATTAGTGACTGCGCCAGGATTTAGTGTGTATAACAATACTCCTGTACCTCCGGCTGCAGTAACCATAATGCTTCCATCACTGCCGGCATTGCAACTGGCGTTTGTAGAACTTGTCCCCGTAATATTTATTGCGGCTGGTTGAGTAATCGGAATATTGGGTGTTACCACTGGCCCACAGGCATTGTCGTCCGTAATGGAAACTGTATATGTATTTGCTGAAAGTCCAGAAAAAATTCCGGTAGTGTTGCTGATAGCACCCGGATTTAAGGTGTAGGTCAAAGTTCCAGTACCACCCGCACCGGTTACCGTAATACTCCCGTCACTCCCTGAACTACAACTGACATTGGTCGAACTGGTTCCGGTTATGCTTATCACAGCCGGTTCAGAAATCATAATATTGGGTGTCACTGTTGGGCCACACAAATTAACATCCGTAATGGATACTGTATAGGTATTGGCAGCAAGACCGGTAAAAATTCCCGTAGCGTTGTTAATTGCACCGGGATTTAATGTATAGGATAACGCTCCTGTTCCGCCTGATCCTGTAACCGTTATTGTTCCATCTCCGGCTCCATTACAAGTAATATTGGTTGAACTGCTGCTCGTAATTGAAATAGCCAGCGGTTCAGTGACAACAATATTGGCCGTGCTAACGGGACCACAAGCGTTGGCATCGGTTACGGATACCGTGTAGGTGTTGGCGGCTAATCCCGCGAACAATCCGGTGCCGTTGCTAACTGCTCCGGGATTTAACGTATAGGTTATTGCACCTGTACCTCCAACTGCCGTTACGGTGATACTTCCATCGCTTCCTGCATTACAGGAAACATTTGTCGAGCCTGTACCCGTAATACTTATCAGAGCAGGATCGGTTATTAAAATATTTGCAGTGGTTACAGGGCCGCAGGCATTGGCATCGTCAATTGAAACAGTGTAGGTATTGGCACTTAAGCCAGTAAAAATTCCGGTTATGTTACTAACTGCGCCTGGATTTAATGTGTAGGTTAATGTTCCGGTTCCGCCCATTGCCGTAACTGTGATACTGCCATCTCCAGCACCATTGCACGTGATGTCGGTTGAGCTTGTTCCGGTAATGCTAATTGCTGCAGGCTCTGTTACCAAGATATTTGGGGTAACAATTGGTCCACAAGTGTTAACATCTGTTATCGAAACGGTATAGGTATTGGCGGCAAGGCCAGAGAATATTCCCCGTGGTGTTCATCACCGCGCCTGGGTTCAAAGTATAAGTCAATGTTCCTGTTCCCCCCGCCCCTGTGACCGTGACACTACCATCACTTCCGCCATTACAGCTTACATTAGTCGATGAACTTCCGGTTATTGAAATAATCGGTGGCTCATTAATGGTGACCAGTGTTGGACTTGTTAAACATAAGTTCGCATCGCGAACAACAATGCTGTATCCCCCGGCTGTTAATGTATTAAAAGTAAATGGACTGGCCGATGGGGGGCTGAATGAAACTCCGTTGTTGCTTGAAAATTCATACGGTGCTGTTCCACCAGATACCGTAACTGTAATAGATCCATCATTTCCACCAAAACAAGACACATCACTTTTTCCTGTAGAAAAGCTATAAGGAGGTGCTATCACGTTTATGGTTTCCTGAACCGTACAATTTCTGTTATCCGTAACCGTAACCGTAACGAGCCCAAAACCCGCACCATTAAACGAAAATGTAGTTGGTGTTGATGATGTAGATCCTCCGGTGGTGTTGGCGTCTAGGGTAAACGTGTAGGGTGGTGATCCAGATGATGCGGTAAACATTCCTGCACCGTTTGTATCCGTTGGGCAAACCAAATTGAAGTCAGGCGTTTTGGAGAGGATTAATGCATTCGCTGAATTAACATTGATACCTCCACCGCCTACGACCACGAAACCACCTCCAAGGCAATTGATTCGAACAACATAATCATCATCAGGTACCAGAGTGAATTCAACTCCTGCAATTGCACCGGGAGGTAGTGGGATTGACGTATTAACGGGTACGCTACCAATAGGAACGGATACAAATTGATTCAAACTAATGCTGAATAACAAAAAGGAAGTGGGTACTCCACCATCGGTGGTGTAAACTCTGATCGTCCCATTTCCACCCGTATCATTACAAACTTCTACAACCGCTAAACCGGGCGTGGGGCATTGAGCACTTGCATTAAAAGCCGTAAATACGAACAGGGCAAAAAACAAAATGAGTAGTTGCTTCATCGGTCAGCGGATTTGGAAATCAAAATTCCTTCCAATCCCCCCAATGTGGCTTTGCAGCCTTTCCCCCATTCAACAACTATTAAATAATAAGCAGGTTCCAGTCCTTCAATTATAAAATCACTTTCTTCAAGTGCCTTCTTCGTGTTTACAACAGGTATTTCTTTGTGATCCAGGCTATACGTCTTGATTGTATATGGGTATTCACTACCCGTTACTTCCAAATGCACTTTACCTTGTACCAATTCTGAGTCTGGCTGTTCAACGGAATACTTGAACGTGCTTTTACATTGCGAAAAAGCATTAGCTGAAACGACAGCTAGAAGGATCACACATAGAAACTTAGCCAACTTCATGTCAAGAAAGACATTAAAAAATTACACAATAATAGATAACCTCCAAAACACAATCGTAACCTAAAATCATTAAAGATGAGGGAAAGCAAAAAATAATCAGCCTATAAAAGGAAACTTACCTCATCCAGGTAATATTTAGTTCAAAAAATCAAGTTTTTAATACTTTCTGTTCAATATTTCACTCAGGATAAAGGCTTTTTTAAAACCCTTGGGATCCCGTAATTCATGTACAAAATTAAAGCTTGGCTTTTCACGTTTTGCCGTAAACTCATCAAAGCGTTTCCAGCGCACATCAGTATCGTCAACGTTGGACGTTTCTTCCAGTGATGGCCTTAAAAAAGCTTCTTGCTTTGCCTTTTCATAAACATCATAAATCTTATCCTTATCCCTATAGTCATAAGAAGCATCCTCAAGGTCCTGTTCTTCCTCCTTTATATCATCATCATAGTCGACATACTTAGGCTTGGGTGGCTGTTCGTGAACAAAGGGTTTGCGTTCTCCAAAAGTTGGTTTGGGCTTTGTGCGCAATGGTTTTGGTTTGGTTTCAGTAGCTGTTTTTGACTGCTGAATTTCACGCAACAACTCTTCAAAAGTTAATGGCTTGGTACCATCTGCAGGATCAGGATTTGTAAATCCCCTGTCGGCAGGTGCCTCAACATTTTTCTTACGCCTGGCCCTTGCAATCAACGAGATCACAATAATGATTAGCCAGATCCAAAATTCGAAACCCATAGCGCTCAAAGGTATCTACTTTTTGTGAATTAAGGGTATTTAATTGGGTCAAAATCCCATATTCAGCTTATCTCAAATTACGCAATCGATACTTTCAAAATGCCGATGCATAACCCTATCTTTGCACACTTAAAATTTCACGACAACCACCCGTACTGATACATGCAACTTTCTAAGCTGGAGATTAAAGGATTTAAGAGTTTTGCCGATAAAATAGTTATCAATTTTGACGAAGGAATAACAGGAATAGTAGGACCAAACGGGTGCGGAAAATCCAATATTGTGGATGCAATACGGTGGGTGCTGGGCGAGCAGAAAACCAGTGCTTTACGTTCTGAAAAGATGGAAAACATCATTTTCAATGGCTCCTCGGCACGCTCGCAGCTTCAAATGGCCGAAGTTTCGCTGACTATTAATAATACCAAGAACATTCTCCCTACAGAGTACTCACAAGTGACCATCACCCGAAGACTGTACCGTTCAGGAGATTCAGAATACCTGCTCAATGGTGTGGTGTGCAGGCTCAAGGACATCACGAATTTATTTCTGGATACCGGGGTAGCTTCCAACAGCTATGCCATCATCGAGTTGGGTATGGTTGATGACATCCTGAACGACCGTGATAATTCAAGACGATTGCTATTTGAAGAAGCCGCAGGTATTTCAAAATTTAAAAAGAGAAAAAAGGAAACACTTCGCAAACTGGAGGACACTGATGCCGACCTCGAGCGGGTTGAGGATCTTCTTTTCGAAATCGAGAAAAACATGAAGAGCCTGGAAAAGCAGGCTAAGCAAACCGAGCAATACTATAAAATTAAAGAGGATTATAAAGTAAAGAGTATTGACCTCGCAAAACTTGTCGTAAGTAAACAGCGTGAAAAATTTGATGCACTCACCAAACAAGTGAATATCGAGACGGACCGCAAGAGTGCGCTGGTTGCCCAGCTGGCCGAGCGTGAAGCTAACATTGAGAAATCAAAAGCTGAACTTATTCATAAGGAGAAGACTCTCGCAGCCAGACAAAAAGATATTAATGAGTTTGTCGGACAAATCCGGAAGTATGAAGCCGATAAGCAAATCAAGAACGAACGGCTCCGCTTTTTAAAAGATCGGGTTGAAACACTGAAAGAGCAAATCGAGCAGGACAAAAAAAGTAATGAACGGGCGCGGTTCAGTACGGAGAGTCTGGAGACCGAAAAGCAGGCAGCACTTAAAGAATTAGCAGACCTGAGTGAAAAAAATGAGGGATTAAAAAAGGATTACGAAAATCAAAAGTCAATAACCTACGCACTGCAAGGAGAAGTAGATTTGATGCGGCAAAAATTCCTCGCCCGCCAGGAGGAGTATTTTCAAATCAAAAAAGCCGTAGAAATCCGTGAGATTCAGATATCCTCGTTTCGTCAGGAAATGGATCGAACAACGTCAGACAAAAGTCAGCAAAGCGCCAGCCTGGTAGAATTTGAAAAGAAACTGATAATCCTGCAGGAAGAGATCAATCAAAAAACCTTCACCTTGAAAAACTCAAAGAAGAAGAAGAGAATATAATCCAGCGCATTTCATTCATGGAAAAAACCATTGAGATGATTCGGGAAGAAATGACGGAGGCAGGCCGCAAACTGGATGCCCGCCAAAATGAATTCCAGCTAACAAAGTCATTGGTGGAGAATCTTGAAGGATTTCCTGAAGCTATAAAATTTCTGAAGAAAAATGTTGGATGGACAAAAGACGCTCCGCTCCTGTCTGACATCTTATCCACCTCAGAGGAATACCGTGTGCCGATAGAGAATTATCTCGAACCCTTTTTAAATTATTATGTCGTTCAACATGAAGCGGAAGCGTATCAGGCGATTAATATTCTAAGTGATGCCAGTAAGGGCAAAGCCCATTTTTCATTTTAGATGCGTTCGATAAATTCACTCCATCACCTACGCAAATTTATGACAATGCTTTTCCGGCTACTCAAATCATGGACTTTGACCCGAAGTATTCCAAACTTATGGCGTACATTCTTGACAAGGTCTATCTCTATGAAGGAGATTTAAAAAACCTGCCCAGCGATGATGTCAATACCTTTATCACCAAAAGCGGCAAGATCACCCGAAGGCGATTTAGCGTTTCAGGCGGTTCGGTAGGATTGTTTGAAGGCAAGAAAATCGGGCGGGCCAAAAATCTTGAAAAGCTGTCGGTTGAAATCAAAGACTTGACCAAAAAAGTGGACACCATTCGGCAAAGCCTGATTGAGCGCCAGCACGAACTGGAAAAATTGAAGGGTAACCACATTAAGCAACAAATTGAAGAAGCTCAAAATGCCATAAAGCTGGTGAACAACGATTTTATTTCCGTTCAAACCAAGCAAGAGCAGTTTGCCAATTTACTCAGCAGTGCCGACCTACGCAGGGAAGACATTCAGGAAAAAATTCAGGGACTAGAAACAGAATTGAGTGAGCTCCTGCCGAATGTTGAGGAAACCAAAAACCAGCTTACTCTGGCAGAAGAAAAACTAAAGAGCGGTGCTGAGGATCTTAGTGTTCAAAACGATGTACTCGGACAGAAATCCACTTCGTTCAATGAGCAGCAAATATTTTATCATCAGCAAGAAAACCGGGTAAAGAGCATTGAACAGGAAATACGTTTCAAACAGGAGTCGATGGAACAAAGTACACTTCGCATTGAAACCAATCAATCAGAATTCCGAAAGAATGAAGAAGAGATAAAATCCATCATCGAGACCACACAAAGTAATGATGTGGAACTCATTGGCATGTACACACGCAAGGAAGAAATGGAACAGGAACTGGGTGTTGCCGAGAAAGATTATTATGCCAATCGCGGTGAGATCGATCATTTTGAAAAAGAACTTCGCGAAGTACAACATCAACGGGAGAACATTGATACCGTGCTGATGGAATTGCAGAATAACCTCAATGAAGGAAAGCTGGAACTGAACAGTGTGAAAGAACGCCTTTCCGTTGAGTTCCGCATTGATCTGGATCATATTTTGGATGATGCCACCGAAGAAGAGAAACTTCGTATCAGCACGCTCGATGAAGAAAAGGTGCGCCATGATGTAAACCGCACGCGTGATAAACTGGATAACATGGGACCCATCAACCCCATGGCCATGGAAGCCTACGAAGAAATTCACAAGCGCGATGAGTTTATTAAAGCGCAGAAAGATGATCTTGAAAAAGCAAAAGAGTCCTTATTCAGTACTATCCAGGAAATTGAGATGGTAGCAAGTCAGACTTTTATGGAAGCGTTTGGCGAAATTAAAAGACACTTTATTGATGTGTTCAGGACACTCTTCAGCGAAGGCGATGATTGTGATCTGAAACTTTCTGATCCCACCAAACCGCTGGAATCGGATATTGAAATTATTGCCAAGCCTAAAGGAAAGCGGCCGCTGACGATCAACCAGCTGTCGGGCGGGGAGAAAACACTCACCGCTACCGCGCTGCTTTTTTCCATGTATTTACTGAAGCCCGCACCGTTTTGTATTTTTGATGAGGTGGATGCCCCACTAGATGATGCCAACATCGATAAGTTCAATACTATTGTTAGAAACTTTAGTAAGGACTCCCAGTTTGTAATAGTCACACATAACAAACGAACAATGACATCCACTGATGTTATTTATGGTATCACGATGGTAGAGAAAGGAATTTCCCGTGTAGTGCCGGTTGATTTACGTGAGTTAGCTTAATCCTTTCCTTGTTGAAAAAAGAAATCAAAACCCGTGAGGACATTGTTCTTCTGGTAAATGCATTTTACGAACGTGTTAAAGAAGATGAACTACTCGCTCCCATCTTCAATGATGTGGCGAAAATAAATTGGACAAGTCACCTTCCGGTAATGTACGATTTTTGGGCTATGGTCTTATTGGGCGACACCACATACAAAGGCAATCCCATGACACCACACCTGGCGCTGAATAAAAAATTTACGCTTACACAGGAGCACTTCAACCGATGGCTGGACTTATTTAATAAAACCATTGACGCACACTTTAAGGGAGACAAAGCCGAGGAAGCCAGAACAAGGGCAGTTAGTATTGCCGGATTAATGCAGCACAAGATTCAGTCGATTTAAATCAGGTACGGGATAATTGCTTTTCTATTTGAAGAAAAACTAAACAGTCATGCTGAGGCTCTCAAAGCATGACGACCTAAAACATAATTTATTTAATAATAACCTTAAGCTTAAAGCACACCTGGAAGCACTGCCTTCCTGTTTGTGGGATAATTTTCAAAATTTGATTGGTACCATCGGTGATGCGCCAGCGCACGAGGAATCAAATTGGCGCATGTCCAGATAAAAAAAGACCACGCACCTAACGATGAACACATCATCGCGAAGCCCAGCCATTCCACAATCTCTCCGAAAAAATTCGGACATGGATATTTTTCAAACAACCAGCCT
>JAAUQD010000122.1 GCA_012032815.1 Flammeovirgaceae bacterium
GCTCCCGATTCAGTAGAGATGAAAGACCTTTTCGCAAAAATGAATTCGCTAAAAAACCGTTCAGTGAAAAACGAGGACGCTCAAAAGATGCAAGAAATGCTGAACGGCCAGACTCTTCGGGGTTAATCCGACTGAACAAATATATTTCCAACAGTGGAGTATGCAGTCGCAGGGAAGCTGATGAACTCATCAAGATTGGGCTGGTTACTGTAAATGGACAGGTGGTTACTGAAATGGGCCACAAAGTAAAACCCACCGATGATGTTCGGTATGAAGGGAGACGCTTGCACAGGGAAAAACCCGTCTATATTCTCCTCAACAAACCCAAAGGATTTATCACAACCACTGACGATCCTCAAGAACGGAGAACGGTCATGAGTTTAATTGCGGGAGCGTGCTCCGAAAGGGTTTATCCCGTTGGGCGACTCGACCGCAACACAACCGGCTTGTTGTTATTTACAAATGATGGCGAGTTGGCTGACAAACTGACCCATCCATCCTATAATATTAAGAAGATTTATAAAGTTGAGTTGGATAAACCGCTTACCAAAAATGATCTTACAAAAATTACTGAAGGTGTTACGCTCGAAGAGGGTGTCGTACCAATAGATGACGTGGCCATTGTTTCAGAGGATAAGAAAACGATTGGTATTGAATTGCACATTGGATGGAACAGGGTGGTGCGAAGAATCTTTGAAACACTGGGGTATGACGTAGTGAAACTGGATCGGTCAGTTTATGCCGGACTTGATAAAAAAGATACACCTCGGGGAAAATGGCGTTTTCTCAAACCGGAGGAAATAGTTCACTTAAAACATTACAAATAGTTTATTCACTTTTCAGGTTTTCAACAGGATTTATAAGTGTGGCTCTCCATGTTTGTGATCCAATAGTCAATACTCCGAAAGTTAACAACACCATAACCGCGAAGAGTACGGTTGCGAAATCTATGGTAACGTGATAGGCTAATAACTCCAGCCACAGGTTATTCAGGAAATAGGATAGGGGAACAGCTATGAGAATGGCGATTAGTAATATCCCAAGAAATCCTTTTGATAGAAGATATACCAGTGAGGAATTAGAGCTCCCTAAAATCTTACGAATCGAAATTTCTTTGATGCGCGTTTCCGTAGTGTAAGTGGCCATACCCAATAGCCCCATGCAGGAAATTATTGATCGCCAAAAAAGCAATTACACTGAGAATATTGACAAGATCACCAAAAAGCATATCGTATAATAAATTCATTTCTTCCTGAAAATCCTTGTACGAAACTTTCAGAGTGGGATTGACAACCGCCCAGGCTTGCTCTATGACTTTTGAACATTCCTCATAATTTCCATGATACGCTACTTGCAGCAGATTGAATCGCTCAGGGTCAAACATTAAAGCCATTGGAGCAAGTTTTTGAATCAAAATTTGATGATTGTAATCTTTGACAACACCTATTATTACCTTTCTACTCGAATCTCTTTGAAAAATGACCTCTTCTCCAAGAGCATCAAAAATTGAGGTATATTGAAATGCTTCAACCGCTTTTTCATTGATCACCAAAAAATTACTATTTGACTTCCCATCTTCTGGTTTGAAAAATCTTCCAGCTAATAGTTTTAATTCCATATGTGCGAGGTAGTCCTCGTCAACAGAGAAATAAGATAAATCAGTCCACTCTTTATCATCCAGCGATTTTTTAAAGCCACTTCCATACGTAGTGCCAGCTGCAGGAATATGCGAACTTGCGCTTACACTAATCACATTAGATTGTTTGCTCAATTCTGATTTTAAAGGTCCCGGCTCGGTATTGTTTAATCGTATCAGAATTCTATTTTCATTAGCAAACCCATGATCAGTCTTTAAAAACAAATTCAATTGGTTGTACACCACTAGTACAGTTAGGATAAAAACCAACGACAATGAAAACTGAGCAATTAATAAACCCTTCCTTAAGCCGATTTTTGAAAACAACCTCATCGTATTGAGATTCTTTAATACTGTAACCGGTTGAAATCCCGAAAGGACAACGGCTGGAAATAATCCTGCTAGCGCACCAACAATGATTGCAAAAGCAACAAAGGCCAGGTACACGTAGGGGTTTAATTCTAAATCCCATTTTAGCATCTGCGCAATGCTAAATTGAAGCATCACAGGCTTTAACGCCAAAATGAATATGAATGAGATAGCCAGTGCAACAAGCGAAATAATAATCGCCTCACTTAGAAATTGAAAGAATATTTGCCAACGGGCGGCCCCAATAACTTTTCTTACTCCAATTTCACGGGCACGTGTTAAAGATCGTGCTATTGAGAGATTTGTAAAATTAAAGCAAGAAGTGATCATGATTAGTCCCGCTAACCCCGCAAAAAAGTAAACAAATATCCATGGAAGAAATGGACCAATGGCATTATTCATGAATGGCCCTGGCGTAATATTTGATAATTTTTGAAGATGAAATGTAATCTTCTGAATGTCCGGATTGGTAATCGGTGCATAGTGTTCTTCAAATATTTTAGAAAAATGAGGTAGTATGTCATCATCGCTTTTACCTTCTTCCAACAGTATGTATGTACTTGAGTTCCAATAGCTATTCCAATTATCAATCATCGGCCGGAAAGTACCTTCTGCTTCCAGGCTTGATATCGTAGACATGCTGGCAAGCGCCTCGAATACAATATGCGATTTATTGTTTGTCTCTTTAAGAATACCGGTAACTGTATATGTACCCAAGTCTCCAACTTTTATCGTTTGACCAATGGGCACATCATCTTTAAACAATTTCTTAGCAGCTTGTTTCGATAATACCACTGAATAAGGTTCCCTCAATGCAGTTCCTGGATCGCCATATTCCATTTCATACTCCATGACCTCAAAAATCTCTTCATCGGCAAAGAACCCACCGAGTGGTATGTTCACATCCTCATCAAACTGAATCCAATTATTTCCGAATCCTCTTCTAACTCTGACAATTTTTTCCACTCCCGAATATTTCTCTAGAAGTTCCTGCTTTAAAGGCATTGGGGATGTTGCGTAGGCAATGCTGCTGGCCTCAATGCCATCGCTATTCAATGGTGTAGTTGATATTCGAAAAATCCGATCGCGTTTTGTATTATGACTATCATACATCATTTGATCAGCAATCAACATGATAATAGCCATACAAATGGTCATACTAATTGACAACCCAAAAATATTGATAAAAGAGAAAAACCGATGACGCGTAAGGCTTCTAACCGCGGTTTTAAAATAATTGTAAAACATATTGAGACTTGTTGATCATAAAGTTGATAAACCTATTCTATCACCCCTTAGACGCAATGCTGCTTAATCAGGTTGCAACAAAAAAAAGAACCTCCGGCTTACACTGTTTAGTTAAATAATGTCCGTTTTAAATTTTAGTCTAATTAACTGAATTCAGTTAAATTCATGGTTTACTAAAACCCAACCATGTTAACTGTTGCCCTTTTAGCAGGTAGTTTCATTCTCGTATTCATCATATACATGTTCAATAAACTCATTCGACAAAAAAATATGGTGGCCGAAGCGTGGAGCGGTATTGATGTACAACTTAAAAAACGATACAATCTGATCCCAAACCTGGTGAGTACGGTAAAGGGATATGCCAAACATGAAACAGAATTGTTTGAAACCGTCACGGCATTACGCAATGAAGGCATGAATACAAAGTCGGTAACCGATCAGGGAAAAGTTGAAGATCGGATCACCGACACACTCAGTAAGGTCTTTGTGGCGGTGGAGGCGTATCCGGATCTAAAAGCCAATGTCAATTTTCTGGACTTACAAAAGCAACTTACCGAAATTGAGAACGACCTTCAGATGGCACGCAGATATTATAACGGTGCTACTCGCGATAACAATATTCTGATTCAGTCTTTTCCTTCAAACCTGGTGGCCGGTGTTTTTAATTTCAAAGAGCAGCCTTTCTTTGAAATTCATGATATCCAACAGCGTATTAATCCTGAGGTAAAACTTTCCTGAAATGAAAAAACTAGCGATTGTCTTTCTATTTTTCTTTTGGTCCGGCTTCTCTTATTCACAAGAACACATTCTAGAGTTTCATAGTGATATTATTGTAAACCTGAACCGAAGTCTTGATGTCACCGAGGAAATCAAAGTCAATGTGGAGGGAAATCGAATCCAGCGGGGAATTTTCAGAGATATCCCAACTGTATTAATCGGGCCGAACTCCAGAAAAAAAAGATACTCCCTTGACGTAAAGGAGGTACTTAAGAATGGCGAAGCCGAAAATTTTAATGTTGAGTCGATAAATAATGGTGTTCGCATTCGTATAGGAAATGCCGATGTATTTCTCGACAACGGAGTATACACCTACACCATAAAATACAACATCGAAAACCAGGTTCGTTTTTTTGATTCGTATGATGAGATATACTGGAATGCTACGGGCAATTTTTGGGAGTTTGCCATTGAAAAAGCCAGCGCGACAATAACCTTACCTGATGGTGCAGAAATTTCACAGTTCGCTGCTTACTCCGGTCCTGAGGGAGAAACCGGGTGTGGGTGCGAAATGGAAAAAATATCCACCAACAAGATTCGATTTTATATGACCCAATATTTGTATTCGTATGAGGGCATGACCGTATCGGTAGGGTGGAATAAAGGTGTCATTGCTCCACCAACACAGGCTGAACTTGACCAAGAGATGATCAATGATAATAAAGGATTGATCTATGGGACTGCAGGTCTGCTCGCTTTACTTGTTTATCTGTTAGTTGCGTGGTACCGGGTAGGACGTGATCCTAATCGGGGAACGATTATTCCGCAATATGAATCACCAAAGAATTTTTCACCAGCCGCATGCCGTTATGTAATGGAAATGGGATATGATCCTAAGGCGTTCACTGCCAGTATCGTTAATATGGCTGTAAAAGGATGTTTAACTATTGACAAGTCTTCGAAGTACTTTAAATTAAAAAAAACAGATGGTAGCGTGGCAAACTTATCCGCTGAAGAAAAAATTCTGGATACTAATCTGATCGCCAGCAAAAGAATAATTGAGCTCGACAAATCGTATGATAGCACGCTGGCCTCAGCTAAAACCAAACACGAATCGACCCTTGAAAAAGAATTGAAAAAGGCCAACTTCCGGTTAAACTATGGTTGGATGGTGCCAGCAATTTTATTGGGTATAGCCACTTTCATAATCATGATATCTCAGGTAATGATGATTGACAGTGATTTAGGTGGTGGTATAATATTACTTAGCCTAGCATCAACGATTTTTCTTAGTATGTTGTATATGGGTATCCGTCTTCTTTTTAAGCCAGGCCTCCGCAACAAAATAGGAGGAATCTTTCTTGCCGGAATCTCCATCATGATTATTTCTTCCTGGACCAACTATGCCATCGAAACAGAAGGGTTTCGTGATGCCATGATTCCAATGATACCGTATGCCGGAATTTTTCTTTCCATCGTTTTTCTAATTGTTCTATTTTACTATTTAATTAAAGCACCTACGCTCGCAGGCAGGAAGAACATGGATCATATAGAAGGATTAAAATTATTTATGACCGTAGCAGAAAAAGACCGGTTGAATTTTTTAAACCCTCCTAAAAAGACACCCCAACTTTTTGAAAAATTGTTGCCCTATGCCATTGCGCTTAATGTTGAAAATGAATGGGGAGAGCAATTCAATGAAATCATTGCCAAAGCGATTGAAAATGAAGAGTACAAACCAAGATGGTATACCGGGCCATCAGATTCAATGTTTAGTGTAAATTCCATTTCCTCATCATTTGGATCTTCTTTCTCATCTGCGGTTTCATCGGGCAGTACCCCGCCATCCAGCAGCAGTTCAGGAAGTAGCGGAGGCGGATCTTCTGGCGGTGGGGGTGGTGGCGGAGGTGGTGGCGGTTGGTAATTTATTTCACTGAATCCAAATTCATATAAACCCGTATTTGTAAATGGGCTGGATTCCTAAGCAGGAATTACTCAAATTCGCTCCATGAACCGGATTTTCGCAGTGGTGCTGGTTATTGTGTTCCTCCTTCAGGTTGGAGGTTATTACCTCTACGTTGCGTTGCGAGAAATCCAACTTCAAGAATCATTTTGGGAGAATCGCGAAAATTATAAATCAGAAGATTTAACCATATTGAAATTGACCTCGGCTGATTTTCATAAATCAAAAGTGGATGACAACGAATTGCGCATTGATGGAAAGATGTACGACATCGTCAGAACTGAAAAAGTAATGATTGCATAATCGTTCATGCGTGGCTCGATTCTGCAGAAGGAGAGTTATTGTTCTTATTGCAAAGTATATTTGATGGTGCTGATCATGAATCTCAAAAAGGTGAACTTCCCACTTCCGTAAGTCAACTATTTACCCTGAATTTCATTCAGCCTATAGAGCCACAGCTTACTCCTATATTAGGAACAAGAATTTTCGTTGACACGTATAACAATCATTTCATTTCTTTCATTGAGGAATTAGACTCACCTCCACCGCAGGTCTGATTTCTATACTGTACGGCTCAGGGAGCCATTTTATTCTTTCACCATATTTCCAATTCTATCCTCCATGAAGATTGTTCTTACATGTCTTTTATGTTCTATATCGTATTTGGTTTCAAGTCAGGACACTAAAACACAACCGGTAGATACTTTGCTCATTCCAAAATTCCTGGATGAAATCGTTATCTCGGCAAACAAAATTCCTGAACCAAGGCGGAACGTAGCTCAGCAAATTCTTGTAATGAGTGAGCCCGTTATAAAAAACATGAACGCCCAAACAACGGCTGAACTTATTGCCAACTCCGGCACAGTAGCGATGCAAAAAAGTCAACAGGGCGGTGGCAGTCCCATGCTGCGGGGATTTGAGGCCAGCCGGGTACTGCTGGTGGTCGATGGTGTGCGCATGAACAATCTGATTTACCGTTCCGGTCATTTGCAAAACCTGATTACTACTGATAACAACACCTTGGCACGCGCTGAAATTCTTCTAGGCCCCTCCTCAACGGTTTATGGCAGTGACGCACTGGGTGGTGTTATACACCTTCATACGAAAGAACCTCAACTGGCAACTGATGATGAGTTGAATTATGCCATGAATGCTTTCTTTCGTTACGGCTCAGTTAATAATGAAAAAACTTCACATCTGGATATCCAGCTGGGAGGAAAGAAATTCGGATCGTTCACGTCATTTACCTTCAGTGTCTTCGATGATTTGAAAATGGGTGAAAAAATAAATCCCTCCTGGGGCGAATCATTTGGTGAAAGACCGCAATACGTG